>JAFTNU010000005.1 GCA_017451735.1 Clostridia bacterium
GACAACATCGGCGCTTTGCTCCGTGGCGTTGCTAAGGATGAGATCGAGCGTGGTCAGGTTCTGGCTAAGCCCGGTTCCGTTCATCCCCACACCAAGTTCGTTGGCACTGTGTACGTTCTGACCGAGAAGGAAGGCGGCCGTTCCAAGCCCTTCTTCGCAGGCTACCGTCCTCAGTTCTACTTCCGTACCACCGACGTTACCGGTACCATCGCTCTGCCTGAAGGCGTTGAGATGTGCCGTCCCGGCGACAACGTTGATATGACCGTCGAGCTGATCACCCCCATCGCTTGCGAGGAGGGTCTCCGCTTCGCTATCCGTGAGGGTGGCCGTACCGTCGGTTCCGGCGCTGTTGCTAAGATCCTTGCCTAATCGATAAGATTCAAAGATCTTAAAACGCCCCCGCCGCCTTTGGCGGCGGGGGATTTTCAAGCATATCATATTCTTCGGGGATTGGTGAAATTCCATACCGGCAGTGAATGACGCAAACGCCGTCATCAGTCTGCGAACGCCACAGGGAAGCCGTGGCGCCGATTGGGTGTAACTCCCAAACCGACGGTTGCAAAAGCGCATGCCCGCTTTTGCTGAAAGTCCGGATAAGAGAAGAAGAGCCAACAAAGGCAGAAGTGTTTCTGCCGCCCCGACAAATTCCCACAGCAGGGAACTGTCGGCTTTTTGTTTTTTGGCGCTTCTTTCATGGAAAGGAGAGTTCAATCATGCAAACCAAAAGAAAAAACAGTCAGAATATCCGTCGCATGGTCATGATTGCCATGTTTACTGCCATGGCCTATGTGACAATGCTGGTGATACACATCAAGGTCGGCTTTTTGACCATGGATGTCAAGGATGCCGTCATCACCCTTTGCGGTCTTTGCTTCGGCCCCTTGTCGGCGCTTCTGATCGCTGTTGTCGTTCCTTTGCTGGAGCTAGCTACCAGCGATACCGGTATTTACGGTCTGATTATGAATATTCTCGGTTCGGTGGCTTTTTCGGTTACCGTATCCCTCTTTTATAAATGGAAAAAGACTCTGTGGGGGGCCGTTGCCGGCCTTTTGTCGGGCGCATTGGTGATGACAGCGGTGATGCTTCTTGCCAACCTGTTCATTACCCCCTATTATATGGGAACCACCATGGATGCCGTTCGGCAGATGATCCCCACCCTTTTGCTGCCATTCAACCTGCTCAAGGCCGTCATCAACGTGGGAGCTGTGCTGCTTCTTTATAAGCCCTTGTCACGTGCATTGCACAAACTGGGCATTTTGTCTGCGCAAAGGGCAACCGAAGCGCCGTTGGAGGAACAGACCGAAACAGGCGAAAACTCACCCCGTTCGGCCACTAAAATGCGAAAGAGCCTGACCAATATCATCGTCACATCCGTGGCCGTTGTGTTGATCGCACTGTCTCTTGTTCTGATTTTCACGGTTCTTGGCGGGAAATTTGATTTTGGTGTGTCGTAATACTTGATTTTTTTCGCGAAATCGTATATAATACATACATTGTGCGATATTTTGCGAAAGGAGGTCTTCCTATGAGTGCCATGATCAATGCGATCAAAACCTTTCTGACCGATGTTCTCGGTGCCCATTTCGGTGTGATGATCTGCTCCATGATTCCGATCATCGAGCTGCGCGGAGCCATTCCCTTGGGCATGGGCCTGGGGCTGCAATGGTGGCAGAGCTATCTTTATGCCGTCATCGGCAATATGATCCCCGTGCCCTTCATTTTGCTGTTTATTAATAAGTTCATCGGCTGGATGACCCGCAGTAAGATCAAATTTTTCAATAAAGTCGGCACGTGGTTGACCAATAAAGCCGAAAAGAACCGTGAAAAGATCGAGAAATACTCCTTTTGGGGTGTTTGTCTCTTTGTTGCGGTTCCGTTGCCCGTTACCGGCGCGTGGACGGGATCCCTTGTGGCGGCCACCATCGGCATGAAGCCCTGGAAGGCATTTTTATCCTGCCTGTTGGGCGTGATGATCGCCGGTGTCATTGTCACCCTGATCGCCTACGGTGCTCTTGCGGCGCTTACCTGGCTGCTTTGATCTTTTACCCGATAAAGTGTGTCAAGGGGCTTGCAATTGCCGCTGTAATATGCTATAATAAATCATCATCAAGAGTAGGGGAGGGACAGGCCCGTAGATCCTACAGCAACCTCCCCGTATGGGAAAGGTGCTAAATCCCGAGAGATGAGTAAACCTGTATTGACTCCCCTCGGTTGCCGAGCCCTTTGGGCGCGGTACGGGGGGATTTTCATTTGCTATGGAGGAATAAAATGGAACCCCGTAAAATGCTTTTTACATCCGAATCCGTAACCGAAGGGCATCCCGACAAGATCTGTGACAAGATCTCGGATGCTATCCTTGACGAAATGCTCCGCCAGGACCCCATGTCCCGTGTGGCCTGCGAGACCTTCTGCACCACGGGCATGGTCACGGTGATGGGCGAGATCACCACCGAGGCGTATGTGGATATTCAGTCCATCGTCCGCGAGACCGTGCGCGAGATCGGCTATGACCGTGCCAAATATGGCTTTGACTGCGACAGCTGTGCCGTGCTCAGCTCGATTCACGAGCAGTCGCCCGATATCGCCATGGGCGTCAATAAGGCCCTGGAGGCCAAAGAGGGCAATATGAGCGATGCGCTGGATACCGGTGCGGGCGATCAGGGTATGATGTTCGGCTACGCCTGCAACGAGACCCCCGAGCTGATGCCCCTGCCGATTTCTCTGGCACACAAGCTGGCAAAGCGCCTGACCGAGGTGCGCAAAAACGGCACACTGCAGTATTTGCGTCCCGACGGAAAGACCCAGGTTACCGTGGAATATGTGGACGACAAGCCCGTCCGCGTGGATACGGTGGTCATTTCCACCCAGCACGCCCCCGACGTAGAGCTGAAGACCATCCGTGAGGATATGATCAGCTTGGTCATCAAAGAGATCATTCCCGCAGAGCTGCTGGATGCTCAGACCAAGATCTTCGTGAACCCCACCGAACGCTTCGTTGTGGGCGGCCCTGCCGGCGATACCGGTCTGACCGGACGCAAGATCATTGTGGATACCTACGGCGGCTATGCCCGCCATGGTGGCGGAGCCTTCTCGGGCAAGGATCCCACCAAGGTGGACCGCTCTGCCTGCTACGCCGCCCGCTATATTGCCAAGAATGTGGTTGCCGCAGGCCTTGCCGACAAATGTGAGGTACAGGTGGCCTATGCCATCGGTGTGGCACGCCCCGTTTCGGTGATGATCGACACCTTCGGCACGGGTAAGGTAGCCGAATCTGCTATTTCCGAGGCGGTGCAGAAGTATTTCGATCTACGTCCCGCCGCCATTATTGAGCGCTTTGGCCTCCGTCGCCCCATTTATTCGCCTCTGGCCGCTTACGGTCACATGGGCAGAGAGGATCTCGACATTCCGTGGGAAAAGCGCGATCTGGCCCCGATTTTGGCCTCTGAGCTGCTCTGATGACCAATCTCGCCCTTTTGGCATACACTTTTGCCAAGGGGGTGAGCTTGTTGTACATCCAACTGATTGCAGAAATTTTACTTGCCGTGCTTGCTGTATTCGGGCTTTACGCTATCATACGGCTATTTGTGACCTCCCGACTTTCGCCTGCCCGCATGGGGGTAGTGGTGGAGATCGGAAGGGATACTGCGGCAGAGGATATTCCGCTTTTGCTTGATCGGGTCAGGGACGGTATGTTCCTTTGCGGCACCGGGCGTATCATCGCCTTGGTCGATCCGGAGCTGGCAGAAAATGAAGCGCTCCTCGACGCCTTGCGCGCGGGGGGCGCAGGATTTTATTTTGTAAAATTGTAGAAAAAGGAAAGGAGGGGGAAAGACGTGGAGCGGGAAAGAGAGAACATGCCCGACGGGCAGGAAAAGCTGAGCGGCAGTGTGGAGAGCATCATTTATGCCAATGAGGAAAACGGCTATACGATCCTGGATTTCGGTACCGATCAGAACGAGCTGGTGACCCTGGTGGGAACCATACCTTATGTGGCCGAGGGCGACGAGCTGACCGTGTTCGGCAAATGGGTGCACAATCCCAAATACGGCAGACAGTTCCTGGTCGAGCAGTTTGAAAAGCGTCTCCCCTCCGATGCCGCCGCCATTCTGCGCTATCTCTCCTCGGGCGCCGTAAAGGGGATCGGCCCCAAGAAGGCCCAAAAGCTGGTGGAGATGTTCGGCGAGGATACCTTTGATGTGATTGAGAACCATCCCGACTGGATGACTCAGATTCCCGGCATCAGTCATCGGATGGCCGCCGAGATCTCCGAGGAATTCTCCCGCCAGGCGGGCATTCGCTCGGCCATGATGTTCTTTCGCGACTTCTTCGGTGCGGCTCTGACGGTTCGCATCTATAAGGCATGGGGGAACGCCGCCGTGGATCGAGCCCGCGAGAATCCCTACCGCCTGTGCGAGGAAATCGAGGGTATCGGCTTTGAAAAGGCCGATGCCATGGCCGAGAAGATCGGCTTTGACCGCACAGGGGAGGAGCGTGTCAAAAGCGGCATCCTTTATGTGCTTACCTATAACGCTGCCTTGAACGGCCATACCTGCTTGCCTGCCGAGCGATTGACCGAGGCGGCAAGCTCTATGCTGGGGGTAACGCCCGCACAGGTGGAGAACGGTGTTGCTCAGCTGTTCAAGGAGCAGAAGCTGCGCCGCATTCATGTGAAAACCGAAAAGGAGGAACGGGATTACATTTTTGACCGTGCCTCCTATGAGTGTGAACGCACCATTGCCGATAAGCTGGTGATCCTGGATCGCGCCTGCATCAAGATTGAGAATCGGGACATCGATCATTTTATCACCCGCGAGGAACGAAGCGGCGGTATCGCCTACGCCCAGTTGCAAAAGGAGGCCATCGCCAACGCCCTCGAGAACGGCGTCATGATCTTAACGGGCGGTCCCGGTACGGGTAAGACCACCGTGGTGCGGGCGCTGCTGCGCATTTTCCGCAGTCTGGATCTTCGGGTGGCGCTCGCCGCCCCCACGGGGCGCGCCGCCAAGCGCCTGTCCGAGGCAACCTCGGCGGAAGCAAAAACAGTACACCGTTTGCTTGAAATGAGCTACACAGACGGCAAAAAGGCTCAGTTTGCCCGCAACGAAAAGGACCTGCTGGAGGAGGACGTCATCATCGTGGACGAGAGCTCCATGATGGATTCGGCGCTGACCGCCGCACTGCTCAAGGCGATCAAGCCGGGAGCGCGTCTGATCCTGATCGGAGATGCCGATCAGCTCCCCTCGGTGGGGGCAGGGAATGTCCTGCGGGATCTGATCGCATCCGGGCGCTTTGCTACGGTGGCGTTGACCGAGGTGTTCCGACAGGCACAGCACAGCCTGATCGTCACCAACGCCCACGCCATTGACCGAGGGGAAATGCCGCGACTTGATGTGAAGAATAACGACTTTTTCTTCTTGCCAAGGCAGAGCGACAAAGAGATCTCCTTTACCGTGGCTGATCTTTGCCATACCCGCTTGCCCCGCAGCTACGGGGCGCAGATCGTTGGAAATATTCAAGTGATCTCCCCCTCGCGAAAGGGCGAGGCGGGTACCGAAAATCTGAACCGCTTGTTGCAGAACACGCTCAATCCGCCAAGAGCGGGCAAGCGGGAGCATCGGGTGCGCGATGTGATCTTCAGAGAAGGGGATCGGGTCATGCAGACCCGCAATAATTACGATTTAATATGGGAACGGGGCGAGGAAAGCGGGTGTGGCGTCTTTAACGGCGACATCGGCATCATTGAAAATATCTCCCCGAAAGACAGAAGCGTGGAGGTGCTGTTTGACGATCGCCACGTGACTTATGACTTCACGGGGCTGGACGAGCTGGAGCTCGCCTATGCCGTAACGGTTCATAAAAGCCAGGGCAGTGAATATCCTGTGGTTATTTTGCCGCTTTATGCCGCTCCGCCCATGCTTCTGACGCGGAATCTGCTCTACACGGCAGTCACCCGTGCACAAAAGATGGTCATATTGGTGGGTCGGGAGGATATCGCCGCCCAAATGGTACAGAACAATCGCCAATCCATGCGCTATACAGGGCTTTGCGCCAGACTTTTTGCGGGTGGTGACGGGAAATGAAGCCTTTTTTGCAAACGGTGCGTGACCTTTGCTTTCCGCCTCGTTGCGTGGGGTGCGGCGACCGCTTGCCGCCCTCTGTCGGCATGAAGAAAGCGCCGTTTTTCTGCCCCGTTTGCGCCCCTTTGTGGGAGCAGAGCCTGCTGTCCCAATGCCCCGACTGCTTTGCCGCTTATTGTGATTGTCGGTGTCAGCCCAAGATCATGGAGCGGGCGGGGAGCCTCGGCTTGATCAAATTGGCTCCTTATACCGACGCAGGCGAGCATGCCACCGTGCGGCGTGCCGTGTACGGTATGAAGCGAAGCCCTCGCTCCCGCACCTTCAACTGTTGTGCCGAGGAGCTGGCTCCCGCCCTTTGCCGCACGGTGGAAAAGCAGAACGAAAAAACACCGATTTCTCATACCGTTATTACCTATTTGCCCCGTTCCCGCAAGAGTGTCCGCCGCTACGGCTTCGATCAGGCGCGAGAGCTGGCCAAGTGCCTTTCCCGCCTGACGGATTACCCCTGCCTGTCTTTGCTTAAGCGGGTCAAGGACGGCACCGAGCAAAAGACTCTGACCGTAAAAGAGCGGCAGAGTAATCTGAAGGGGGCATTCCGCGCCGTCAACTCGGCCGAGGGCTGTCGGGTGATCCTGGTGGATGATCTGGTGACCACCGGCGCGGGGATGGCAGAGGGCGTCAGAGTGCTTCGCAAAAACGGTGCCGCCGAGGTCTTGTCGGTATCGGTTGCCGTTACGCCAAAAAAGTACAGCAGGGAGACATTGGCAAAATTTTCTTGACAATTGGCCGTTTTAGTGTTAATATATTACCGTATATGCATATGACTTTATTATCCGCAAAATATTCGGAAAGGAGGAAATCGCATGCTTCGCAAAAATCTCGGTATTGACATCGGTACCAAGCAGATCTCGATCTGCACGCAGGAAGAAGGACTTCTGTTGCGTGAGCCTTCGGTTGCCGCTGTAGAGATCGACACCGACGAAGTGATCGAGGCGGGAACACCCGCACTGCGTTTGGTTGAGGCCAATCCCGACCGCCTGCGGCTCTGTTGGCCCGTCTGGGATCCCGTTGTCAAAAGTGCTGACATCCTTTGTGCCATGCTGCGCATTTTCCTCCGCCGTGCCGTGGGACGTACCGTGCTGCGCCCCCAGGTGATGGTGTCCATCCCCTGCGATCTGACCGAGGCACAGACCAATGCCGTTGAGGATGCGGCCCTGGCGGCAGGCGCCGCCCGTGTGCATCTCCTGGAGGCACCGCTTTGCGCGGCTTTGGGGGTCGGACTTGACTTTTCTTCGCCCGTCGGGCAGCTTTTGGTGCATGTGGGCGCCTCCCGTACCGAGGTCGCCATGATCTTCATCGGCGAAATGGTCACACACCTGACCGTTCCCGTAGGGGGGAACGCGTTTGATTCGGCCATCATCGAATACATGCGCAAGAAGCACGGACTTTTCATCGGCAAGCGTACCGCCGAGCAGATTAAGATCCGCATCGGCGCGCTGGAAAAGTCAGCCGAGGAAAAGCATCTGGATGTCAAGGGGCGTTGCATGAAGAATAAAGAGCCCCGCGTTGTCACGCTTTCTTCCAAGGAGATGCTGGGCGCACTGACCGAGCCCCTCACCTCTATTCTGGATGCCATTATTGCCGTGATCGAGCAAACGGGGGATGATATGCGTGCCGACATCGCCAAGGGTGGCGTTGTTCTGACCGGCGGCGCCCTGCTTTCGGGAATGGATAAGTTTTTCGACGAGGTCATGGGATTGCGCGTCCGCCGCGCCGCCAATGCCGAAACAGCCGCCGTTGAGGGCGCGGCCGTGGCACTTTCCCGGTTATGAATTCAGCCGCTTTTCATGCTTGATGAGAAGCGGCTTTTTTGCATAAAATACGGTGAATTCGTATCAAAAAAGGAGAACTGTTATGTCAACGCTTATGGAGCCTTCTGTATCGTCTCTGCCCGCCCGCTATTTTACCGAGATCGCCGCTATCCCGCGCGCCTCGGGACATGAGGCGGGAATCGCGGATTATCTGGAAAGCTTTGCCGCCGCCCGCGGACTTGCATGCTACCGTGACGCATCTTGCAATGTGCTGATCAAAAAGCAGGGAAGCAAGGGCAGGGAGCACGAGCCCGCACTGCTGTTGCAGGCTCATACCGATATGGTCACCGAGGTGGCATACGCCACCGCACACGATTTTTCAAAGGAGGGCGTGAATTTACAGCGTGAGGGGAATATCCTTTCGGCAAAGGGGACGACTCTTGGCGCCGACGATGGGTTCGGCGTGGCGCTTTTGCTCGCGGCCTTGGACGGTGCCGCCGACTCTCATCCGCCGCTGGAATGTCTGTTTACTGCTTCCGAGGAGGTCGGGCTTCTGGGGGCCGCCGCATTCGACTATGAACGGATTTCGGCAAGACGTATGCTCAATTTTGACACCTCCGAAGAGCATTTGATCATCACCGGCTGCTGTGGGGGAATCCGCAGTGATCTTATATTGCCCGTGACCCTTGAAAAAGGGAAGGGCGAGGGGCTGAAGCTGACCCTTCACGGCCTTTGCGGCGGCCATTCCGGCAGTGATATCGATAAAGGACGAGCCAATGCATTGGTCATCATGGGGAAAATCCTTGAAAATCTGCAAAAACACACCCCGTTCCGCACGGTTTCGCTGACGGGGGGCGACAAAGACAATGCCATTCCGCGGGATTGCGAGGCGGTCATTCTGCCCGCCGATCTGACTGCGGCAAAGCGCTTTCTTTCCGATACGGATGCACTCCTGTCGTCTCTGACGTCCTCGCCCGAGGATGCGGGATGTGCGCTTACCGTAACAGATGTCACCGTATCGCATATCATGACCGAGCGCGACAGTCGGCATATTCTCGACATCCTCGGGGTACGCAACGGCGTGTTTTACCGTCGCACCGACGGGATCGATTGCCCCGAAACCTCCCGTAATCTGGCGCGAGTACGCACCGAGAAGGGGGAGGTATCCTTCGGCTTTTCCTCTCGCTCGCCCTTTCCCGCACGGATCAAAGAATCCACCGATGAGTTGGATGCCCTTGCCGCGCGTGTCGGCGGTCGTACCCGTCATTATGCCGGGTATCCGGGGTGGGAGGGCGCTCCCGATTCTCCCGTCAGTACCCTTTGGCAAAGGGCATACCGTGCCACCACGGGCAGAGAGATTTGTGCAACCGTGATTCACGCAGGGCTGGAATGCGGTTTGATCTCCGACAAAATTCCCAATCTTGACGTGATCTCGGTGGGGTGCAATATTTACGACCTGCACACCCCCGCCGAGCGCATGGAGCTGGATTCCTTTGAGCGCGTTTATCAAACCCTGCTCACCTTTTTGCGGGAATGCTGAGCAGGGGCGCATCGTGATGCGCCTGCGATATATTGCCTTGCGGCAATGCGATATATGACCTTGCGGTCATGCGATAGCCTTACGGTGCGATATGTCGCCTGCGGCGACGCTTGCGTATCCTTGCGGATACGCAGGAACCCGTAGGTGAGGTGGCTGTCCACGACCGACAAAACAACAACGCACCTCGCGAACAATGACGAAAAACAGGAGGGGGGAGCCCACGGGCTCCCCCCTCCTGTTGCTATATCCTCATTCCTCGCCCAGCGCAAGGAACCGCACGGCGCGGCGATACCCCTCAAAGCCAAGACCCATATAGGTCTTTTGGGCAACCAGAGATACAAAGGAGTGATGGCGGAATTCCTCCCGCTCCATCACGTTGGAGATGTGTACCTCCACCGTAGGGATCTTCACCGCCGAAAGGGCATCCAAAATCGCTACACTGGTGTGGGTATAGGCGCCGGGATTGATGACGATGCCGTCAAATTTGCCGTACGCCTCCTGGATTTTATCCACAATGGAGCCCTCGTGGTTGGATTGATAGAGCTCACATTCGGCGCCGACCTCGGCAACCGCCTTTTGGATGAATGTGCAAAGAGCGGCAAAGCTCTGATCGCCGTAAATGCCCGGCTCGCGTATGCCCAGCATATTCAGATTGGGACCGTTGATCACCAACAGCTTCATTTTGTCAGCACCTCCATGATTTTCGTCATGTTTTCTTCAATATTCCGCGTAATGGGTACCGTTTGATCGGCAACGGCACGGTAAAGAGGCAACCGCTCGGCATAGAGCACCGCGGGGGATTTTTTCTGCGATAGGGGTCTGCCCTCGGTGGGGAGCTCGTCGGGCTTGATATCCAGAAACAGGATACGCCCGTTCTGATGCATCAGCGGGTAATTTCTCTCTCTGGTGACCACGCCGCCGCCGGTGGCGATCACCAGGCCGCTTTCCTTTGCAATATCGGCAAGAACTGCCGTTTCGCGGGCGCGGAATCCCTCCTCGCCCTCGGTTGCAAAAATTTCGGGGATGGAGACACCCGCCGCCTTGACCAGCGCCTCGTCACAGTCCACGAATTTCCGTCCCAGGCGCTCTGCGATCCGCTTGCCTAAAGTGGATTTCCCACAGCCGGGCATACCCACCAGAATGATGTTCTCGGTCTCACGGGCGATGGTATCGGTTACCGCTTTGACCTCCAGATCGTCGATTTTGGTGTCGAGAAAAAGCTCTGCGGCGCGGCGCGCCTGAGAGACCAGCATCAAAAGACCGTTCCGATAGGGGATACCCAGCCCTTCAGCCTCCAAAAGAAGCTCGGTGCGGGCGGGATTGTAGATCATGTCAAAGACCGCTTCCAGCTTCGGGAAGACCTCAAGAGAAAGGGGTGCAACACCGTTTTTGGGGTACATCCCCACGGGGGTGGCGTTCACAAGGATCTCCGCATCGGCGTGACGGCCGATATTGTCGTAGTTGTCCTCTCCGCTGCGGGAGACCACCACCACGGCGCGGGCGCCCATGTCGCCCGCCACGGTCACCGCCGTGCGGGAGGCACCGCCCGAGCCGAGAATGACCACCTTTTTGCCCTTGAGCGATACGCCGCAGTCCCGCACCAGGTCGGAAAAGCCCGCGTAGTCGGTGTTAAAGCCCGCAAGCGAGCCGTCGGGGCGGCGGACGATGGTGTTTACCGCGCCGATGCGCTTTGCCTCGGGCGAAATTTCGGCCAGAAAGGGAATGACCGTCTTTTTATAGGGAATGGTTACATTCAGGGCGTCGAAATCGCCCGTTTGCAGGAATTCGCCCACCTGTGCCTCCTCCAACTCGATGAGGTCATAAGGGTAGTCTGCAAATTCCTTGTGGATGCGGGGGGAAAAGCTGTGTCCCAGCTTGGCGCCGATGAGACCGGCGCGAATGTTCGTGTTTTTGATCATGACTTACCTCACAGCATCTCGCGATAGGTGCCAAGATAACGGAACTTCTCACTGCTGCATTCCAGCTCACCCAAAAGGCGCAGGAGCGCGGGGGACTCGATGGGGGATTCCAAATCGAAATAGAAGAGGAACTCAAAGTCGTGTCCGGGCATGGGGCGGGATTCCAGCTTGGTCAGGTTGATGTTCATGGCGTCGATGCGGGTCAGCAGACGGGAAAGGGTGCCGGGCTTGTGGGGCAGGGTCAGCACGATGGAGGTCTTGTCGGCACCGGGATAGATCTCGGGCTCCTTGGAAATGCAGATAAAGCGGGTGTAGTTGTTACCGTTGTCCTGAATGGCTTCATCCAGAATTTCCAAGCCGTAGATGTCTGCACAATCTCGATTGGCGATGGCGGCAAAGCCCTCACCTGCGTTCTTGACGAATTCCGCCGCCTTTGCCGTGTTGGGATAAGCGGTCGTCTTGACATCGCCCAGCTTCTCTAAGTATTGAGCGCATTGAGAAAGCCCCTGCTGGTGGGAGAGCACCTCTCTGATCTCGGATAATTTGGTGCCGGGCTTGGCAAGCAGGCAGTGATCCACCTTCAGCCGCAGGGCACGGACGATGTAAAAGCTGTGACAGGACATCAGATCGTAAATTTGCGTTACCGAGCCCGCAGTGCTGTTCTCAATGGGGAGAACACCGTAGCGGCACTCGCCACGGTCGATGGCGTCGAAAACGTCCTCAAAGGTCTTGTAAAAGCTGACCTCGGGGCAGGAAAAGAGCTTTTCCGCCGCCTTGAGGGAATAAGCGCCCTCCACGCCCTGGCAGGCGACCTTGGCTCTGGCAGGGAAGAGGGGGGAGGTCTCCTTATATGCCTTGGTGATCTTGCCCTCCAGCTTAGAGGAGGTGTTCAGCTGCTCGTGCTGATAGGCCTTGGAGACCGAGAGAATGGTGGCGTAAAGGGTGCGGGCGTACTCCTCCATGTCGGGGCCTGCCAGCTCGGAGATCTTGGCAAGCAGGGCGCGCTCACGCGCCGCGTCGGTTACGGGCTTGCCCACCGAGCGCTTGTATGCCGCCACATCGGCGGAAACGTTCATGCGCTCACAGAACAGCTTGACCAGCTCGCGGTCGATGCGGTCTATGGCGGCTCTGGATTGCTCCAGAGAAGGAATGCTTTTCTCGTTGCTCATACGTATGCCTCACTGATGAGAATTTTCGTCAAGTAACAGGTCCAGCACCGCAAGAGCGGCGGCGGCCTCCACCACAGGCACGGCGCGGACCACCACGGTGGGGTCGTGCCTGCCGGGTACCGACATGGTGGTATTTTCCATGCGCAGGAGTGAAACGGTGTCCTGCTCCTTTGAAATCGAAGGGGTGGGCTTGAACGCCACACGGAAGATAAGGGGCATTCCGTTGGTCATGCCGCCCAAAATTCCGCCGCAGTGGTTGGTGGCGGTGGTCACGGTCCTGCCGTCGGTACGGTAGGCGTCGTTATTTTCACTGCCAAACAGCTCGGAGGCACCGAAGCCCTCACCGAACTCCACGCCCTTCACGGCGGGGATGGAAAAGAGCAGAGCGGAAAAACGCCCCTCAACACCGGCGAACATATGCTCACCGAGTCCCACGGGCAGACCCGTGACGGCACATTCCACAATACCGCCCACCGAGTTCCGATCGGCCCTGGCGGCGGTGATGGCCTGTTGCATCGCTGCCCCCGCCTGCTCGTCCAACACAGGGAAGGGAGATTTTTTCAGATTTTCAAGGGTCTCGGCGTCCACGCCCACGGCGTCAAAGCGTCTGTCGCGGATGCCGTGGATCGCCTCTATGTGTGCTCCCACGTGAATGCCCTTGGCGGCAAGATATTGCAGTGCCATGCCGCCCGCAATGCAGAGCGGCGCGGTCAGCCTGCCCGAAAAGTGTCCGCCGCCCCGCAGGTCTACTTCCTTACCGTACTTGCAAAGGGCGGCGTAGTCGGCGTGACCGGGACGGGGAGTGTCGTAGATAAAGGAGTAATCCTTGGAATGGGCGTTGGTGTTGCGGATGATGGCATGAATTTCATCACCGTTTGTCCGATTGTCCGACAGCCCCGTGAGAAATTCGGGCGTGTCGGGCTCCTTGCGGGGGGTGGAGAAGGCGCCGCCGTTGGGGGCGCGCCGCGCCATAAAGCGGAGCAGTACCTCTCGGTCAAGGGAAAAGCCCTTGGGAAAGCCCGATAGCCTCATGCCGATCTCGGGGTCGTGTGAGCCGCCGTATATGGTCAGATGCAGATTGCTTCCGTATTGGTTTGCCATAAATGTTCCTTTCAATCCGCGGATTTTATCAAGTCAAAAAATGTGGGGTAGGATTTTGCCGCTGCTTCGGTGCCGAGAATGATCACATCCCCTGCGGCGGCAAGCGCCGCAATGGCACCGCTCATGACAATGCGGTGATCGTTGGCACCGTTCACCTCGCCGCCTGTGAAGGATGCATTGCCACCGTCCAAAATGATAACGTCCTCTGTAGTGTCAGTCTGAGCATTTCCGTCCAAAATCAAGATGATTTCGTCTTCTGCCGTTGAGGCGGTTTCCCCGCCGATCACGGTTCCCGGCGGTATAATCAATCCTCCCTTGATTTTGGTGCCTTCAACGATCAGCCCGTCCTCGGCTTCAGTGACCTGACCGCCCAATGCGCGCAACAGTGCGGCGGTGGTGGCGATGCGGTCGCTTTCCTTCAGTCGCAGACGTGCGGCGCCGGAGATCACCGTTTTACCGTTGGCCGTGGCGGCAAGAACCGAAAGGATCGGTACCAGATCGGGGATCTGCTTGGCGTCGATGTCAATGCCGTGCAACGGTGCGGGAGAGACGGTCACTGCGCCCCTTTCCGCATCACGCTCCACCTGGGCACCGAAGCGCTCCAGCAGGTCAAGGATCGCCATGTCGCCCTGGGAAGAGGAGAGGTCAAGCCCCGTGACCGTCACGGGGTGCTTGCCTATGGCGCCCGCCGCCAGCGGGAAGGCCGCCCCCGAAAAATCCCCCTCCGGATAGAGGGTGCCGGGAGAGCGCAAGGGCTTTTGTACCCGACCCGCAATGCGGTAGATTCGTCCGTCCTCCGAGCGCTCGGGAGCCGCACCGAAGGCGGCAAGGGCGTTCACGGTCATGTCGATGTAAGGGGCGGATTCGATCTCCCCCGTCAGGGTAAGGGTGGAGGGCTCGTCCAATAGCGAAAGGGCGAACAGAAGCCCCGTGATGAACTGAGAGGAGACATTTGCCGCGATGGTATAGTCACCCGCAGGCAATTTGCCCTTGACGGTCAGTGAGCCGTCTGCGTTGTCGGTGGAGGTCACCCCGTGGCGAAGCATTTCGCCCGCAAGGGGCTCCATGGGGCGCTCCGGGAGTCTTCCGTGGCGGATGAAGGTGGCGTCCGCGCCCAGTGCCGCCGCAACCGGAACCATAAAGCGCAGGGTGGAGCCCGATTCTCCGCAATCGAGCGTTACCCCGCGGACGGGTGCGGAAATCGGCGAGATCTCCAGCCACGCGTTTCCCGTTCCGTCAGGGATCTCCGCAATCCGTGCACCCAGACCGGAAAGGCAACGTACAGTGGCGGCAATATCCGCCCCGGCCCCGGTCACGCGGATGCGCGAGGGGCGATCGGCGAAGGCCGCCGCAATCAATACCCGATGAGCCGCCGATTTGGAGGTGGGGGCCACCGTCTCACGGACAAAATCGGGGTGATGTAATGTGATATTCATGTGTTTCTCCTGTAGGGGACGGCGCCTTCGACGTCCCGCTTTTGAGGTTTATGCCGCACTGCTGCTCGCAGAGCGGTGTTCGCGACGAAGCGCCGCCGTTATTTCAATCCGCCCTCGAAAAATTCCGTTAAGCTATCCGCCGGCACGGGATGCAGACGACTGTTGCCCACCCGATCCGGGAGTACCAAGGTGATGCTGCCGCCCTTGCGCTTTTTGTCGGAAAGCGCAACCTGTGCCAGCTCCGCCGCACCGTAAGGGCACTTTGTTGGCAGATGATAAGCCTTCAGCATAGCCTCGATATGGGCGGGCACATCGGCCTCGCAAAGCCCTGCGGTCACCGCCGCCTTCGCCATCAGCACCATACCGATGGCCACGGCACAGCCGTGGGAAATGGTAAAATCCGAGAGTGCCTCCACGGCGTGTCCCGCCGTGTGCCCCAAATTCAGAAGCTGTCTGGCGCCCGTGTCCCGCTCGTCGGCCTCTACCAGATCCCGCTTGTCCGAAACGCAACGGGCGATGATCTCGTCGGGGGCGTCGGCAAAGGGCTTTTTCAGCAGCTCCAGCAGCTCGGGGTCGTTGATGTAGCCGTATTTGATGACCTCGGCGCACCCGTCGGCAAAGATATTGTCGGGCAACGTGCTCAGGGTGTCGGTGTCACAGAAAACCGCCGAGGGCTGATGGAAGGCACCGATCAGATTCTTGCCTACTGCAAGATCGGCACCGGTCTTGCCGCCCACCGAGGAATCCACCATGGCAAGCAGGGTGGTGGGAAACTGTACAAAGGGGATGCCCCGCAGATAGGTGGCGGCGGCAAAGCCCGCCATGTCACCCACTACGCCGCCGCCCAGAGCGGCCACAAAGTCGGTGCGGGTCAGATTCTCCTTGGCCAGCGCCTCCCACATGGAGACGATGGTTGCCGCGGTTTTGGAGGACTCTCCGTGGGGAAATACAAATTCGCTGACGGTGTAGCCCACATCCTTCAGCGTGGCGATCAGCCGGTCACCCCAGAGCGCCCGCACCGTGTCGTCGGTGATCAGCATCACCTTACGAGGGGCGGGGAACAGCTTTGTCAAGGACTCGCCGGCGGCGGAAAGAAGTCCCCCGGCGATTTGTACGTCATAGATTTTCGATGCCTTTACCGTTACGGTTTTCATGCCTTATCCTCGCTTCCTCGGTCTACTCGCTCCTTTGCAAGACGGCCGTCCCGCAGCAGGGCCTTCAATCGCCCTGCGTCTCCCGCCGCCATGGCGTCACGGTATTCGGTGAGGGCGTGAATGATACCGTCGATCTCCTCGGTGAGATAGTCGCTGTTTTCCATGAACAGCTCACTCCACATCTGCTCGTTGAGCCATGCCACGCGGGTCAGATCCTTATAAGAGCCTGCCGAAAAGCCCTTGTGCACCTGGGCATTGGGACTCTTGACATAGGCGTTGGAGACCACATGCGCCAGCTGAGAGGTAAAGGCGATGATACGGTCGTGCTTTTCGGCCGTGGAAACGGTGATGGAGCCAAAGCCCACGGGCAGGAGCAGCTCGCGCACGCGCGTGAGAAGCGTCTCGTCCTCGGGATTCTCGGGGACGATCACCATGGGCGCTCCGCGAAAGAGCCCGTCCTTGCTGTTTCCAAAGCCGGAATATTGGGTGCCTGCCATGGGGTGGCCGCCCACAAAGGAGAAGCCGTATTCCCGCGCCATGGCAAAGCAGGTGCCGCAGACGCCCCGCTTGGTGCCGCACAGATCGATTACCATCGAATCCTTGGTCAGGTGGGGGGCGGTCACCCGTAGCCAGGCAATGGCGGCTCTGGGATAGATCGCCAGAAAGATCACGTCGCACTCGGCCACATTTTCTGCGGTCAATCTGCCGCAGATCGCATTTTCCGCCAGTGCGGCCTCCACCGCCGCATCATCGATGTCATGAGCAAGCACGGCGTGTCCCGCCCCGCTGTATGCCCGTGCCATGGAGCCGCCGATCAGACCCAGGCCCACAATGCCCACTTTCAATTGATTACTCATTGTTTTTTTCTTCCTTTCTCGGGATGTGACAGCCTTCGCAGGTCAGTGTGCAGCAAAGTCGCGCCATTTCGTCGCAGTCCTCCTGCCGCCCGTTCTTCAGCCACTCGATAAATACGTTGTAAAATGCTCCCGCCAGATACAGGTACCGATAGCGTGCCTCGGCACTCTCGTCCTCGGGCGGAAAGGTCATTGCCATGTTCTTGTTGATGTTCTCCAAGATCAGCTCACCCAGGTGCGCCCGATAGGCGGTAATACCCAGGTCACGATACTCTCCCAGCTGCTCAAAAAGAGCACGGTAATAGTCGAATATCTCATCGCGGGTGTTCATTTTCACGATCTTTTCGTGAATGGAAATGCCCACCTCGTCCATATACTTGTTGAGGATATCCTCCTTTGAGGTGTAATTGCGATAATACGCCATGCGCGAAACACCGGCCTTGCGGGTGATATCGGTGATGGAGATCGAATGATAGTCCCGCACCTTCATCAGCTCAATCAGGGCTGTGACGATACATTCCTTTGCCAAACGGTTGGATTCGTTTTTGATTTTCATGAACAAACCCCCCTAAAATGTCACATCGGTAAGTGAAACGATTGACAGTTTATAAATAAAGTGGTAAAATCGTAGTGTTACGAATGTAACTGTTTAAAAGTGTAACACGGGAAAAGGCGCTTGTCAAGTGCTTTTTCCGATTCTTTGCAGAAAGGAAACCAAAATATGAGTTCTTTTGTGATCATCACCGACTCCTCGGCAGATCTGTCGGCAGAATTGCTTAAGCAATATAATGTCGAATCCCTTCCGCTTGCGGTAACGCTTGAGGGACAGGAGCCCCGCCCCAACAATGAGATCGATACCAAGGAGTTTTATGCTTTTCTGCGTAGCAAAAAGGGTGCCAAGACCTCTGCCGTCGCTATGGAGCATTTCAAGGAGTTTTTCAGACCCTATCTGGAGCAGGGGAAGGATGTCCTTTACCTTGGCTTTTCCTCCGGTCTTTCCAACACCTATAACGCCGGCCGTATCGCCGCCAAGGAGCTGAGCGAGGAATATCCCGAGCGCACGGTTGCCGCAGTCGACACCCTGTGTGCCTCCTTGGGGCAGGGACTGCTGGTCTATCATGCCGCAAAGAAGCGGGATGCGGGTGCCTCGCTGGAGGAGGTACGCGCCTGGGTCGAGGAAAACAAGCTGCATCTGGTGCATCTGTTTACGGTGGATGATCTGTTTTTCCTCAAGCGCGGCGGGCGCGTCAGCGCCGTGACCGCCGTGGCAGGCTCGGCACTGGGCATCAAGCCCATCATGCATGTGGACAATGAGGGGCATCTGGTGAAGATCGGCATCAAGCGCGGCCGCCGCGCCTCTCTTGACGAGCTTTGCAGCCGTATGAAGGAGCTTGCCTTCAACCCCGCAGAGCAGACCGTGTTTATCAGCCATGGTGATTGCGAGGAGGATGCCAAATATCTGGCAGACCGCATCCGTGAGACCATGGGAGTCAAGGAGATTCTGATCGATTACGTGGGTCCCGTGATCGGCGCCCATTCCGGCCCCGGCACCATGGCACTGTTCTTCCTTGGAAAGGAGCGCTGAGATGAAGCTTGACGGTAAAAAATTCAGCGAAATGTGTATTTCGGCTGCCAACGCACTTAACAACGACCAGGCAATCATTAATGCCCTTAACGTATTTCCCGTTCCCGATGGAGATACCGGCGTCAATATGAGCTTGACCATGAGCACCCTGCAGAATCTCAATAATTTCAGCGGTACGGTCTCCGAGTGCGCCACCAAGGTGGCGGATTATATGCTCCGTGCCGCCAGAGGTAACTCGGGCGCCATCCTCTCCCTGTTCTTCCGCGGCTTTGCCAAGGCGGTCAAGGGGCTGGACGAGGTGGATGCGGCCGATGTGGCAAGAGCGCTCAATCAGGGCACCAAAGAGGCTTACGGTGCCGTGATGACCCCCACCGAGGGGACCATTCTCACGGTCATGCGTATCTGCGCCGAGCATGCTGTCGAGGCAACCGAGCGCGGGGAATATCAGGGTGATATCGTGGGGCTGTTCGGCTTGATCCTGCGCTCCGCCAACGAGGCACTGGCCATGACTCCCGATCTTTTGCCCGTACTGAAGGAGGCAAACGTGGTGGATGCGGGCGGTAGCGGCTTTGTCACCGTCCTTGCCGGCATGCTGGCCGCGCTCAACGGCCAACCCGTTGCCCGTATGGGCGGGAACGAGACATCCGCCGGCACCCCCGGTGTTGCCGATTTCGGCAGCTTTGAAACAGGCGATATCAAGTTTGCTTATTGCACCGAGTGCATCGTGGATAAGGATACCGCGTACAAGGGCGAGGGCACTTGCGGTGAGCTTCGCGATTATCTCGCGGGGCTTGGCGACAGCCTTGTGTTCATTGACGACGAGAGCATGATCAAGATCCATGTTCATACCAATCACCCCGGTAAGGTGTTGGAAAAGGCATTGCGTCACGGATCGCTCTATACGGTCAAGATCGAGAATATGCGCAATCAACATACCGAATTGATCGATGAAAAGCCGGCCGCTCCCAAGGAGCCCCGCAAGCCTGTGGGCTTTGTTTCCATCTCGGTGGGTGAGGGCGTTGCCGCCACCTTCCGCGATTTGGGTGTGGACTATGTGGTGCCCGGCGGTCAGACCATGAACCCCAGCACCGAGGATGTGCTGAGGGCCATCGATGCGGTCAATGCCGATACCGTTTTTATCCTGCCCAATAACAAGAACATTTTCCTTGTGGCCGAGCGCGCCGCCGAAATGACCGAGGATAAAAAGATCATCGTCATTCACAGCGCTCAGTTTACCCAGGGCTTTACCGCCATGATGGTGTATGACGAGACCCTGGCGCCCGAAGAAAACGCCGCCGCCATGGAAGAGGCGATCACCGGTGTGACCACCCTTTCCTTTACCCGTGCGGTACGCGATGCCGAGATCGACGGCCTTTCCATCAAGGATGGGGAAGTGCTGGGCCTTGTGGGCGGTAAGGTCAAATCGGTGGCCGGTGAGATCCCCGCCGCCCTGGCCGCTCTGATGGAGCACGTCAGCGAGCCTGCCTTTATTTCGGTCTATTGCGGCGCCGATGCCGTTCCCGAGATCACCGCCAAGGTGGAGGAGATGCTCCGCACCAATGCCCCCGATGCCGAGCTGATGGTACTGGACGGCGGTCAGCCTCTTTACGACTATGTGATCGCGGTCGAATAAGACAAAAATTCAATTCAAATTCAAAAGAGAGAAAGAAGTGTAAATTATGCAGATGAATTTCATTCGCAAGCTTCCTATCCCCCAGGAAACCAAGGATAAATACCCCGTGCCCCACAAGGCCGCCGAGCAGAAGGAGGCGCGCGATGCCGAGATCAAAAAGATTTTCGGCGGCGAATCCGACAAGCTGGTGCTGGTGATCGGCCCTTGCTCCGCCGACAGCGACGAGCCTGTGATGGAGTATGTGCATCGCCTTGCCCGCGTACAGGAGCAGGTGAAGGATAAGATCGTTATCATCCCCCGCGTGTATACCAACAAGCCCCGTACCACCGGCGACGGCTATAAGGGCATGCTGCACCAGCCCGATCCCAACGGGACCCCCGATGTCTACCACGGCATTCTTGCCATTCGCCATCTCCATACCCGCGTGCTGACCGAAACCGGTCTTTCCACCGCAGACGAGATGCTGTATCCCGCCAACTACCGCTATCTGGATGATCTGCTGTCCTATGTGGCAGTGGGTGCCCGCTCGACCGAAAATCAGGAGCACCGTTTGGTCTCCAGCGGCGTTGGCGTTCCCGTGGGATTGAAGAATCCCACCGGCGGCGATCTCTCGGTCATGATGAACTCCATCACCGCCGCTCAGCATGCCCATTCCTTCATTTACAGAGGCTGGGCCGTGGAAACACAGGGCAACGAGCATGCCCACGCGATCCTGCGCGGCTATGTGGACGAGCAGGGCGCCAGCCACCCCAACTATCACTATGAGGATCTGGCTCGCCTGGCGGCACTTTACGAGAAATCCGGCCTGAAGAATCCCGCCGTCATTGTGGATGCCAATCATGCCAACTCGGGCAAGAAGTACGGCGAGCAGCCCCGCATCTGCAAGGAGGTGCTCCATTCCTGCCGTCACAATGCCGATATCAAAAGGATCGTCAAGGGATTTATGATTGAAAGCTACCTGGAGGACGGCTGTCAGAAGATCGGCGAGGGAACCTTTGGTAAATCCATCACCGACCCCTGCCTGGGTTGGGAAAAGACCGAACGGTTGATCCTTGATATTGCAGAGCTTATTTAAATGCCAAAAACGGGCGGAAAAATTTTTTCGCCCGTTTTTTATTGACAACCTTTGTCGAATGTGATAAGATGATGTCACCAAAGGTGAAAAGGAGGAACATAACCACCATGGGAAAAGCAGATACCGAGGTCATCGAGGCAAGAATTGCCGCCGGTGAGGAAAAGGAAAGGAAGCAAAAAATGAAAGATGCAACGAAGAAAATGAAGGAGAAGCGTGACGGCTTCTTTAAGGACTTCAAAAAGTTTATCACTAAAGGTAATATCGTGGATATGGCTGTCGGTGTTATCGTCGGTAGTGCGTTTACCGCGATCATCAATGCGCTGAGTAACGGCATTCTCAAGCCCTTCATCAACTGTCTGCTGGCATTGATCCTGGGCAAGGATTCTCTCAGCGAGGTTTATACCTTCCTGCAGATCGCCTATAAGGTGGACGAGACGGGGGCACAGGTCATCGACCTTGCCAACTCCATTTACATCGACTGGGGTACCTTTATCAATGCCATTATCAACTTCTTCCTGGTCGCCTTTACATTGTTCGTCATCGCGCGCATCGCTCGTCGCGTGGTAAACAAGGCCAAGGCCAGAGAGCTGGCCGCCGCTAAAGAAGCGGAAGAGAAGAAGAAGGCCGAGGAAAAGGCCAAGGCCGAGGCTGTAGCCGCCGCTGCCGCCGCCAAGGAGGCTCAGCTCCAGGCCTTCTACGCCAATGTGGCCCGCCAGACCGAGCTCCTGGAGCAGCTCAGCAAGAAGCAATAAAAAGAGAACCGCCCGCGGAAATTTCCGCGGGCGGTTTGCTTGTGTCTTCGGCGCAAATGAGAATGCGGAGCCATCGGTAGCCTTACCCAAGTAGGGGAAGGTGGCACGCGAAGCGTGACGGATGAGGATGCTTCCTGCTCAAGTTTGCTTATTTTTGCGCATTCATCAGCTCTTTTGCAATGATCTGCATGTTGGCGGGATCCACCTTCACGTGCTTGCGGTCGTAGGTCAAAAGACCGTTGATCTCCTCCTCCACGTCGGTGATCTGGGTGTAGATCGCCCCCGATAGTCCCGCCCGTGCCGCAGGCAGGATCTCCTTGCGATACAGCTCCTCCAGGGCCTCGCAGAATGCATTTTCGTCCTTGAAGCTGCGGTAGCCGTAGGCCTTGCCGGGGCAGGTCTCGTGCCCGTCAATGGCCAGGGAATAGCCCCCGAATTCCGATAGCACCAGCGGTTTTTTATCGGGGCGGCACTTTATGGGCTTGAAGTAGATGTGGGGGCTTTCTACGTCACTTTCTTTGGTTTCAAACCACCCGGAGGCCGTGTCGATAAAGCGCGTATCGTCCAATGCCCGCAATTGGCGGTAGACGGCGTCCCCGTCAAACTGCCCCCAGCCCTCGTTGAAGATGGTCCAGTAGCAGATGCAGGGGTGATTTCCCAGGTGTCTGACGCTCTCCTCCATGGCGGTGAGAAAGGCCTCACGTGCCGCGGGATCCCTGTGCAATTTTTTGTCGTTCCGCTTTTTCAGCCCCACCGTGGGGAGCGCCGTGTCACGGAGAAAGGAATAGTGCCCGTTGTTGACCATGTCCTGAAAGACCACCATGCCCAATCGGTCGCAATCGTAGTAGAATTGCTCGGGCTCGATCTTGATGTGCTTGCGCAGGGTGTTGAACCCCAAGGATTTTGCAAAAAGAATATCCTTTTCATAGCGGCAAGGGTGTGCGGGGGTAAAGATGCCGTCGGGGAAATAGCCCTGATCCAGCAGGCCGTGGAAAAAATAGGGCTTTCCGTTCAGCAAAAGGCGCGGCACGCCCTTGACCTTGCCCACCGATAGGGTGCGGCAGGCAAAATAGGATTCCACCGTATCCTCCCCGCAGATCAGCTTGAAGCGGTAAAGATAAGGATCCTCGGGGGACCACAGCCGCGGCGTGTCAAGCGCTACCCGCGCCACACCGCCCCGCATTTTCACGCAGGTCATCCCCTCGGGGGTGGTCACCAGAAGCATGCCCTCGTCCACGCCCTCGGCACGAACAGAGGCACCCTCGGCATCCGCCTTGATATCAAGGGCCTTGACATAGGTTTCGGGCACGCTTTCCAGCCAGACCGTCTGCCAGATGCCCGATACGGGCGTGTACCACATGCCGCCACGCTCGTGCTTTTGCTTGCCCCAAGGGAGGATGTGCTTGTCCAGCTCGTCGGTGACACGGATAAAAAGGGCGTTTTTACCCGCGTGAAGGTGCTCGGTCACATCAAAGGTGAAGGGGAGATATCCGCCCTTGTGCTTGCCCAGAAAATGGCCGTTGAGCCACACCTTCGCCACCTGATCGGCGGCGCCGATGTGCAGGAGCACCCGCCCGCGGCAAAAGCCGTCGGGGAGCTCGAATTTGCGGTGATAGCACAGCTCGGTACCGTCGGGGTACACATGATGGATCCCCGACAGCGCCGATTCGGGCGGGAAGGGGACGCGGATGCGCTTGTCAAAATCCGGCTTCGCTCCCCGGGGCTCGGCCGAAAAATTCCAAATGCCGTCAAGAGAGAAAAAGGAGTCCCGCCGCAGCTGCGGACGGGGATAAACAGGGGCTCCGTTGCCCGCAAGCCCGGTCTCGGGTGTGTCGAGTGTGACAAATCTGTCCTGCTTCAATGCCGTATCTTCCTTTCGCGTGATTCTGATTCTATTATGCCCCACAAGCTGCGGAATGTCAACCCCCAACCTGCCAAAAAGCCCCCGGCTCCACACCTTTCGACATCGATCCTCATATTCTGTCAATGCGGGGTGACCCGCATTCAATAAATGAAAGGAATTCATGATGGCAACCATATTCAACAAAGGGACACTGCGCTTCACGCCCCAATGCGGCGCGCAGATGTCCATCGATTCCAATACCACAGGCACGGATCTGGAGGTCACCTACGGCCTGGAGGTCAGCCACGGCGCCTCCCCCTTGACCTATACCGACGGGGATACCCTTGTGTATACCGTTGTTCTGCGCAATACGGGTAGCGGTACGCTTGTTCTGCCGACCGTAACCGTAGATATTGGCGACGACGCACTCGATGTTGTAGAGGGTAGCGCTGTCGCTTTTCTTTATGACGGCGAGCAGGTGACTCCTTATCCCTTTACGGTCTCCGCAGACGGTGTGATCTTCACCTTTGCCGATCCCATCCCCGCAGGAGCCCTTGTGTTCCTCACGTACCGTGCAACGGTGACTGCGTCCGCCGGCGACAGCATCCTTTCCACGGCTGTGGGCACCGCCCATGAGGGCGTGGCAACGGGCCCCGCCATTTCGGATCGTGACGCGGTCACCGTTACCCGCGCACCGCTCACCATCGTCAAAAGCGCACCGGCCACCGCCGAGGTGGGGGATACCATTCGGTTTTGCTTCACCGTCACCAATCACACCCGATCGCCCGTCGCCCTGGATCGCCTGACCGATCAGCTGCCCGATCAGTTCAGCCTGACCGCCGTCACGTTCAGGTCGAACGGCAACGAGGTGACCCTGAATGAGGGATGTGACTACACCCTGGAGAATGGCTTGCTCACCGTTGACCCTGCCCGCTCCTTCTCCCTGCCCGCAGGCGACACGGTGATCCTGACCGTTGTCGGCGTGATCACTGCTTGACAATATGTCCTTGATTGTGATAAAATAACCGCAGTAAAAAAGGGGATGCCATATGGCATCCCCGCCGGAAAGCGAGGGAATCGGATGGGGCGCTTTATCATCAGCCGTACGGCGGCGGGAGATATTTTTACATTACAGACAAGCAACGGGCGCACCCTGGCTGTTTCCAAGCCTTATGCCACGCTGGACGCTTGCAAAAAGGCCATTTGCAGTCTGGTGTACTATGCCCCCGTGGTTCCCGTTGTGGATACGTCGGCGGGGGAATATGGCCCCAATCCCAAATTCGAGCTTTTTGAGGGGGACGAGGGTCTGATGTATGCCATGAAGTCGGCAAACGGGAAAAGCGTGCTGATCCAAGGCCCCTTTGCCACCCGCAAGGCCGCCCTGCGGTCCATGTCCATGCTTCGCCAAGGGGTGCAGGGGGCCGAGATTGTTCTCGCCGCGCCCGAAACGCTCAAAAGGCTTACCGTCAAAAATCTGATCAAGGATAAATAAAAGATGAATAGAAGCAGGCACCTGCCCACGGGCAGGTGCCTGCTTCTATTTTTACAGAATCTCAATCTCTATGGTAAAGTCGAATGCCTCGCCTGCGTTGATACGGCAGGACTCCAGGGGATCCTGTCCGCCGCAGGAGTGAGAGCCTACACCGCTCATGCGGTAATCCACGTACAGGTCGGTGCGATCCATCGGGGTCAGATCCTTGCGGTGTCCCACTGCCGCCATCTGATGTATGTCATAGCCCGTGGCACAGAAGGAGAATTTCTCTCCCGAGATGCGCAGAGCAGTGTCTCCCAAGGAAAGGGTCAGCCAATCGGTATAGCAATGGCTACCGCTTTCCTGAGGCTTTTCCCAATTTCCTGCGGGATCGTCGGGGGTGTAGTCGTACTGTCCCAGCAGGGCGTGAGAGATCTTATCCTCATAGCACTCGGCCGGGCCGTAGCCGTAGTACTTGATATCCTTTGCTACGTCGGCAAGGGACAGCGTATAGCCGTATCTGGGCAGAAAATAGGGCATGGTCTCGTTGAAGGCGCCCTTCTGGCTGATATCGATTCGCCCGTTGCCG
Organism: Clostridia bacterium; assembly: GCA_017451735.1. Taxonomy (GTDB): domain Bacteria; phylum Bacillota; class Clostridia; order Oscillospirales; family CAG-272; genus Firm-07. Next base: position 26,010 of record JAFTNU010000005.1, read on the forward strand.
TAGATACGGTATTCCACCGTGCCCTTGGCAATGTGCTTTCGCCCCTGTACGCCAAAGAGGAAATCACCCGTCAGACGTACGTGATCCTCCTTGACCGATGCCTTGAAGTCATGAACGGAAAGCTCGGGGTATTCGATATTGCCAAAGCGACGATGGCTGCGCCACTCTTCCTCCACTCCTTTGCGAGAGGCTGTGATATCGTTGTCGGTGGGTGCGCGGAAGCAGTTGAAGGCAAGGGGCTTTGCCAACACCGGCTTTCCCTTGACGGTCATTTCACCAAGCACCCCCTCGTCCTTGCGGAAGGTGTAGGAAAAGCCGTCACCGCTCACCGTAAAGGCAACGCGGCTCTCGGTCAGCGCGGGGGCGGGGATGCATGCTTTGGCCTGCTTTTTGACCGCCTCCAACGGGAAGGAGAACGCCGCCACCGTATGTCCCGCCCTTGCCCAGGCCGTGTCCTTGGCAAGAGACACGGTCACGGTCAGCGCCGCATTTTGGGCGACGTAGGGCTCATGAAGTGTAAGGGGCAGTGTCACGCTTTGCCCGGGGGCGGGATTGGCCTCGAGAACGCCTTTTTCCACCGTCACATTGTCTGCAACCACCTTCCAGGTGAGGTCATAGCCCGTAAAATCAGAGAAAGCATGACGGTTGAGCACCGAGATAGAGCCGTCGGCGTTCCTTGTGACCCGCACGGGGGCAAACACGGCCTTTGCCTCCAGCAGATTGGAATGAGGAACGCGATCGGGAGTCACCACGCCGTCCATGCACACATTGTGCAGATGGTGCTTTTCGCCAAAGTCGCCGCCATACCCGAAATAGGCGGTGCCGTTTTGGTCTTTGATGCGCATGGCATGGTCGCACCATTCCCAAATGAAGCCGCCCAAAAAGCGAGGCTCCTTTTGAATGACCTCGTCGTAGAACCGCAGGTCGCCGCAGCTGTTGCCCATGGCGTGGCTGTATTCACATAGTACAAGGGGCTTGTCGGTAAGCAAGGGGTCTGCCAGACGGTCGGAGATGCTGTCCCGATTGTCTCTGGCTTCAAAGGGAGAATACATATGGCTGACGAAATCGGTTGCGGCAATATCCTCGGCGGTCTCCATGCCCGTGTGCTTGGCAATTTGTCTGGAAAGCCCCTCATAGTGTACGGGGCGGGTGGGATCGATCTGCTTGAGGTAGTGCCCGTCGTTTTTCAAATTAGCGCCCCAACTCGATTCGTTGCCCAGCGACCAGATCACGATGGCGCTGACATTCTTAAAGGCTTGATACATACGGTCGATGCGGTCGTGAATGCAGGGTCCCCAGGCGGGATCGCTGACCAACCGACTCGATTCCTGCAGATAGGTCATGCCGTGGCATTCCTGATCTGCCTCGGACATGACGTAAAAGCCCAGCTCGTTGCACATTTCATAAAAGCGGGGATCGTTGGGATAATGCGAGGTGCGGATGGCGTTGATGTTGTGCTGCTTCATGAGCACAAGCTCATGCCTCATAAAATCAACATCGGTCACATAGCCCGTATCGGGGTTGGAGTCATGGCGGTTGACGCCGTAGAATTTCACGGGCTGGCCGTTGACGGTAAAGACCGCGTCCTTGATCTCCACGGTGCGGAAGCCAAAGCGCTGACGGATCACCTCGCCATCGCAGGTGAGCACCAGATCATAAAGGTACGGCTTTTCCGCAGACCAGAGGGCAGGGGAATCCACCTTCATTTCCCATGCCTTATCCACCGTGGAACTTGCCAACAGCCGTTCCCCATCATAGATCTCTGCCTCGACGGGGGAGAGGGCATCTACCGAGAGCGAGAAATTGCCGTTGCTGTCGGCATTCAGCAAGAAATCGCGCAAACCCCGCTCGGTACGCTCTAAAAGGTAGACCTCGCGGAAGAGTCCCGACAGTCGGATTTTATCCTGATCGTCAAAGTAAGTGCCGGAGCACCATTTCAGCACAAGGACGCACAGGCGGTTCTGCCCGTTCTTCAGATAGGGCGTTACGTCAAAGGAGGAATCGTTGTGGGGTACCTCACCGTAGCCCACAAAATGACCGTTCATCCAGACGTAAATGCAGCTGTCCTTGCCCTCGAAGTGCAGCTCACAGCGCTTGTCCGCCTGTAATTTCCAGTCAAAATCCTTGACATAAGCGGCGCAAGGATTCTTTTCGGGCACGCGAGGGGGATCCGCCACAAGGGGATAGGGAGAGGATATATACTGAATATAATCCTCGCCGTGTGCCTGCCAGGTCTCAGGTACACGAATGGTCTTGAAATCCGAAATGTCAAATCCATCCGTATAAAAATCGTCCATTTCATAAAGAGAAGGCTTCCACAAAAACCGCCACTCACCGCAAAGAGAGTGGAAGAAGGGGGAATTCTCTCGCGGGCCTCTGGTACTCTCCTCATCCGCAAAGGGAATGAAATAGGCGTGATCGGGGAGCTCTCCCACACGGAAACGTGTGGGATCCTGATGATCATTCAGCTCAAAGATGTGTTTCATTTTTCAATAAACTCCTCTCTTGACAAGTTCCTTTACTTGTACTATAATGCAAAAGGCGGAAAAAGTAAATAGAAAATTTCTGTCGAAATATAAAAATCCTACACAAAGGAGAAAATGCGGATGTATCTTGCCCCCGCTACCGACGAGCGTGTCTGCACGCTGCTGCCCCTGCACCTGATCACCGTCGGTATTCATTTTAAGCAGTCCCCCGTGCGCCGCCCCGACGGTGCCTCGTTTCACCACATCTTTTTTGTGGAGGAGGGAGAGGGCGTGTTCGAGGTGTCGGACGGCATTCGGTGCCTTGGCGCAGGCACGGCGATTTTTATGCGAAAGAATTATCCCGTGGCTTATTACCGAAAAAGCGATGTATTCCGCACGGCGTTCGTCACATTCGACGGCCCGGGGGTGGATGCGCTGTTGCAGTACTTTCGGATGGAGGATTTTGCCTGTCTGTCAAGCGAAAGGGTGTTGCCGATGATCCGCAATTGCTTCTATTCCGCACAGAAGGGTGCTTCACCCGAGGTGCTCTCCCAACAGGTTTACGATCTGGCCGTCACCTTTTTCAGGCAACTGTGCGAGGGGCAAAAGACCTCAACGATGCTTGCGGCCAAGCGCGTGATAGAGGAAGCGTACTGCGGAGATTTGTCGGTTTCGGATATCGCCGGGGCGACAGGCGTTTCCGAGTCCTTGATCTACCGATTGTTCAGAGACGAGGAGGGAACCACCCCGGTGGATTATCTGCGCCGCGTGCGCATCAGTCGCGCCAAGCAGCTGCTCATCGAGGAGCCGGAGCTGCCGATCTCGGCAGTGGCGTCCCGTTGCGGCTTTTCCGACTGCGCCTATTTCTGCAAGGTGTTCAAGAGGCAGACCAATATGACCCCCAAGGCATACCGCACCGCCTTTGCGCTGTGATGGCTTACAGCCCGGCTTCCCATACCGCATTTTACCGCCCCGCGCAAAATCGCGCGGGGCTCTTTTCGCCTTCCCCAAGGAGGGGAAGGGCGCTTGCGGTGGATGAGAATGCAGTGGGCATGCTTTGTTTGTAGAGCTGATATTGGGAATGGATCTATCAATATTACTCATAGCGAGCATCTACTCTCACGTCTGTTCTTATTCGCCCCATCTTACCGTATCGCTTCTCCCAAAGAAAAAATACAAAAACGTATGTCAAGCAGGCCAAAATCGCCACTTTTGCCTTCAAATGGATGTTTTTGCGCAATTTCGGGGAAAAATTTAGCAATAAACACTTGATAAACTTTCCACAATGTGATAAAATATATCCGTTAAGGTGGGTTTTCACGGGCTTTGTGCCGTCGGGACCCCAAAATTACGAAAGGTGGATCTTAACATGACCTACAATAAGAAAACGATCGAAGATATCGACGTCAAGGGCAAAAAAGTCATCGCCCGTTGCGATTTCAACGTGCCCATGGATGGCGACCGTATTACCGACGACAAGCGCATCGTCGGCGCTCTGCCTACCATCAAGTATCTGGTTGACAACGGCGCGGCTGTGATTCTGTGCTCTCACTTCGGCCGCCCCCACAATATTTTCGACGCCAAGCTCGAGCTTGACAAGAAAGAGAAGAAAAAGGTAGAGGCTCTGCCCGAGGCTGAGCAGGCCGCCGCTACCGCCAAGTACCTTGAGGCCGCCAAGAACGACGATAAAAAGTTTTCTCTCGCGCCCGTTGCCAAGAGACTTTCCGAGCTTCTCGGCATCGAAGTGAAGATGGCCAAGGACGTGATCGGCCCCGATGCCAAGGCAAAGGCTGCCGCCCTCAAGCCCGGCGAGGTCCTGCTGCTGGAGAACGTTCGTTTCCACAAGAAGGAGACCAAGAACGATCCCGAGTTCGCCAAGGAAATGGCTTCCATGGCTGAGATCTACGTCAACGATGCATTCGGCACCGCACACCGTGCTCACGCCTCCACCGCAGGCCTTGCCGACTACCTGCCTGCCGTTTGCGGTTACCTGATTCAGAAGGAGATCTCCGTCATGGGCGGCGCTCTTTCAAATCCCAAGCGTCCCTTTGTTGCCATTCTGGGCGGCGCTAAGGTTTCCGATAAGATCGGCGTGATCAATAACCTCATCGAAAAGGTCGACACCTTGATCGTCGGCGGCGGTATGGCTTACACCTTCTTCAAGGCACAGGGCCTGGAGATCGGTACCTCCATCTGCGAGAATGACAAGCTGGATCTGGCTCTGGAGCTGATGGAAAAGGCCAAGGCAAAGGGCGTCAAGTTCCTGTTGCCCGTTGACAACAAGCTGGGTAAGACCTACGCTCCCGACACCGAGAGCATGACCATCGACTCCGACAACATTCCCGACGGTTGGATGGGCCTGGATATCGGTCCCAAGTCCCAGGCACTCTTTGCCGATGTTCTCAAGAACGCCGGTACCGTGGTCTGGAACGGCCCCATGGGTGTTTCCGAGTGGGAGAACTTTGCCGCAGGCACCGAGGCTGTTGCCAAGGCAGTTGCTGAGTCCGGCGCTATCTCCATCATCGGTGGCGGTGATTCCGCAGCCGCTGTGGAAAAGCTGGGCTTTGCCGACAAGATGACCCATGTCTCCACCGGTGGCGGTGCTTCTCTCGAGTTCCTGGAGGGCAAGACTCTGCCCGGTATCGCCTGCCTGCTGGACAAATAATTTTAGATTGGAAAGGAAATAATAAAGATGAATCCTGCAAAGAGAAGAACGGTGATCGCCGGCAACTGGAAGATGAACTTCACTCCCGCCCAGGCCACCGAATTTATCAATCAGATCAAGCCCATGGTTGCCGGTAAGGACAACTGTGACATCATTTTCTGCGCTCCCTACGTGACCATTCCCGCGGCTATGGAGGCCGCTAAGGGCTCCAACATCGTCATCGGTGCCGAGAATGTGCACTTTGAGGCCAAGGGCGCTTACACCGGTGAGATCTCTGCCGAGATGCTGAAGGCCATCGGTGTTGATACCGTGATCATCGGCCACTCCGAGCGCCGTCAGTACTTCGGTGAGACCGACGAGACCGTCAACCTGCGCACCAAGGCCGCTCTTGCCGCAGGCATGCGCGTGATCCTGTGCATGGGCGAGGTCAAGGAGCAGCGCCTTGCGGGCATTACCAACGAGATCTGCGCTATGCAGATCAAGCTGGATCTTGCCGGCATTCCCGCAGAGGATATGAAGAATATCATCATCGCCTACGAGCCCGTTTGGGCCATCGGTACCGGTCTTACCGCTACCCCCGAGCAGGCTGAGGATGCCTGCGCCGTGATCCGCAGCGTGCTGGTCGAGCTCTACGGCAACGAGGTTGCCGAGGCCACCACCATTCAGTACGGCGGCTCCATGAACGACAAGAACGCAGCCGAGCTGTTGGCTAAGCCCAACGTGGATGGCGGTCTGATCGGCGGCGCCTCTCTGGTTGCAGAGAAGTTCACTGCTATTGTTGACGCCGCTCAGTAACGGTTGACTCAAAAGCATGATAAAAGGCTGTCTTTTGCCCGATGCAAGGGAAAGGGCAGCCTTTTGCACAAGTTTTAAAAAGGAGATTCCCATGGCTAATTATCGCAGAGGAAGAATCAACGATGAAATGCAAAAGACCCTTGCCGAGATCCTGCGGGAGGTCAAAGATCCCCGCGTGAGCGATGCATTTATCAGCGTCACGGGGGTGGAGGTGACTCCCGATCTCAAATACGCCAAGGTGTTTTATTCCGCCATGCGCGGCGACAAAAAAGAGGTGCGGCAAGGACTCAAGTCCTCGGCAGGATTCATCCGTCGCCAGGTGGCTCAGCGCATGAATCTGCGGGCAACTCCCGAATTTACCTTTATCGAGGATGAGTCCATTGCCTACGGTGCCCGCATCTCCACACTGCTTAATTCCATTACCATTACCACCGAGGAGGAGTCTGAGGGAGACGGGGAGGAAAACTGACATGAGCGAGAATGCCTACCGCAATTTGAGCTTGGAAGAGACTCTTGACCGCTTGCTTGCTCCACAGCCCACCTGTATCCTTTTTCATGTGCATCCCGATGCCGATGCCATCGGCTCGGCCTTTGCGCTGGCCGCATTTCTTGAGTCGCAGGGGAGCCCTTGCTATTGTCTGTGTGCCGATGAGATCCCCGCACGCTTGGCTTTCCTGACCGAAAATATGCAGACAAGTGTCTTACCGAATACCTTGCCTGCCGATTTTGACAACGCGCGCTTGATCAGCGTGGATACCGCATCACCCGCACAGCTGGGGGCGCTTTACGGAATGTTCGGCGACCGTATTTCCTTGATGATCGACCATCACGAAATGGGCACGCCCTATGCCGATCACCTGATCGTGCCCGGGGCCGCCGCCTGCGGTGAGATCATTTTTGATCTCATTGCCGCCTCGGGCAAGGAGGCTCCCGCCGCCTGCGCCCCGTTGCTTTACGCAGCCATCAGCTCGGATACGGGGGGCTTCCGCCATTCCAACGTGACCAAAGAGACACATCTGCGGGCGGCGGCACTGGTGGAAAGCGGCATTGACGTGGCTGAGCTCAGCCATAAGCTCTTTGAGGTCAAAACCTTTCCCGTGCTCCGTGCCGAGCGCTTGGGCTTTGATAAGCTGCATCTGTTTGACGGGGGCAGGATCGGTATCAGCTCGATCTCCTTTGAGGATAAGCAATTCAATAAATTGCAGGACGATCACCTGTCCACCGTGGTAGATCTGATCCGTTCTGTGGCGGGCGTGGAAATTGCCGTGGCCATCCGACAGCCTACCGGTGAGCGTGTCTATCGCGTTTCCATGCGCGCCAATGTGGATTTTGATGTGGCCGCCGTTTGTGCCAAATTCGGCGGCGGCGGGCATCGCCGCGCCGCGGGTGCTACATTGACCGAATTTAACGACATCGCCGCCGCAGAGCAGGCGATCCTTGCGGCGATCCAAGAAAACTCATAACCGCTGTTTGGCAAGGCGGCATGCACCGCCTTTCACCTGCAAAAGCAACTGCGGCACCTGCATTTTGCAGGTGCCGCAGTTCTTTTGAGGCATTTTGATTGGCAAACGGTTGAAATTTATATCAAAAAAACAAAGGTCCTACCCGATTCGGTCAAGATTGTCAAGGAAAATAGGTGTATTTTTGATATAATGATATAAGTATGATCGAAAGGAGAGACGGATGAACCGTTCAGTCATTTATCGCATCGCTACTACCGCTGTGGCGTGCGTTCTGGGAGCAGGCTTTGTTTCGGGGCAGGAGCTTTGGCAATTTTTCGGTGCTTACGGTCAGATCGGTATTGTGGGCGCAGGCGTGGCGGTGTTGCTTTTTTGCTTTGCATCGGCGGTGGTTCTGTGGTTCTCCTCCGATACTGGGGAGGGGAATATGGAAGGGCTGATCGCCCCCGGGAATCGGATGGTTCAGCTCATCATTGCCGGCTTTGAACTGTTGTTCCACTTTATTCTGTATGTGCTCATGACCGCCGCCACGGGGGCCTTGGGTGAGCGCTACGGCCTGCCCTTTTGGGTGGGATGTGCCTTCTTTTGTATTGTCGCCACAGCGGTCTCGCTTTTGGGATTTCAAGGATTGATGAAGGTTTTTGGATGGTTGGTGCCGATCCTGGCCGTTGCCGCCATTGGTGTTGCCATATGGTCCATGACCCTCCCAGCCCATGCCATTCCCGCCTTCGCCGCCTCCGGTTCGCCTTTGACAGGCAACTGGCTGATCTCCTCTCTGGTTTATTTCAGTTTTAATTTTGTGGGCTCCGTGCCGATCCTTACGGCGGTGGGGCATGATGTGACAGACCGTCGGGGCATGGTGCTGGGGGTCCTGTTGGCTATTGTTCCACTGGGCGGACTCGCCATCTTTTTGTTGGCGGCCATCATGGCTCATCCGGGCGCCTCGGCATTCGAGCTGCCCATGATGGAGCTTGCCGCCGCTTGCGGCACGGCTCCGGGCATTCTTTATGCGCTGTTGCTTTTGGGCGGTATCTTTGCCACGGGTTTTTCCTCTCAAGCGGCCATGAATCGCTATTTCGAGGGGTTCGGCCTTAAGGGCAAGAAGCTGGTAGCCTTTACGGCAGGGCTTTCGGCGATAGCGTTTCTCATCGGACTTTTGGGGTTCAAGGATCTGGTATCGGTGCTTTATCCGGTCCTCGGTTATATCGGCATTCTGCCGTTGGCGATCATATTTTTTCGCGCGCTTCTGCACTTTATCAAAAAAAGAAGGCAAAGAACATAAAGGAAACGACCGACATAGCGTCGGTCGTTTCCTTTATGTCTTATATGGCGTGCAGCTTACCCGTTTTGTATTTGCGGAAGACGATACAGAACGCTCCCGTAAGCAAAAGCAACTGTAGGCACCAGGAGACGGTGTAGCAGAAGTAAAGCATATTGATGCTGGGGCGCAGGGGATACAGAAAGCTCATCCACACGATGCGAAGACCCAGAATGGAAACCAGGCCGCATATGGTTTGCGAAATGGGATAGCCAAAGGCATTCATGCAGTTGGCAAGGAGCGAGTTGATAGCACCCACGCCCAAAAAGAGTGAGATGTGCTTCATCCGCACCATGCCATAGGCAACGGCTGTCGGATCGTTGGGGATGTAGAGACGGAGCAGGGGCTCGCCGAATACCGTGATCCCACACCCAGCGCCGAGCCCACCAGCAGATTGATCAGAAAGCAGTAGAGAATGGTTTTATTGACACGGTCATGGCGTTGGGCTCCCAGATTTTGCCCTACAAAGGTCATAGACGCCATGGCAAACCCGCTGTGGAAGCAACTCAGCATGCTTTCCAGATTGGCCGCCGAGGTGTTGCCCGTGATGGCGGCAGGGCCAAAGGCGTTGATGGCCGATTGAATCATCAGATTGGGAACACTGTAAAGAGAATTGGTCACGGCGGTGGGAAGCCCGAACCGCACGATCCGCACCAGCGTCCGCCGATCAAACACCATTTTGCGCAGATCCAAATGGCAAGGACCGTCGGTACGCACCAGATGGATCACGACCAGAACGGCGCTGAGTACCTGAGAGGCAAAGGTGGCAATGGCCACCGCCGCCACCTTTTGGGGCAGGATCAGGCAAAGAACAAAATTGAGGATCACATTCAGCAGACCCGACGCGATAATGTAATACAAGGGCTTTTTGGTATCTCCCGATACACGGATGATGGCCGAGCCGAAATTGTAGATCAGGATCGCAGGGGTGGCGGCAAGATAAATGCGCAGATACAGGATCGCTCCTTGACGGCATTCTGTCGGGCAATCCACCAGTGTGAGCAAGGCAGGGGAGACAAAAAGCCCCACCAAAGCGATCAAAAGGCCGATAGCACCTGCGGCCAGCAGGGAGGTGTCTACCTTTTTTTGGTGTTCTCTCGGTCCTTGGAGCCTAGGAATCGTGCCAAAATAATATTGGTCCCCGTAGAAAAGCCGATGAAGGCGTTGATCAGAAGTCCGGTTACCGCCGAGGTCACACCCACCGAGGCTACGGCATTGGTATCGGCCATGTGTCCCAGAACCGCAATGTCTACGGCATTGAACAAAAGCTGAACCAGACTGGCAATGACCAACGGTATGGTGAATTTAACAATTGAGGGGAGCAACGGGCCGTTTGTCACGTCCACTTTTCTTGCAAGCGTCATCCCTTGTCCTCCGTATATTTGTTTTCTACATTATTATGACATTTTTTGTCTGCAAAGTCAACCCTTTGGAAAGAAATCGGGTAAAATTGCTTCCACCGCTTCTCCCAGGGGCAGGGAATAGATCAGGATCTTTTCCGGCGTTTTTCCGCAGATCCTTGCCAGAGCCATGGCGTAGTAAGAAAGCTGTTTGCCGTGTCGGGCCGAAAGCATCCTTGCGGCGGCGCTCGGGTCACGGAGCTCTGCGGGGGTTAACCGGTCGGTCTTGTAGTCGCACAGGATCAGCTTTCCGCTTTCGTCGGTATAAAAGAGGTCGATAACGCCCTGTACCAACAGCCTTTCGTCCTTTAACTGCGCTTTGAAGGCGGCGTCCTCGGTAAAGTCGGCCGCGGGCAAAAAGATGTTGAATCTGGTCTCGCGGCAGATATCTTGTGCCCGGGCCAAAGAAGCGAAAAAGTCGCTTTGAAAGAACCTCTTCAATTCATCCATGCGTACGGCGCCCCGCGTGGCGGGAGAGAGGTATCGGGCGCCGATCAAGCGCTCCAATTCGGCCTCCACGCCGTTTTTGACCGCCGATTCAAAATCGCAGAACTGCAACAACTCGTGTGTGGCGGTTCCTTTTTCGGCGGCGGTCGGCACCTTGCCGCCGCCAAAAAGAGGCGTTCGATCAAAGGTGTGGAGCAGCAGCTCTGCCTCCTCCTCGGTGGGGGGGAGCGCGGAAAGGGCATTGTCACTGTCGTAAACATCCAATGCCACAGGTGACAGACGGGAGACCGAAAGCTTTGCGGGCAATCGGGTCAAATGCGCAAAGGGGTAAACGTAAGAAAAGCGTTCGGCAAATACATCGGTCAGCTCCGCCGCGGCGGATGCCGTTGCGGTAGCCTTATTTTCTTTTCCAATACCGTTCCGGGGGATTTCTGCTTTTTCTGCGGTGAGCAGATCGGCCTCGGGCACCACGCGGATCTCGGCGAATTCTTCGGCATCGGGGCGTTGCAGGGCGGCCAGGATCCAGTCCATATAGCAATGACCGTCGGTGGCCAGAAATCCCGCCTTGGGATGACCCGCAAGCAGGGCTTTATCCAAAGCCTTTTCGGCACCGTACAGGGGCGTTCCCGTCACGTACAGGCGCTCCCGCGCCCGGGTCATGGCCACATACAGCACACGCATCTCCTCCTCGCGGTTTTGGCGGCGGATCTCCAGAGAGATCGCCTGACGAAAGAAGGTGTTGGTGCGGGAGAAGGGGCCCGCATTGCAAAGTCGGGTAGCACATCCCAGGCGCTCGTCGGAAAGCAGGGCAGGCTTACGGTCATCCTCGTTGAAACGGGAGGCGGTGCCAACCAGAAAGCAGACGGGGTATTCCAATCCCTTGGAGTGATGGATGGTGATCAGCGCAACGGCGTTGGGGTCTCCCTCGGGGGCGGGCATTTTCGTGCCGTTTTGCATGATATTATCCACGTAGCGTATGAACTGGTACAAGCCCTTGAAGCCGCCTGCCTCAAAGGTGCGGGCGTATTCATAAAGGCGGTTGAGATTTCCCCGACGAACGGCTGTGCCGTTTTCATCCTTTTCATAGCCCGAAAACGCAAGCACTGCCGTATCACGGTAGAGATAACGGAGCAGCTTGTCTACCGAAAGGGACTGTGCCTTATCGCGATAAGTGGTCAGACGGGTGAGAAAATCAGTGATTTTTTTCGAAAGCTCCGCGTTCCCGACATCTGTCGTTGCCGCACGGCAAAGGCTTTCGTAAAGGGAGAGCGATCCGTCTCCCGCAGAACGGATGGTGACCAGATTTTCCAGGGTGAAGCCAAAGAAAGGGGAGCGTAGCGTAGCGGCCAGATAAATATCACGGAAGGGATTATCGATGGTCGCCAGCAGACTGTACATGCAAAGCACCTCGGGATTTTCAAAAAAACTGCGGCGCGAGGTGTCGTTGGTGGGAATGCCATAGGCGGCAAGAGCCTTGGCCAACGGAGCGGAAAGAGAGGTGCTGCGCATCAGTACCGCGATATCCGCGGCGGTGATGGGCGTACCGTCGGCTTTTTTTTCTTCCTTTATCAGGCGCGCGATCTCGGCGGCCACCATTTTGGCCTCCAGCACCGAGGATTCAACCTCCTCGCCTTCCTCACGCTCCTTCAAGGGCTTTTTATCCAGTAGCAAGACCTGACACTTTTCCGAGCGATATGCGGGGGAGGGGGGGACTTTGGAAAAGACCAGGTCATCGTCATGGGTGTAATCGATGCTCTTGGCACTGCGGGAGAAGAGAAAACCGGAAACGGCATTGGAAAAACGGATCACATTTTCGTCACAACGAAAGCAATCGGACATGAATACCGTTGCCTCGGGGGCATCCTGCGCGGCATGCTCCAAAAGTGGAAAGCGCTTGCGATAATCGGCAAAAACGGCTGGCTGTGCGCCGCGGAAACGGTAAATGCTCTGCTTGATATCACCTACCATAAAGCGATTACGCTCGGTGGCAATGGCACGGAAGGTGGCGTCCTGCATGGCGTCCACATCCTGGTATTCGTCGATGTAGATCGCATCGTAAGCGGCGGAAAGCTCCCGCGCCAGCGGCGTCGGTGCGCCGCTTTTTTCTACCAAAAGGCGGTAGGCGGCTCTGGATACATCCGAGAACTCGGCGATCTCCCGTGTCGATTTTGCCTCATGATATGCCTCTGTGTAGCGCGTCAGCACCGCATGCAGCAAGCGCAGGACCGATGCACTTTCGGCGGCAGTCTCTTTGATCTCCGTGGCGGAAATTACCCCTAAAACGGGTGCGGTTTTCTTCCATTTTTCACGGAAGGCATCACACAGTGCCCGCAAATCGGAAAACTCCTCGGACATGGGGGGCACACGGCCACCCGACAAGCCGACGGAGAAGGGAGAGGCCAACAATCCGCAGACGGTATCATATTCCTTTTTGTCAACAGCGGTCAGCAAATTCCGGCACCGTTCGGCAATTTCGGTATAAAGAGGAGAAAATTTTTTGGAAAGCTTCTCCTGCTCTCCTTCGGCACTGAGCGCATCAAGGGCGGCGGTAAAAAGAGACACCCCGTTTTGCGCCATTTCACGTACCGTATCCATCCAGATCCCACCGAAAGCGGTATCGAGGGGGGCGTCTGCACCCTCCTCGATCTCACGGGCGGAGCGCAACAGAATATCAATGGATTCGGGGTATTTGTTCAGCCGTTCTGCAATGATGATCAGCGTTTCGGCCAAGGAGTCCTCGTTGCGGATATCGCAGAAAATGTCGGAGATCAGTGAGAAATCCGGATGCTCCGCATACATGGCATCGACGGCATCGTTCATGGCCTCGCGGCGCAAGGGGATCAGCTCGGTATCGTCGGCCATGCGGAAGGAGGGCGGAAAGCCCGCCGCTTGAAAATGGGCCCGTACCAGATCAAGATAGAAGGAGTCGATGGTGGAGATGTGGGCTCCCCCCAACAGCATGAGCTGTCGGGTCAGATGTCCGTTACCGGGGTCAAGGGCGAGAGCGGAGGAAAGGGCGCTTGAGATGCGGTGACGCAGCTCGCCTGCGGCGGCGCGGGTAAAGGTCACCACCAGAATGCGGGAGATGTCGGCGGGGTGCTCGGGGTCGGTCAGAGACCGTATGATGCGCTCGGTCAGTACGGCGGTTTTGCCGGACCCTGCGGCGGCGGATACCAGCAGAGTGCGATTTTGTTCGTTCATTGCGGCAGATTGAGCCGCGGTCCAGTTGCGTGCCATGGTATCCTCCTTTCAGTCTTTTTCGGCCGCACGGCAAACTGCGGCAAAGGCGCAGAACTCGCACGGGGAGCGCCCGCCGTGAGAACGGGGAGAGGCCTGAGCCTCGCCCTTTCTCATATTACCTGCAATGTCTGTAATGGTATGCTCCAGGGTATTGAAAAGCTCGTCGAATTCCTCTGTGGTCAGCGCTCGCTTCTTCTTACTGCGTCCGCCACCCAGAATGGCTTTGTCGCCGGAAAGAGACATGGCGTGCTGTACCTCAGGGTCGGCCAGAACCAATCCTTCGCGGGAAAGTCTTTCCACCGCATCCTTCATGGCCTTGTCTGCGGGGCGGCGGGATTCGGTGTTCTCGGTGCCGATGGCAGAGGAGAGGTAGCTGACGCCCGCCGGGTGAAAAACAGTGTCCTCAGGCAACCCCAGGCGTCTGCAAAGGGCGGTGTGCTGCCCGCGGCAAAGAGCCAGGAGATAAAGGGGCATCTGCAAGCAAAAGCCCTTGGCAATATCATCCGCATCAAAGGAGCGTGTACCCGTCTTGTAATCGGCCACTCGCAGATAGGCGTTTCCGGCCTCATCCCGCCAATAGTCCACGCGGTCGGCCTTGCCCGAAAGAGGGATTTCGGTACCGTCGCCCACGGTGATGGAGGGGCGCTCGCCGACGGCGGCCAGATCCAGCTCCAGAAACGCGGGTTGAAACAGACTGTCCGCAAACTCGGCAAACAAGCCCGAAACAATGAGTCCCGCCAACTGCTCCAAGCGCGCCAGAAGTGCCCGGGAGCGGGGGGAGAGCTCACCGCCGGAGCCGATGAGCTCCAAGCGGTAATTTTCGCAGATTTCCGATACCATTTCGGCCTGTTTCTGCTTGTCATAGGCTGAAAAGGGGAGCTTATCCCGTTGCACGGCCAGCATGATGTGCTCCAGCACGTGGTGGATGAAATTACCTACCTCCGCCGAGCTCATGGAGCCGTTTGGCTCCTCCCGCAAGCGCAAGACCTTGCTGCAATAGTAAGCGAAACGGCACGAGGACAATTTCTCCAGATGTGTGGGATTAAACCGTCCTGCGGAAAAGAGCTTTTGTGCGGTTTTGGCTGATACGTATGCGTCTTTTTCCACCACCGGACGGCGCAAGCTCTGTGCGGCGGTGACGCCGCGCTTTTCCAGAAGCGAGAGTACGGCCCGGGCCGCTTCGGCAGGGAGCTCGGGCAGGGCCTCCATGGCGCCTTCGGGGGTAAAAATGCGGTCAACGGGGTTTTGAGCGGCGTACAGTTGCTCTTTCAGTGCGGGAAACAGTCGATGCACCCGCTCCACGGCAATGGAGGGGGTGATAGCCCGTCCGTCGGTGGAGGTGGCAGAATAAAAGAGGCGCAGTCCCTCCCGCGGTGCGGTAAAGGCGCGGTAAAGATAGAACAATTCGCTCGATGCCAGCTCTGTATTGTCAGAGGAAAATTCAATTCCCAGCTCTGCCAGCTTTTTCTTTTCGGCATCTCCGAGAAGGCCGTCATCGGTAACGGTGCGGGGGAATTGACCTTCGTTCAGACCCAGTACCAGGACGTATCCGGGGTGGTCTGCCCGAAGCATGGAGGCCGAGCCGACCGTTACCTCATCGGCGGAGGTCGGGATGGTCCCGATGTCGGTGCGGGTAAAGACCAGCTTGAGGGCGTCGGCAAAGGCCGATACCGTCAGCCTTCGGTCTCCTATGGCATCGGAAATTGCCTCCAATGCATCTACGGTCACTTGATAGAGGCGGGAGAGCTCCTCGGCCTCTCGCCGTTCACCCGCAAGTAGGCGTTCCTTTGCCTGCTCCCGCAGCTGCTCGCGGATACTCAGTGCCTCAAGAAAGTCATATAACGCACGGCATTGAGCCGTGGCACTTTCGGCGGCATCCAAGGCGGCAAACAGGTCGACCAGTGGCTTTACCATGCCTTCCCGCACACGGTTGGCTCCCGCCAGAATGCGCTCAGCACGCTCTGAGAGCTTGGAGGTATATCCGTCCGGATTCTTCGTAAAGCTCGCCCCGTTATAGGCCTTTTCGCCCCGCGGATGCCAGACATTCGCATATTCCTCAAATAGATTGATGTCATCGGCGGGGACGCCGCAAAGTCCTGTTTTCAGATAGCCCACCACATCCTCCTCCCGCCAGTTGCCAAGGCGGATGCGCAGAGCCTCGATGATCAGCTTGATCAAGGGACGCAAGGTGATATCGGTCTTTTCCGAGAGAAAGCAGGGGATATTTTCTTTTTCAAAGGCGGCATCCAGAATGCCGCTCCATGCGGTCGCATCCCGTACCACCACGGTGATATCCCGATAGCGACAGCCGCTGCGAACCAGTCGGTGCACCTCGGCGGCGGCGGCACTGGCCTCCTCGAAGGGGGAGGCACACCGGCAAAGCGAGATGTCACCCGATTCCGCCATGGAAAGAGGAGCCGACTCTGCGGTCATATCAAAGAGGTGCTCGGAAAGATATTCAAGAGCCCGCTGCGGCTTTTTTGCTTCGCTCTCTTCCAAAAGAATGCGTAACGAAAGCTCTCCGGCCATGCGCGCAATCTTTTTGTGAGAGGCGCAAACGGCGGCCAGGTGCAGACCTGCATCACGGGGCCCCGATAAGGGAAAGGTCACGGTCACCGAGGGGGCCGCGACAAAAAGAGCCCGCAGAACAGCCAGCTCCTGCACAGTGAAGTCGGTGAAGGAATCGATGTAAACGTGAGTGTTGGCAAACAGGGCCTTTCCTTCGCCCGCAAGCAGGGAAGCCAGTCGGGTCAGATCGTCTGCCGCATTGTCGTAGCGGGCGCCGAGATTGACGTCAAAAGTCGATAACGTCAGCCCGATATCATGCAATTTATCTCGCAATGGCTCTCCTTCGGGTAAAGCCTCGGCGGCACGGAGCAGCTCGTCTGGAGAGATACAGCAGGCCTTGCATTGGGCCTCGGTTTTCAGCATCAGCTCACAAAGGGCACTGTCCTTTGCGGCTCCCGAGCCGTACTGCTTGAAAAGGGGCATCAGCTCCCCCAGGGTCTGCCACATGATCAATGCCGATACGGCCGGGGTGGCGGTGTGATAGGAAAGACCGCCCAGCGTACGGAAGGTGCGATTGGCCAGGCGGGAGAAGTTCAGCACTTCAAAAGAAAGCTGGGCGGAGGAGGGGAGAAGCTCCAGCATGCGTCGCTCCATGCTTACCGTTTCCTGCTCGGGCACCAAGAGGATCGCTTTGGCGCCTGCCGCAAGATCGGCAAGGATGCTTTCCGTAAGGCGTGCACGGGTAGCATCACTGCCCGCACGGTACAGGAATCGGATCATGTAGGCTCTCCTTTCTCTAAAAGCTCCAGATTGCGCAGGATCACCGCCCGCCCCCGCCAGCTGTAGGCTCGCTCGGCAAAGGCCTCGTCGCTCATGGCACGTAGTGCTTCGGCGGTCAGATGGGAAACAGCCTGCTCCTTGAAAAAGGGGATGGTGGTATAAATCGTTCCGCTTTTCTTGGCCTGCAGAGTGACAGGGCATGCCTCCTGACAACGATCGCACCCCCAGGCACAACCGTGAGCAAGCACCGCTTGCCGTTCTGCCTCATTCAGATCACCCTTTTTCTGCGTGAGCGCCGAGAGACACTCCGCCACGGTGAGATCAACAGGGCAGGCGGCGCGGCAGGCGCCACACCCCTTGCAGACTTTGATCTCGCCTGCGGGAGCATTCAGCACGGCATCGGTCACGATCTCGCCGAGAAAAACATAAGAGGAATAGGCCTCGGTCAAAAACAAATGATTGCATCCGAAAAAGCCAAGCCCCGCACGCACGGCGGCCTCGCCCTCGGCCATGGGAGAATGATCGGTGAATCCCGCAAACTTATTTTGAGGGAAATGCTCACGGAGAATGGGCAGGATCTCATCAAACAATGCCGCAAAAAAGCGGTGATAATCGCGGGAAACGGCATAGGCGGAAATATTTCTTGCAGGATCGTCGCATTCTGTGGTATAATAAGGTACGGCAAACAAGAATGCCGTGCCGTCGCCGATTCCGCTCCGCTCCAGCAGATAGGGGCGCAGAATCCTGCATTCCTTCAGTGCTATGGGGGCCGAAAGGGCAATGCCGCGCTCGCGCAGCAGTTGAGAAACAGTATGTTGCATGTCGGATCCTGCCTTTCTTCGATGGTTTATTCCTGCGTTTATTATACCATATCGAATCTGCTATTTCAATCGCATCACTGCGCATTTTTATGCAAATTCAGCCCGTTTTTTCGGCATAATCATAAAACTGTCACAAATCAAAGCTAAAATAAGGTCAGTAAAACGGAAGGAGTGTGTGAGTATGAACCGCCCTGAAGATTTTGATCAAAACCAAAACAAGAGCACCGAACCCACCGAAAACAGCCAAAGCACCGAAAACCGCTCCAACGACGAGCCCCGTAACGATTTCTGTTACGGACAGCAGGAGCCCCGCTGGTACGGGATTTCCTATCAGAATGGAGAAAGCGGCTCCTATGCGCCGCCCCCCATGCACTTTGACAGTGAGCCGTCTCCCCCTCCGCGCAAGGGGAAAAGAATTGCACTTGTCGCCTTTTGCGTTGCACTTTGCGTTGCCTTTTCGGCTCTGGCGGGGTTTGCCGGTTCTTTGCTGGCCGACCGCGTGATCGAGAATGCGGACAGCGGCTACACCCCCGGTAATACCACCACCGGCGCAGGCGTGAATCTGGGTGGGGATGTTTATTCCTACGAAGAAGGAAACGGAGGCTTCGATTATACAACGGTCACCTTGCAAAAAAATGACGGCTCAGGCCTGGCCAATGCCAAGACCTCGGCAGGGGACAACGCCATGGATGCCGTAGATGCCACCGCCGCCGTGAAAGATGCCGTAGTTGAGATCATGACCACGGCGACCTCCAATTACGGCACCATTTCGGCGGGCGCAGGCAGTGGAGTCATCATCCACAGCTCCGGCGTGATCGTGACCAATAACCATGTGATCGACGGTGCCACGTCCATCTATGTGCGCTTGACCAACGGTAACACCTATGAGGCCGTTGTGCGGGGAACCGACGAGGACGGCGATATTGCCATCATCAAGATCACCCCCAAGGAAACCTTGACTGTTGCCAAGCTGGGATACAGCGGTGCACTGGCCCTTTCCGAGGAGGTTATTGCCATCGGCAATCCCTTGGGAGAATTGGGCGGCACGGTGACCCACGGCCGTATCAGTGCCCTGGAGCGCGAGATCCAGGTGGACGGCGTGACCATGACCCTGATCCAGACCGATGCCCCCATCAACTCGGGCAACTCGGGCGGCGGTCTGTTCAACCTGGCAGGTGAGCTGATCGGCATTGTCAATGCCAAGTATTCCGCCACCGGTGTCGAGGGTCTTGGCTTTGCCATTCCCATCGATTCGGCGGTGATCTCCATCCATCATTTGCTGGAGCTCGGTTATATTCCCGGTATTCCCGCCTTGGGTGCGGAGCTGATCGAAAAGGTCGTGACCTTCTCCGATTTCTCCCGTATGATCCTGCCTTGCGTTACCGGTGTGTCCGGTGAATCCACTCTTCAGGCCGGCGACTTCATCTACAGTGTGGGTGAGGGGAGTAACGCCGTTGTGGTGGCCGTTGGCGTGGGCAGCTCCGAGTCGGCAACCAGCCAGTTGAAAAATGTCATCCGCTCCTATAAGGTTGGTGACACGGTGACCTTAAATATCTACCGTAACGGAACAGCCACTTCCATTCAGGTCACATTGGTGGAATATATTCCCGATAGTGTCAGTGTGAACTTCCAATAACGGAAAGGATTTCTTATGTATCACATTTTGATAGTTGACGACGAAGCCCGCATTCGTTCCATCGTGCGCAAGTATGCCGAGTTTGAAGGGCATACCGTGACCGAGGCGGGGGACGGCATGGAGGCAGTTAGCCTTTGCCGCCGTGAGACCTTTGATATCATCATCCTGGATATCATGATGCCCGAGCTGGACGGCTTTTCCGCTTGCCGTGAGATCCGCAAGATCTCCAATACACCCATTATCATGCTTTCGGCCAGAGGCGAGGAGTATGATAAGATCAACGGATTCGAGCTGGGCATTGATGATTATGTGGTCAAGCCTTTTTCGCCCCGTGAGCTGATGCTGCGGGTAGAGGCGGTGATGAAACGGGTGAAGCGCACCGCCGAGGAGCCCGGCGAGAAGAATCAGATCATTGAGCTGGATAACGGCGGCTTGCGCGTGGATCTGACCGCCCGTATCGTCTACGTGGATGGTGAACGGGTAGAGATGTCTCCCAAGGAGTACGATCTTTTCTTCTACCTGCTGCGTAATCGCAATGTGGCATTGACCCGTGAGCGATTGATCAGCGAGGTCTGGGGTTATGATTTTTACGGCGATGCCCGTACTCTGGATACCCATATCAAGCTTTTGCGCAAGACTCTCGGCAAATACAGTGACTACATCGTAACACTGCGGGGCGTGGGCTACCGCTTTGAGGAGCAAAAATGAATAAAAAAGAGCATCGCGCTCACATGGGCATCCGCCCGCGGCTGTTCCTGGCACTGGCGGCATTGACCATCCTTTTTATCCTGCTTCTTTGGATCTTTCAGATCCGATTGCTCAGCTATTTTTACGAACGTGAAAAATTTTCGGAGATGGAGGAGCTTGCCTCTGAGCTTTCCGAAGAGATCGGCACCGCGGATTTTGAAGCAAAGGTCAAGCTTCATGCTCAGGATGACGGTGTTTGCATTCGTATTTTCCGTATTGAGGAAAGCTCCGAGCAATCGGGCGAAAAGGTGGCTGTGAAGGTGGCGGACGGAGAGGCAACAAGCGATTGCATCATCCACCATCTGCCCCCCGAGCAATTGTCCAAAATTTACGATCTGACCAAAGAAAACGGCGGTACCTATGACCGCCGTATGGAGCTGCAGACCGATTTTTCCGATAGTGAAGAGTTCCGCGTACCGGGCTTTCACCGCCGCGGCAGCTCCACCAACGCCGTTCATGCAAGGCTCTTGGAGACAGAGGGCAGAGAGTATCTTTTGATGCTCGATGTTCAGCTGACCCCCGTGGATGCTATCGTGAATACCTTGGAGATCCAGTTTTTGTGGATCGCGGCGGCACTGCTGTTGGCAACCTTTATCGCGGCCTTCCTCGGATCCCGCATGATCGCCAACCCCTTGATCCGCATTACCGAAAAGGCGCGTGGGCTGGCCAAGGGAAATTATGAGCCCGATTTTTCGGGGCAGGGCTACCGCGAGGTGCAGGAATTGGCCGACGCATTGAACTATGCCGCCACCGAGATCGGCGCAACCGACCGACTGCAAAAGGAGCTGATCGCCAACATTTCCCATGATTTGCGCACCCCGCTGACCATGATCAAGGGCTACAGCGAGATGATGCGGGATATCCCCGGTGAGAATTCTCCCGAGAATGTGCAGGCGATCATTGATGAGACCACACGGCTTTCCGAGCTGGTCAACGATCTCATGGATCTTTCCAAGCTGCAATCGGGGACACAAAAAATGAATCCCACCGTATTCGATCTGACGGCGACCGTACAGGATACCATGCAGCGCTACGATACGCTGATCCGTCACCAAGGCTATCGCATCGAATTTCATCCCGCAGGCGAAGCGCTTGTGAAGGCTGACCGCACCATGATCCTGCAGGTGGTCTACAATCTCATCAACAATGCGGTGAACTATACGGGCGAATCCAAGCGGGTGGTGGTGACCGAAACCGTGAAGGACGGCCGCGTGCGGTTATCCATCGCCGACGACGGTGAAGGGATCCCGCCTGACAAGATCCCCGAGATCTGGGATCGCTATTATCGGGTGGATAAGGTCCACAACCGTTCGGTCATCGGCACCGGCTTGGGGCTTTCCATCGTCAAAGGCATTCTGGAATCTCACCATGCCGCCTACGGCGTGGACAGCGCCGTAGGAGTTGGCAGTGTGTTCTGGTTTGAATTGCCCCTGTGTGATCCTTCCGATAAGGCATCCGAATGAATCAAAACAGGATCGCTTGCGAGCGATCCTGTTTTGTGCTTTCGCTTGTAATTTCTGCGGAAATATGGTACACTAATGAAAAAGGGAAGGGGGAGATATTTTGCGTTTTATGATCGGGGAACAGGATCACGGCAAGCTGCTGCGCAGCTACCTGCGTGAGCAGGGTGTTTCCTCTGCACTGTCTGCGCGCCTCAAGCGCACCGAGGACGGCATGATGTTAAACGGGATTCGCGTCACCGTACGTGCGGTTCTCACTGCCGGAGATGTGCTGGATCTTGCCATCGAGGAACGGGAATCTCCCCCTCATGTGGTGCCTCGGGATATTCCCGTAGAGGCTCTGCTGGAAACTGAAGATCTTTTGGTTGTCAACAAGCCGGCCGATATGCCCACTCACCCGTCTCACGGACATTTCGAGGATACCCTTGCCAACGGGCTTGCGTACCGTTACGCCGTGAACGGGGTGAGTTTTCGCCCCCACTTTATCAACAGGCTGGATCGTAATACCACAGGTACGGTGCTGGTAGCGCGCCACGCCCTTGCCGCCTCCTTCCTCTCGGATCGGATGGCAAGGGGAGAGATCAAAAAGACCTATCTTGCCCTGGTGCGGGGGCGGGTGGATGCGCCTTTTATCATCGAGAGCGGCATCCGTCGCCGCGCAGAGAGCATCATTTTTCGCGAGGTCTGTCCCGTGGGGGAGGGAGACTATGCCAAAACCGAGGTGGAGCCATTGGTATGGGGCGAGGATTTTTCCCTGGTTCGCCTGATCCCGTATACGGGGCGCACCCACCAATTGCGGGTGCATATGGCATCGGTGGGGCATTCTTTACTGGGGGATGACCTGTACGGTGTGGTAGCGGGAGATATGAAGCGCCATGCTCTCCATGCCGCGTCGTTGACATTTCCCGCCCCACGTACAGAAAAAATGACGACCGTGCGGGCACCGTTGCCCGCCGATATGATGGAGCAAATGTCAAAGCTTGGAAGGGAGGCGGTGATGCTTGCCAAAAAAGAATGTGGCCAAACGGGTCAGAAATTATGAGAAATTACCGATTTATTTCTACGTTTTTTGCGGTATATTCGCAGTTGCCCTGATCTTGTATTTGATCGCTGTCATCAGCCCCGCTTTTGCTAACGGCTACAATAGCACCGTGGGTGCCGCTGTGCGTGCCGCTTTGGCGCATTTAACCTCATGGATCCCCTTTTCGCTGGCCGAAATATTGATCTATGCCATTCCGCTTCTCATTATCGCTGTGGCGATTTATGCTTATCGGTGCCGCTGCAACAGCTGGCGCAGTGTGTTGGTATATATCGGATGTCTGATATCCGTGTTCAGTATTCTGTTTTCTCTTTTTGTGTTCGGCTTTGGCATCGGTTATCATACCGAAACCCTTGATCGGCGGTTGGGAATGGAAACCGGGGCGGTGAGTGCCGATGACCTTTACCATACCGCCTATTGGTTGGTGGAAGAGGTGAATACAGCGGCAGACGGGGTCAGCTTTGGTGAGGACGGCTTTTCCTTGATGCCGTATGAGATAGACGAAATGAATGATCGTCTGCTGGACGCCTTCGATCCCATCTGTGATGCGTACCCGTTTGTGCAGCGCCTGGATAGCGACATCAAGCCCGTTCTGGCAAGCAAGCTGATGTCCTATACCCATATCACGGGGGTTTACACCTACTTCACCGGTGAAGCCAACCTGAATGTGGCCTTTCCCGATTATACTCTGCCGTTTACTGCCGCCCATGAGTTGGCTCATCAGCGGGGGATCGCCCGGGAGAATGAGGCCAATTTCGTGGCCTTTCTGGTGACGTCTTCCTGTGAGGATCCTTATATTCGTTATACTGCCTATCTCAATCTTTTTGAGTATGTGGCCAATGCGCTCTATCGGGCAGACAGTGCACGTTATGCTGAAATCCTCGGCATGCTGGACGATCGTGTCGTGGAGGAGCTGCGTGCTTATTCGGCCTTTTTTGACACCTATCGCGATTCGGTTGCCGCTGATGTTTCGGATGCGGTGAATGACACCTATCTCAAACTTCACGGCAATACGGCGGGGACCGCCTCCTACGGGCTTGTGGTAGACCTTGCTGTGGCGTACTGCCGCCTGCTTCAGGCACGATAACCGAAAGCCCCGCTATTCCATTTGCAAGCTCGCCCGAGCTTACCTTCAAACCGTGTACCATCCTTGCTACCGGTGCATATACTGCTCCCGAAGGACTTTTTCGTTCGAATGGGGGATCGGAATATGAATAAAATCGTAGTCAACGGGGGGAGACGGCTTTCGGGCGAAGTGGTGATCGGAGGCAGTAAAAATGCGGCACTGCCTCTGTTGTTTGGCGGTATCGCCACGGGTGAGGTCTGCATTTTTTCCAATCTGCCTCGGGTGAGTGACGTATTACAAACCCTTGAAATATTGAAGTTTCTCGGTGCGCGCATCCGTTTCCTGCCCGGCGGAGATGTACGGGTGGATTACAGTGCCGTGCAATCCGGGCGGGCACCCGTGGCACTGACTGCGTCGATTCGCGGCTCCACATATCTGTTGGGCTCCATGCTGGCGCGCTTTGGCAGAGCCGAGCTTGCCGCCGCCGGCGGGTGTGATTTCGGCTCCCGCCCCATTGATCAGCATCTCATGGGATTTGAATGTCTGGGGGCCAAGGTGAGCAGTAACGCAGACGGTGTGGTGGTGGAGGCGCCGAACGGCCTTTGCGGTACGGTTATCCGCCTTGCCATGCCATCGGTGGGGGCTACTGCCAATCTGATGATCGCGGCCTCCATGGCCCGCGGCGAGACCGTGATCGAGAACGCCGCCGCCGAGCCCCATGTGGCGGCGCTTGCCGCCTTTCTTTGCGATGCGGGGGCCGAGATAACAGGCGTTGGCAGTGATCGGATCCGCATCGTCGGGCAACCGGAATTGCACGGTACCCGCAATGTGATCATTCCCGATATGATCGAGGCGGGAACTTATCTCTGTGCCGGAGTTGCCTGTGGCGGCCCCGTGCGGGTAAGGGCGGTTTGTCCCTCCCATCTGCACCCTTTGCTGAATGCCTTTCGTGAGATGGGAGTAAAGGTTGAAACAGGGGAGCATCATGTCACGGTCACGGCCGCCGAGCCCTATCAAAACATTTCGGTGGTGACAGGCCCCTTTCCCGCTTTTCCCACTGATCTGCATCCCCAGATGACGGCGCTTTTTGCTCTTGGCGGACGCGCCGAAGGAGAAGGAGCGGTGACCGAGCTGGTTTGGGAATCCCGTTTCCGCTATACGCAGGAGCTGTGCCGCATGGGGGCGCGGATCGATATCGCGGATCGGTGTGCCCGCATTACACCGCAAGCACTGCATGCGGCCAAATTGCGTTCTCCCGATCTGCGGGGCGGTGCGGCCTTACTTCTTGCCGCTCTTGCCACAAAAGGGAAAAGCGAGATTACCAATGCCGCTACCATAGGCCGCGGCTATGAGCATCTGGAGCAGAAGCTCCGCGCCCTCGGCGCCCACATCAGCGTTTCTTAGGGAATAAAATTCCTGGCTATGCGGGTGATCTTTATTTGCTGACGCGAAAAGCCTTACGCACCTTCCCCCAGGGGAAGGTGGCAGGCGGAGCCTGGCGGATGAGGAGAGTCGGCTGTGGCAGCATGGAACGGATTAATTATCATTAATTTGTCTTTTGACAAATAGCAAAAAGCCAAGATTTTACTGAAATCTTGGCTTTTTGCTGTGTTTTGATAAAAAACGGGGCAATAATAAGAATTATGAAATTCAAAAATGGAATAATCGGTTCGAAAATTGGAAAAATGATCAAATAATATGGAATTAGTATTTTGCGTCGGTACAATACCTATCCTGTCGGAAGCTGCTGACAATCCATAGAGAAATTATTCGGGATTCGTGATCTCCGTACTTATTCGTGCTTTGCTGCCATGCGGTTGATCTCTTCACGCAGGTCGAGTATTTTTTTTGCATCGGTGGAATAATGCTTGAAATCGGTGATATCGGCCCGCTCGATCGCGGCGATGACGGTCTCTCGCCCCACTTTTTCCTCAGCCAGTGCCATGGCGCGCATATCGAACAGTGCCTGCTCGAACAGAGCGGAGCGCAGGGAGGTCAAGGGCGTACCGTCCGGTGCGGGGTAGACCGTAAAGGTGTCGCCTGCGGGAGCAAAATAGTCGCCGTCGGTGACCACGTAAGGATCGACCGGCGCAATTGAGCGGCGGTTGTAATAAAAATTGTAAGCCCAGTGCAAAAAGCCCGTTACCCCTGCCCGATACATTTGCGCGCCGATCACGCGGGTGCGGTTTCCGGTCATGGCGATAAAGCGGTTGGAGCAGGTGTGACCGGGGGAGCAGCAATAGTAGACCCAAAGATCGGGGACCTTTTTGGCCACGAATTCGTCGGCAGTCTTGACGGTGGGAATGGGCTGGGTCACGATTCCTTTTTCGTAAAATTCATAATGAGAAAGCGCGTCTCTGACGGGATGGTCGCAGATCAGATCCCAAACCGCATCCCGTGCTTTTTTGTAGCTTTCCAGATTTTTCTCATTCGGTTCATCCGAAACATGGAAGAAATAGCGGTCGCGGTAGCCGAATTCATCCAGCTTTTTCTTAAGGGCGGGGAGAAAAACCCTCAAAAATCCGATATAGTCCTCGCCGATGGCCTCGGTCTCCCAGCCGAAAATACGCTTATACTCGCCGTCTACCGTCGCCATAATCTTGGGGGCGTGCTCGGCACCCCATTGGGTAAACAGATGGGCAATCTCCAGCTGCTCCACACCGATGCGTCGGCACATCTCGCAAAAGCGCTTCAACTTTGCAAAGCCGAAGGCGTATTTGCCATTCTTGACCTTGATATCCACCAATTGGACCGTGGGGCGTTCACCGCCTACCTCGGTGTCAAGCGGCGGGGTAAATACAGGGGTCAGAATGGCATTTACGCCGGTCTTGACAGCCGTTTTCATAAAGCTCTCAATGATCTCCCAATGCCGCTCGGAGAAAACCTCCACATGATAATAAGTGGCCAGGCAGTCGTAATGGAACCACTGGGTATAGGTGATGGTCTGCTCGGGGATTCGTGCGGACAGGACCTCCACTGTTATGGTCGCCGAGAGCGTCTCTTCGGGATTCTTTGCCGCGAGCTCCACCGTAACGGGATAGAAGCCTGCCGCCAGAGTATCGGGAACATTCAGCTCGAAGTAAAGCTGACCTGCAAGACCTTGTTGGAGATAAACCGTATCGGTGGGACGGAGCAGATCGGGATAGAGCCCCGGCTCATGGCCGATATAATCCCCGTCAAAGGCATCGGGGTAGTGGGGCAGGCGTACCGGCACTTGCTCTACGGCGTAGACCGTGATATAGGGGGCCAGCTCCGATTTGACCGTGATTTTTGCGCGAACACCCTTGCTTGACTGCAATCCTACCGCATCATAGACGGCCGAAAAATACAGACGATCGCCCAAAAGTGCGGTGGCATTTTCGTATGCGGGAAAGTAAGCGGCCTTATCGGTCAGACGCGCCTTGCAAAGAGAAGATACGATCCTGAAATTCATATTTCGTCCTCCTTTTGGTGGTTGATTTCATTATAACGCGCCGTATGGCCGTTGTAAATATCATTTTGGACACAAAAAGTATGAAAACGGTCATCTTAAAAATTTTTTGAGATACCTTGACAGGCGAGGTATCTTGTGATATGATAGTATCGGGGAGGTGAAGCTGATGTCAATTGCATCGGATCTGATCCGCGGTCATACCGATACCATTATCCTGGGGCTTCTTGCAGTCGGGGATAGCTACGGTTACCGCATCAATAAAGCCATACGCACCGCCACCGATGGGGAATATGAATTGAAAGAGGCCACGCTCTACACCGCCTTTCGGCGCCTGGAGGATGCGGGATGTATCCGTTCCTATTGGGGAGATGAGGAAAGCGGTGCCCGCCGCCGTTACTATGCGATAACCGATCGGGGCAGAGAGGTTTACCGGCAGTCGCTTCTGGAATGGGAGCGCGCCAACCGCTTGATCGACAAGCTGATTCGTCCGTTTGGTGAGAACGGGGAGGGAAAATAGATGAAAAACAATCTGAAAAATTATCTGCAATCGCTCTTTTCGGGTGCACCGCACAACAGTGCAAACGATGCGCTTTTTGAAGAGCTTTACGGAAATTTGTGCGACCGTTATGACGAATGGATCGCAGAGGGACTTTCCGAGGAAGAGGCGTATGCCCGCGCCGTCGGCGAGGTGGGAGATATCCGTCCCTTGATCGATTGGCGGGGAGCCTATCGATCGGCACAGGATCAAGGGCAAACACCGCCACATGGCAGTGGGGCGTCATTCGCCCCGCCGCCCGCAACCCGCAAGGAGAGCAAAAAGCGGCGCCTTCCTCCTGCGGAATTGCGTCGTGCCAAGCACATCCGAGCGTGGTCGCTGGCGCTTGCTGTTATGCTCTATATCGTCTGGCTGGTTCCTGTCATACTTTGGGAGGCGGTCGGTGCGTTGTTTATCTGCGTGGCGGCGGGTACAGTCATTATAGTGCTTTCCAACACCCGTATACCCACTTTTTTGGATGACAGCAAAATCACCTACGATCAAAATACGCTGAATGCCGACAGTCGCACCGTCGATCTTTTAACGGCATTCGGCATCGCCTGTTGCATCCTGTGTATTCTGCCCGCGGCTCTGATGGACAATGAGTGGGGCGCGGCGCTGATGTTTGTCGTTGTGGCGATCGGCGTGGGGATGATCCTGCTCGCGTCTGGCATCCGCCCCCGTGCTCCCCAAAATGTCGATCGGGAAGCGTACGCGGCACAGACTGTATCCGATTTTTCGACGGAGCCTCAAAAGCGCCGCAACCGTTGGCTGCTACCCGTGATCCTTGTGGCTGTGGTTGCCGTCATCTCCTGTGTCATCTGGCTTTGCATCAGCTATGACTTTGAATTCGGATTTTTCTGTGATGACGATACCTTCACCTCTTATACCGAGGTCGGAAACGGGGAAGTGACCGAAAAGGTCGATACGTTGTCAATTTATTGGTACGCGGGCAGCGTGAATATCCGGGTTTATGACGGAGAAAATATTTCTATTACCGAGACCGTCGGAAACGGAACGGTGTTAAAGGAGGAAGAGCAGATCCGTTGGGGCGTTCATGACGGCAAACTTTCTATCCGCCATAACGAGCTCAAGAAGCTCTGCTTCCACTGGGGCAAGCGTCCCGAAAAGCAGCTGACCGTACTGATCCCGCAAGGCATGGCCCGGGCCCTGTATGCGATAGAAGTAACAAGTGTCTCGGCACCCATCACGGCCGAGGGGATCGGGGTCAGCGCCCACATGGAGCTTGACAGTACATCGGGCCGTATTTCATTGACCGATGTAACGGCCAATCGGTTGGAGATCGATACGGTTTCCGGTGAGATTTCTCTTTACCGCACAACGGTGCATACAAGCACCGAAATTGATACCGTCAGCGGGTATATCGGTGCCTCGGAGGTTGTCTTGGGTAATCTTGGTATCAGTAGCGTCAGCGCCGATATTTCGGTATTCAATGCCAATATGAGCTCCGTGGAGATCGATACCACCAGCGGAAATACCACACTTCATATTCTCTCACTGACTGCAAGAGTCATCGAGTGTGACAGCGTCAGCGGCAGCATCTGTTTGCAATTACCCCCGGAATGGGGTGGATTTACCGTGAATTACGATTCGGTCAGCGGCACTTTTGACAGCGATTTTGCGACCGTTGAGCGTGGCGAGCTTCGCGAATACGGCGATGGCTCCACGCGGATTGAGGTCGATACCACCAGCGGAAGTCTCAGCATCAGACAACAACCATAATTGTGAGCAAGCGCGTCTGCACTCATTTGTGCGGACGCGCTCTGATTTGCCCCTTGCCTTATTGGATAAAATGTGTTATAATGATAATATAATCACTTTTGGAGGATCATTATGAAACAACGACTTGCGGACTATGTCGCCGATTTCCTGGCCGGAAAGGGCGTGACCGATGTGTTTTCGGTGGTGGGCGGCGGTGCTATGCACCTGAACGACGCACTGGGCCATCACGATGCCTTGACGGTGACCTACAACCATCATGAGCAGGCTTGCGCCATTGCGGCGGAGGCGTATGCCCGACTGGAAAATAAGATCGCGGCGGTCTGTGTGACCACCGGCCCCGGCGGGACTAACGCGCTGACCGGTGTTTTAGGCGGATGGCTGGATTCCATCCCCATGTTCATCATCAGCGGACAGGTACGCTATGATACCACCGCCCGCTATGCATTGCAGTTTACCGGGGAGCCCTTGCGCGCCATGGGCGATCAGGAGTATGATATCGTGAAATCGGTCACTCCCATGACCAAATATGCCACCATGATCGAGGATCCCAAGGATATTCGCTACGCCCTGGAAAAGGCGTGGCATCTGGCGACCACGGGGCGCCCCGGTCCCGTCTGGATCGATATTCCCGTCAATTTTCAGGGCGGTTACATCGAGACCGATGATCTGCGGGGCTACGATCCCGCCGAGGATGATGCCAAGCTGCCTCCCGCCGTCACCGACGAGGTCATCTCTGCGGTTTTGGAGAAAATTCGCAACGCAAAGCGCCCCGTGTTCCATGCGGGCTACGGCATCCGCCTGTCAGGGGCTTACGACGCCTTCCGTTCGGTGCTGGAGAAGCTGAATATCCCCGTGGTCACCTATTGGAACGCCGTGGATCTCATTGAGGACGAGCATCCCCTCTATTGCGGCAGAGCAGGGAATATGGGTGACCGTCCCGGCAACTGGGCGATCCAGAATGCCGATCTCATCCTTGCCGTGGGAACGCGCATTTCGATCCGTCAAGTGGGGTATAACTGGAAGACCTGGGCCCGTGAGGCCGAGGTCATTATGGTGGATATCGACAAGGCCGAGCTGAAAAAGCCCACCTTACACGTGGAGATGCCCGTGTGGGCCGATGCCAAGGATTTTCTCACCAAGCTGAATGCGGCGGCAGAGGAGCGGGTCAGCGCGGGCGGCCTTTGGAACGAAACCTGCGCCCGTTGGAAGCGAGAGTATCCCGCCGTGCTTCCGCGTCAGTGGGAGGAGAACGGCTCCACTGCCAATGTGTATGCCTTTGTCCGCTACCTCAGCAGTCGCCTGCCGGAAAACAGCCTGACCGCCGTTTCCAACGGTGCCTGTTGCGTGGTAGGCAACCAGGCTTATGTCATTCAAAAAGGTAGCCGTATGGCGAATAACAGTGCCGTTGCCAGTATGGGCTACGGGTTGCCCGCCGCCATCGGCACCTGCATCGGCGGCGGCAGAAGAACCACGATCTGTCTGGAGGGCGACGGCTCGATCATGATGAATCTGCAGGAATTGCAGACGGTGCTCACCAACAAGCTCCCCATTAAGATCTTTCTGATCAACAATAACGGCTATCATTCGATCCGCATCACCCAGACCAATCTTTTTTCCAATCACTGCAAGGTGGGCATTGGCGAGGAATCGGGTGACCTTTCCTTCCCGAAATTCGAATTGCTCGCCAAGGCCTTCGGTTACCCCTATTACAGCGCTCACAGTAACGCCGAGATGAAAACGGTGGTGGATGAGGTGCTTGCCGCCGACGGCCCTGTCTTCTGCGAAATCTTTACCGATACTGCCCAGGTCTGGGAGCCCAAGAGCAGTACCAAACGACTGCCCGACGGAACTCTGGTTTCTCCTCCTCTTGAGGATCTGGCCCCCTTCCTGCCGCGCGAGGAGCTGAAGGCCCAGATGTTCATTCCCATGATGCCCGAGGAATAAGTGTATGAAAAGAAAACTGAAACGCGCCGTTATCACAGGTCCCACAGGAGCCGTCGGCACTGCTTTGTGTCGGGAATTGGCCGAAAACGGGATAGAAGTGATCGCCGTCTGCCGCCCGGGCTCGGCACGCCTTGGTGCCGTTCCTTCTCATGATCTGATCCGAACGGTGCAGTGTGATGTGAGTAATCTTGCCGATCTGCCCCGACTGATCCCCGAGGGGGCCGATGCCTTCTATCACCTTGCCTGGGCGCATACCACCGGGGCGGGACGCAACGATATGCCTGCACAGATCAACAATATCCGCTATACCATAGATGCCGTCGGGGCCGCCCACGCCCTTGGCTGTCAGGTCTTTGTGGGGGCGGGCAGTCAGGCCGAGTATGGCAGGGTAGAGGGACTTTTGCGGCCCGATACCCCCTGTTTTCCCGAAAACGGCTACGGCATTGCCAAGCTTTGCGCGGGGCAGATGAGCCGTATCGAATGTGCCAAATTGGGGCTGGATCACATCTGGACGCGAATTTTGAGCGTATACGGCCCCGGCGACGGAGCCGCTTCCATGATTTCAAGCGTGATCCGCAGTCTTCTGGCAAGAGAGCGCCCCGCCCTTACCGCAGGCGTACAGCTTTGGGATTACCTTTATTCCCGTGATGCCGCGACCGCTTTCCGCCTGCTTGCAGAGCACGGTGTCAGCGGTAGGATCTATCCCCTCGGCGGCGGACATGCCCGCCCCTTGAGAGAGTACATCGAAATATTGCGCGATAGCATTGACCCCGCTCTTCCGCTGGGGCTTGGTGAGATCCCTTACGGCCCGTTGCAGGTCATGCACCTGGAGGCGGATATCACGGCCTTGAAGGAGGATACGGGCTTTGTACCCGCCACCGATTTTACCGACGGTATTCGCGCCACCGTTCGGGCATATAAAAAAACAAACGGTATGCAAAATATGTGACATTTTTAGCAAAAATCCCGCCCCTGCAGATCACTGCAGGGGCGGGATTTTATGCCGTTATCGGGATGAATCAGTCAAATGCCGCAGGCGTGGTGGGGAGCGCCTTTCGGGGTGTTGCCATGTAGGGGGCAACCTCCTCGCGCCAGCGCAGGTAATGAGCGGTGGTCTTGTGGAAGGCGGCGGCCTTCTCATCACGGAAGACCTCATAAAGCGTGAATTTGGTGGGATCCTCACGGCTCTGGAGGACGTCAAAACGGACATTGCCGTCCTCTTTGCGGGAGTTTTCGTGGTTGTAAAGGGTAATGGCGCGGAAGTCCTCGATATGCTCGGGCTTCACATCGACAAAGACAAGGGTAGCGATCATGATTTTTATCTCCTTTATTTTAAAGTCAATTTCGGATCAGGCCTTTTGCGCCCAGAATCTCTTTGGCCGCGCCCTGATCTTTCCCCGTAACGGTCACGGGGGCGGTCAGTCGCTCGGCGGCTGCGCTCAATGCCGCACGCACGGTATCCGTGTCGGCGTCCGGGACGCACAAAGCGCCGTTTTCCCGGGCAAAAATCACCCCGTCCACGGCCTTTTGATAGAGCAATGCGTAGGCTTCCTCCACATCTGCCGAATCAAATTTGGCCAATTCATAGCGCAATGCGGTGGGGCAAACAGGCCCCATGGGGGGCTGGATGGCCTCCAGCATACGGTACTCCAGCGCGCTCAATACCGTGAGCGAGCCGACTACCGTGTCGTAAGCATATTTTCGCGCATTGTGGCGAAACAGAACAAGCATTTCAACATCCTCCGTAAAATCAGTGATGACGGCGGGTCTTTTTCTTTTGCCTTGCGGCAAGAAGCGCTCCGGCCAGTGAGGCGGGGAGCAGCAGCAGACGCGTGAGAAGAGCAAGAGCACCGGACATGGAATGACCCCAGGCATCCGGCAGGCAAAAGGCAAGGACCGTGATGAACAAAAGCAGAAGCAACGCCTCGCCCAATCCGCAAAAGAGGGGAGCTCGGCGGTGCTGGAGACGCGTGGCGATCGCCCCGCCGATAAAGGCGGTCAGATAGAGCAGGGTAAAGGCGACACCGGTGTGGTAACGGTCGGGATCCTTTGCGGAAAGCAAGAGCACCGATGAGAGCAAAAGAAGCAGCAAGCCCACAGTCACCGTGATGGGCAGTGCCACAAGGACGCTTTTCATCAGGGCGGAAAGGGTAGGCGCCCCTTCCTGCTCGGTGGCGGTACGGCGGTGCCTTCTTGCTGCTTTTTGGGGCTTTTGATGCACAGACATGGTTTTTTCCTCCTACAAGTACTTGGTACATTGTATGAGAGGAGTTTGCCGTTTAGTCCTGCATTACTTCTCCTTGGAGTCTTCCTTTTTGTCCTCGGCCTCGTCTTTCTTTTCCTCGGCGGGGGCCTCGATCTTGATGTTGGCAGGGACATCTACACTGCGTACCGCTGTCTTGAGCAAGCGGATACGGGTGTGGTCGCGGGTGGTCTCGATGACCATGGTCTCTTCTTTGATGCTGACCACCTTGCCGATGATGCCGCCGATGGTGGTGATCTCATCTCCCACGGCAAGGTTGTTGCGCATCTGCTGCGCGGCCTGCTCCTGCTTCTTCTGCGGACGCATACCAAAGAAGTAGAAAACCACGATGATGACGGCAATCATGCCGATTGTCATCCAAATACTGCTATCCATTGTAACCTCCGAATAAAAATTTGATACGTCTATTATAGCCTGTCCCGCGCGGAAATACAAGCCCTGAAATGTAAAATTTTTCTTCAAAAGGAAAAAAAGAACGGTTTTTGTGTAAAAAAAGCCCCGCGCCTGTTGAAAAAAAAGCAAGGTTGTGATATACTATGTAAAAATTATATCATTTTGAAGGCGCCGTTGGGCGCGGGAGGAGTTGCATGGCAAGGATCAGATATCCCGAATGCGGAAAGATCATCAATACCCACGGATGCCACGGTGCCGTTAAGGTAGAGCCATGGTGCGATTCTCCCGCCGTGTTTGCCGCATTGCCCACGGTCTATCTGCGTGAGGGCAACGAGCTGCATCCTTTCAAGATGTTGAATGCCTCTGTGTTCGGTGGGCGCTTCGTCTTTGCCGAATTCGAGGGGATAACCACCATGGAGGCGGCTGAGGCCTTGCGGGGTAAGGTTCTTTATGCCGACCGCAACGATCTCGGCATTCCCGAAGGGGTTCTGCTGATCGCCGAGATGAAGGGGATGAAGGTGTGGAATGCCACCACGGGAGAACAGCTGGGGACGCTTGCCGATGTGATCCATCCGGGTGCCACCGATATTTATGTGATCCGCACCGAAAAGGGTGAGGCCATGGTGCCCGTTGTTCCCGAATTTGTCAGAAATGTGGACGAAGAAGAGGGGATCTTCCTGACCCCCATCGAAGGGATGTTCGACTGATGCGGTTTGATATCATGACTCTGTTTCCCGACCTGGTGAATACTGTCCTTGGTGAGAGCATCATCGGTCGCGCACAAAAAAGCGGTGCCATCGAGGTGCGGGCCCATAATATCCGGGATTATTCAAAAGACAAGCACCGTCGGGTGGATGACACCCCTTACGGCGGCGGCAAGGGCATGCTGATGATGGCGCCCCCCATTTACGATTGCTATGAATCGATCGTCAACGCCTACGGGCAGGCGGCAAGCCGCCATGTGGTCTACATGTCTCCCCGCGGCCCCGTGCTCAACCAGAAAAAAGCCCGTGAGCTGGCGTCTTATGATCATCTGATCATCCTGTGCGGCCATTATGAAGGGGTGGATACCCGCATCATTGAGGAAATCGTGGACGAGGAGATCTCCATCGGTGATTTCGTTCTGACCGGCGGAGAATTGCCCGCCTGTATTCTGGTGGATGCTGTGGCACGGCTGGTGGATGGCGTTCTTGCCGACCCAGAGTGCTATGAGAAGGAGAGCTTTTCCGACGGATTGCTGGAATATCCTCAGTATACCCGTCCCGTGGAGTTTCACGGGAGGACAGTGCCCGACGTGCTGCTGTCGGGGCATCATGCCAACATAGAAAAATGGCGCGCCGAGCAGTCGCTGGAGGTTACGCGCCGTCTGCGCCCCGAGCTTTTGCAAAAAAGAGAAGAGGACATGTGATTTTTGATGAAAGGAGGTCGGCCCGATATGAAGGTTCGCAAGCCGAGCATAAAGGATAGCTATATTGTCCGCTTTTTTGCTTTTATCACTCATTTTATTTATACCACCCTTTCGGCAGGGTTCCTCGGCCGCGTTTTCACCTCCTACACCGCTACCGATCAGGCCTTCCGCTCCTCTCATGTCGGGCGTCTTGCCCGCACCACCGAGCAGGGCGGCGGCAAATTTCATCGGGCCCTTCGGCGCAATATTGCCTTTGCCATGAACGAAAGCAGGATCGTGGGTGGCGTTTCCGCTTTTTTGCGTCTGCTGTGTCGGTGCAGTGTGCGAACCGTCGGTCTGTTTTTCCTGACCTCGGGGGCTTATTCCGCCATTATGTACTGGCTCTTTTCGGTGATCTGGAAAAACGGCACGGTGAATGTATTCAATCTTTTCGGTGGGATCGCCTCCCTTGTGCTGGGAATTCTGTTGCTTTTTTCCGATGTGTCGTTGGGGTACGCACTGTCCAAGGGCGTGTTTTTCGATAAGATCCTGGTATCGGTATTCGGTGTATCCGACGATGCCTTCAAGGATGTGGAAAGGGAAGGCAAGCAGGGTTACGTGGTTGCCGTTCCTTTGGGAATGGTCCTGGGTGCCGTCAGTGCTCTGACCTCACCTCTTTATCTGTTGGCGGTTGCTGTCGCATTCCTGCTGCTTGTTCTGATCCTTTCGGTCCCCGAGGCAGGGGTCATGCTGTTGATCCTGTTCCTGCCCTTCGCGGGCTTCCTGCCCAAAAGCGAATTCTGGATATTGCTGTTTGTTGCCGTTCCGCTGGTTGCGTATTTCGGTAAGCTGTTGCGTGGTAATCGTGCCTTCCATATGGAAATACAGGATATGCCCGTACTGCTCATGCTGATCCTGTTCCTACTCTCTGGCTTTTCCGTGGCAGGGGTGACGGCATGGAAGGGGGCGCTTCTGTCGGCGGCGTTTGTGGGGATCTATTTCCTTGTGGTCAATGTCATTGCCACCCCTCGGTGGATGAACCGTTGTCGCGTGGCCTTGATCGTTTCCGCTACGGCGGCCTCACTTTTGGGCATCTTTCAATTCGTGTTTGCGGCAGTAACGCTTGACGGTGCCTCCATGTCTGCCATCGGCGGTCATGTTTGTGCCGGCTTTGCGGATCATACGACCTTCGCTTATTTTCTCGTATTGGTCTTTCCGTTCACACTGGCGGCCTTTATCAGTGCCAAAAAGCGTTACCGTTTGCCTACGGGCTTTGCCATGGTGGCCGTGACCGCCGCCGCAGTGCTGACGTGGGTACAAAGCGCCATGATCGCCATACTGGTCATGCTGATCGTGTTCCTTCTCGTATACGATCGCCGTACCTTCCCCTTTGTGCTGATGGGAACGGCGCTCACTCCCCTTGTTCTGTGTTTTTTGCCCGACAGCGTACGTAACCGCTTTCTGTCGGTTCTGCGTACCGATTCCGATGCGGCGCTGGCCCGCAGCTCGGGAGCCGGCAGCCTGGCGGTTGAGATCTTTTTTGAAAAGGGAAGCGGTGTATTTGGCCGCAGTGCGGGCTTTGCACGGCTGATGTTCGGTCTGGGGAACGGCGGTATCGAACAATTTTGCACCCTTTATACATCGGTGCCCTCCGACCTGGTGGCCAAGTCTCTCAACTTCTGGCTTTACCGCTTACTGGAAGGGGGCGTGCTGGGGGTGATTCTTCCCGCCGCATTTTTCTTCTTCCTGTATCAGAATTGCTTTTCCGTCATGCGCAGTACCTCGTCAAGAGGGCACTGCTTCTCGGCCATCACGGGGGTTGCCATGATTACGGGTGTGCTGATTCTCAGCATTTTCCGCTATTCCTGGTACGATCCCGGGGCGCTTGTCGCCTTTTTCCTGGCCGCGGCGCTGATCATTGCCGATCTGCGCTATGTACGCAGTCGATCTTTGCCGACTGCCAATGAGGGGATCACCGACGGCAGTGTGGCAGAGCTTGAGTATTACGGTGGGGTTCGTTGACGGCAGTCACCGTGTTTTCCAAGGAGGTAAACTATGAATCGCGAAAAATCCGATGCTCCCAAGCCGGAAAAGGAGGAGCGCCGCAGGAGCTCTGCTCCGTCGGGCGACAAGGGCCCCAAAAAGGAGTCCAATCGCCGCTGGCTCTTTTTGGTGGTGGATATTCTGTTGCTTGCGGCCATTGTTGCCGCAGTCCTGTTCCTTGTTTCCTTACTGACACCCTTCTCGCTTTTCGATTCCGACCGCGAAGAGGTGCGCCGTGTCACCTATACCGTTGAATTGGCGGGAGTGGAACGGGATTCTCTTGGCGCATTGAAGGTAGGGGATGCGGTTGTGGACAGCGAAACCGGCGCCACCATCGGCGTGGTGACCGCAGTAAACAGCCGTGCTTATGAGGTTTATACCGATGTCCCCGTTGAGGACGAGGATCTGAACAGCTATGTGGTCACCAAGGCCACCTATCCCGAGGAGTTCAATACCGTTACCGTCACCCTTTCGGTGGATGCCGATTATGAGGCGGGGGTCGGTTATACGGTTGATGACTGCCGTATTGCGGTGGGACGCACATATGAGCTCAATTTTCCCGGATATGCGGGCAGTGGCGTGTGTGTCGCCTTCAATGCGGAGTAAGGAGGGACCGAGATGAAAAATACACAGGAAAAGAAGCCTGCATCCCGCATTCGCTTTAATGTGGTGGATGCCGTACTCATCCTTCTTGCCATTCTTTGCATTGTTGGGATCTGGCAGAGAAAAAATCTTCAGAGCCTTTTTGATTCGGGCGAGGCACTGGAATCCTATACCGTGACCTTCGAGATCAGCAAAATGCGCAGTACCACCGTCAATCTTCTGGCAAAGGATACAGCCCTTTATCTGGAGGATAACGGTACACGGGTCTCTCTCGGGACCCTGGCCGAGCAGGTCTCTACCTCTGCGGCCACCGTCTATTTGCAGGATGGGGACGGGAATACCGTCAAAGCGGTCTATCCCCAGGACGATCATGAATATCTGCTGGATGTGAAGGGGACACTGAATTGCCGGGGCATCGAGCATGACGGGATCTTCCTGTTGGAGGGAAAGACATATCTTGCCGTGAATCGGACGGTTGCGGCGCATACCGAGACCGCCGATTTCGAGATCCGCATCACCGGTATTCAAAAAGTGACAGGTTAGTCGAGTCTTTGAAAAAGGCAGTCGATTTTGGCGATTTTTCACAGATAATACACCTTTGATCGGCTAAAATACCGAAAAAATGCCCATTGATTTTCGCACCCGAATTTGTTATACTATTCTTAATACCTATCACAACCGGGTGTTTGACACCGGGGAATAACCGAAAGAAACGGAGCGTTTGACCTATGATTTCTCGCGAAGTGACCATTACGAATACAATCGGCCTTCATGCGCGGCCTGCCACCTTCTTTATCCAGAAGGCGAATGCGTACAAGTGTTCGGTTTGGGTAGAAAAAGAAGATCGCAAGGTCAATGCCAAAAGCCTTTTGGGCGTTCTCTCTTTAGGCATCGCACAGGGCATGACTATCAAGTTGATCGCAGACGGTTCCGACGAGACCGAGGCATTGGATGGGCTTGAGGCCTTGATCCATACCGGCTTTCAGGAATAATCGGGCGGCAGAGCCGCAATACAGGGCGCCTTTGTGAAGGGCGCCCTTTTTTGGGGAGGTGAGGGGCTTGCAAGCCGAAGAGATCCGTAAGAATTTATTGGAAAAGGCAAACAGTCTGCCCCTGACGCCCGGCGTTTACCTGATGAAAAATGCCGACGGTAAGATCATCTACGTGGGTAAATCCCGCAAGCTCAAGAATCGTGTGTCCCAATACTTCCAAAACAGTGTCAAGCATATCAAAACCGCCCGTATGGTGGCGTCGGTGGCCGATTTTGACTATTTCCTTTGCGATACCGAGATCGAGGCTCTGGCTCTGGAAAACACCCTGATCAAGCAGTATACTCCAAAATATAACATCCGATTGAAGGATGCCAAATCCTACCCTTATATTAAAATCACGGCAGAGGACTACCCCCGCCTGGAATTTACCCGCACGCGCAGTGCCGACAAAGGACGCTACTTCGGGCCTTATTCCGGGGCATCGGTGGCGGGTAGCGTTCTGCACACGCTGCAAAAAACGCTCTGTCTGCCCACCTGTAGCCGCCAATTCCCGCGGGATATCGGCAAGGAGCGCCCCTGCCTGTATTACCAGCTGGGACAGTGCTGCGGCGTCTGTACAGGGGCGGTGACGCGAGAGGAATATGCCGAGCTCATTCGGTGTGCCACTGAAATTTTGCGCGGGGATACGGCGGCGGCAAGGGCCCGTGTGCGGGCCGAGATGGAAAAGGCCGCCGACGAGGAGCGCTTTGAAAAAGCGGCCGCATACCGCGACCGTCTCTTTGCGCTGGAAAAGCTGTCGCAAAAGCAGAAGGTGCTGGCAGCCCCCGATACCAACGAAGATGTGTTCGGGTTCTACCGTGACGACTACGGGGCCGCCATGTCGGTGTTTTATATTCGCGAAGGTGCCTTGGTCGATAAATCCGAGACGGTATTCGGTGGGGAAGAGATCTTGGACGAGGAATCGCTTCTGTCCTTTGTCTATGACCATTATCGTCGCCGTGAGGATATTCCGCCCCGCGTGCTTCTGTCCTTTGAAGCGGGCGAGGAGGATCTGACCGTTCTTGCCGATTCCTTGAGTGTTACGGCGGGACGAAGGATACAGATCTATACACCGCAACGGGGGGACCGCAGAACACGATGCGTTCTTGCCGTGGAGAACGCGCGGGAGCGGGTGCAGGCCGAGCGCCGCGAGAACGAGAAAAGCGACGAGACTCTGGTGCGCCTGGCCAATCTGCTGGCCCTGGAGGCTCTGCCCGAACGCATCGAGAGCTATGATATTTCCAACCTTGGCAGTGAGCACAAGACCTGCGGCATGATCGTTTTCGAGAACGGAAAATTCAAAAAAAGCGACTACCGCGTTTTCCGCATCCGGGATGTGGAGGGCACCGATGACTACGCCTCCATGCGGGAGGCACTTGCCCGCCGCTTTGCTCATCTGACCGATGAGGAGGGTAATTTCGGTGCCGAGCCGGACTTGATCCTTCTGGATGGCGGCGCTACTCATGTAGCCACCGTGCGGCGGCTGATGGAGGAGCTGGGACTCTCGATCCCCGTATTCGGTATGGTCAAGGATGCCTTCCATAAGACCCGTGCCCTTTGCAGCGATACGGAGGAGATTTCCATTGCCCGCGACCGAGCCGTGTTTACCATGATCTATCGGATTCAGGAAGAGGTCCACCGCTTTTCGGTCAAGCGCATGAGCGGGGCAAAAAGCACCACTTTGCGCACATCGTCTCTTGAAAAGATCCCGGGTGTGGGACGTGCCAAGGCCAAGCAGCTGCTGTCTGCATTCGGGGGCCTTGCCGCCATCAAAAAAGCCGATGAAAGGACCTTGGCCGATACTCCCGGTATCGGACCCGTTCTGGCAGGGGAGATCTACCGTTATTTTCACAGGGAGGAGCCACGATCATGATGCGCATCATCACGGGCAGTGCCAGAGGCACGCATCTGTATACGCTTGCGGGGGATGCCACCCGTCCTACCTCTGAGAGAGCCAAGGAGGCCCTGTTTTCCATGCTGCAGCAAAAGCCACACGGTGCGCGTGTCCTTGACCTGTTCGCGGGATCGGGGCAGTTGGGATTGGAGGCTCTCAGCCGCGGTGCCGCGGCGGCGGTCTTTGTGGACGGCTCAAGGGAGGCCGCCGAGATCGTGCGGCGCAACGCCGAGAAAACGCATCTCTTGTCTCAAGCTAAGATTGAAACCTCCGATGCACTTTCTTATCTGAAAGTCTGTCGCGAAGCGTCCTTTGACCTGTGCTTTTTGGATCCCCCTTATGCCGCAGGTCTCTTGCCCCAATGTCTTTCCTTGCTTCTTTCCCGCAAGCTGCTTGCGCCCGGTGCCATTGTGGTGACCGAAAGCGGCGCGGCGGGAGATGTGTTCGGCGGGAATGAGACGCTGGCATCGCAATTCCACATTATAAAACAAAACCGTTACGGTGTGGCCTGCATCACCGTAATGAAGGAGGCAGAATCATGAGTCTTGCATTGATTCCGGGTAGCTTTGATCCCATGACGGTGGGGCATCTTGATATCGTCAAGCGTACTCTGTCGCTTTATGACGAGGTGGTGGTGGCCGTTATGGTCAACGATCAAAAAACATATGAGCACACTCTTGCCGAGCGTGCCGAAATGGCGAAGCTGACGGTGGCGGGGCTTGATCGTGTCCGCGTGGTCACTTCCGCAGGGCTCCTGATCGATCTATTTGATGAATTGGGTGCCGATGTGATCGTCAAGGGTATCCGTAACGAGGTCGACAGGGCGTATGAAGAAAAAATGGCGGCGTGGAACCTGGAGCATAATCCCCGGGCGGTCACTGTTTTTCTGCAAGCGGCCGATGATTACGAGCAAGTGAATTCCACCCATGTGCGGGAGCTGATCAAGGCAGGGAAAAGCCCCGATAGTCTGGTGGTTCCCGCTGTGGTTGATTACCTTCGCGACAGAGGGGAACTGAGCAATCTTTGAGGCCGGAGAGGAGACCCAATGAACGCTTATAAAAAATATTATCTCATGCGGATCGGCATGACCACGCTGTTCGGTGTGGCACTGGGAGTCTTGTTTCTGCTGGCCGAGCCCTATGCCGTGGAGATCTTTGATATTCTTCTCATTGCCGTGGGATTGATGACTGCCGTGATGAATCTGCCATCCTGTCTGTACTCGCTGTTCCATATCAGGAAAAGGGGTGAGTGGATCAGTTTTGTCGTTTCGGTAGCGGCGGTTGTGTTCGGCGTTCTTTTGATGCTGATCCGTCGGGATGTGATCCTTATGGTACTGGGTATTTTTTCTGTAGTCTTTCCCATTGTGCGTGTGGTGCTGGTCGAGGAGCACAAAAAAAGATTCAAACGGGAATTGCCGATGATCTTTTTCGGGCTTTTCATGGTTTTTGTGTCCTTGGCGCAAGTGGAAGAAACTGTCTTTTTCATCTGCGGCATTGCGGCTTTGATCATCTCCGCGCTCTATTTGATTGTCAGTCTGATTACCCTGCGGATCCGTCTTTCGGTTCTTGCCGAATATGAGCGGGAAGAAAAAGAGCGGGAGCACACAGAAAATCAAATACAATAAAAAGCCAATATTATCGGCCAGCGGTTACAGCCGCTGGCTTTTACTTGTAAAGCCTCTTACGCAAATGTTTCACTAAGGCAGGCACTACGTTGGCCTTCCCCGGCGGGGAAGGTGGCAGGCGTAGCCTGACGGATGAGGAGGGCTGGTTTCTACAGCACAACCGTTAGGCGAAGTTGATTTGGCGTCATAAATTCATGCTACCTAAAGGCATAAATAAAAAGCACTTATGATATACGATGCTCATCGTATATCATAAGTGCTTTTGTATTGCTTGAGGACTACTTGTAACTGCGTTTGTTTGCACAAGCAACTGCTTTTATGCTTGCTCCAGAGCTTGCTTCAGAGCTGTTGCCAGCTGATCGGGGCAGGAGGTGGGTTTAAACCCGCAACGGATGCCCGAAAGCCGCTCGATCGCGTCCTGAGCGCGCATGCCGCGTACCAGCGCGGCAACGCCTTGGGTATTGCCGGCGCACCCGCCTTCAAAACGGACGGATTGAATGATATCGTCCTCCAGCTCGATCTCGATCATGCGGGAGCAGACCCCGCGGGTCATATAGCGGATATTTTTCATATGTTTTCTCCTTTTAAATGTAAGTAACGCTCCACCACGGCGGCACGGGGCATAAAGATGTTGATATATGCCTCCAGAAGTATCCCGCCGTCTGCGGCGGAAAAGATCGGGTAATAGGTAAAGCTGCCCTCGGCATCGGGGGCAGGAAGGGAATCCAGACGGTAGAGAGTCGCATCGGCGCCTTCGGCCGCCGCCAGAAATGCGGTCAGATTTTTCGGGGCGTCCACATAGAGACGGCAGTCGAAAAAGGGGTGGCAGGGCAAAAAGCCTGTGGGCTGATACAGCTTTGAGATCAGCGCAAAGCGAACCGTACGCCCGCTCTCCTCCGACGGTACATCACAGGTATGGGTCATATGCAGATCCAAACGGTCAAGCTCCTCATAAAAATGCAGAAAGCGTCCGCCCTTGCTGTCCTCAATGGGCAGAATGGCAAAATCGGCATCCCCCGAGGCCGTCGCCTCCAGCAGATCGGAAAGCGAGGAGACATAAAGAGGCCTGGCGCCCGAAAGCAAGGGGGAAAAGCGGTTGAAGGCCGCCGAAAAGATGGAGCCCTTCAGCCGCGCCATCCGCGGCGCGGCCGGGGCGGCAGGATAGGTGATCTCGCCGCTTTTCGCAATATCGGGCCGCTTTGAAAGCAGAGCACGGCAGAA
Source organism: Clostridia bacterium (assembly GCA_017451735.1). GTDB lineage: Bacteria > Bacillota > Clostridia > Oscillospirales > CAG-272 > Firm-07. The sequence continues at coordinate 69,971 of JAFTNU010000005.1, forward strand.
TGCCAGCTGCTCATCCACTGCCATGGCAAGAGAAAAACCGTCAGTACCCGTGGCAAAAATAGATAGCGTGTCGGTAGAAAATTCCTCGCCCTGCTGCAGGGTATCTCCGAGCGTTTTGGCCATCTGTTCGATCTGCAAAAGCCTCAGCTCACGGTTTTCGGCGGCGACCTGCCGCCAGATCTTCAGATTTTCGGCGGGGATCCCCTCCCGGGCGGTCACTGCAAAAGCTCCCCGAGAATACGGTAACTGTCTTTGAGGAAGGTCTGCATCTCCTTGGCATTGAAGCGGCGCTGAGAGAGCACTGCCAGGCGGTAGAGATAAGCGGCAAAGGATTCGGCCTTTGCGCCGTCGCCATCCGGCATTCCGCCAATCTTTTGTACCAGGGGGGAAGCGGTATTGACAATCAGTGTGGTGTCAACAGGGAAGTCGGGCATCCCGTCCTGACCGCCGCTCATGCGGTACATCTTCATCATATCCTCCATGCGGCGGGAGTCCTCCGAAACATTGAGGATCACGGGGATATCGGCATCCTTCAGCACCTCGAATTTCACCGTCAGCTTGTCGTTGCCGCTGACCTTGCGGAACAGATCGCGCATCGCCTCGTTCTCGGCGGTCTCACCGTCTCCCTTGAGCACGCCGGCAAGATCAGCGTCCACGCGGACAAATTTTACTCCTGCCATCTTGCTTTCCACCGTAGCGGCAAACTGGGTATCCAGCATGTTGTCAAAGTGAACCACACGGATGCTCTGTGCCTCATACATGGCAATGTACTGGGCCTGGAGCGACGGGTCGGTGGTGTAGTAAACGGTGTTCTCATGCTTTTCCTTGGCGCCGTCCAAATAATCCTTGATGGTAACGTGAGAACCGTCGGTCAGCTTGAGCAAAAGAGCATCCTTCGTGCGGTTCCAGAACTTGTCATCCCGCATGCAGGCGTATTCCACAAAGGTCTTGATGTCGTCCCAGACCTTTTCGTAGGTCTCCCGATCGTCCCGATTCATGGCGACCAGCTTGTCCGCCACCTTCTTGACGATGTGGGCGCTGACCTTGGCCACGTAGCTGTTGGTCTGCAGATAGCTGCGGGAAACATTCAAGGGCAGCTCGGGGCAATCCAGTACACCCTTGAGCATCAGCAGATACTCGGGAATGACCTCCTTGATGTTATCGGCCACAAAGACCTGATTGTAGTAAAGCTTGACCTGTCCCTCGATCGATTCGTAATTGTTGGCGATGCGGGGGAAGTAGAGAATGCCCTTGAAATTCAAGGGGTAATCTGCGTTGATGTGGATCTGGAACAGCGGCTCGCGGAAGTCGGCAAAGACCTTGCGGTAAAAATCCTTGTACTCCTCCTCGGTGCACTCGGAGGGGGGTTTCTGCCACAGAGGCGTGGTGTCGTTGATGGGCTTGGCTTCCTCGCCCTCTTTTTTCTCGGCGCCGTCGTCAAAGTAGATCTCCACAGGCATAAAAGCGCAGTATTTGTTCAGCATTTCACGGATCTTGCCGTTCTCCAGATAGGCCGCCTCATCATCGGTAATGTGCATGATCACCTCCGTGCCGCGGCTTTCCTTATCGTCGGCCTCGATCTCATATTCTCCCTCGGCAGAGCAGGTCCAGTGTACGGCGGGCGCGCCGGTATAGGAGCGGGTGTGGATCTCTACGGTATCACTGACCATAAAGGCAGAGTAAAAGCCAAGGCCGAAGTGACCGATGATGCCGTTTTTCGAGGCATCGCCCTCGCCCTCGTATTTTTGAATAAAGTCCACGGCACCCGACAGGGCAATGGAGCAGATGTACTTTTTCAGCTCCTCCTCGGTCATACCGATGCCGTTATCCTCTACGGTCAGGGTCTTGGCCTCCTTGTCCAGGATTACGTCAATGCGGTAAGGCTCCGTGCTCTCGGCCGCTTCACCCAAGGATTGGAGCCGTTTCAGCTTGGTCACCGCATCGGTGGCATTGGAAACGATCTCTCGCAGAAAAATGTCCTTTTCGGAATAGAGCCATTTTTTGATGACGGGAAATATATTCTCGGTGTTGACCGAGATCCCGCCTTTTTGTTTTTCGTTCATATTTTTGACCTCCTTGTATATTGGTAAGGGATGCCGCTCGATCATCGAACGGCATCCCCGAGAGACTTATAACTCGTTGCTTTCACTTTCATCGCCGGTTCCGTCGTCAACGGGGGTGGCGGGAATAGTCGTCGCTTCGGTTGCCAAGGCTTCCTCCTCGGCGTTTTCTTCAGTAATGGCATGGCTGATCTGATCGATCAGGGATTTGCGGGGAGCTGAGGTTTTCAGAATGTTTTCCTGAATCTTCATTTCCTCCTCGGAAAGGGGGAAGGTATGGGTCGCATTGTAAATGCCGCACACCGTGCTGAATGCCCGCAGGAAGCGTGCCAGAGCAATAAGGGGTCCGACTACGGTGGGGAGACCGATCAGAGTCCAGCACAGGTAGAATTTCCGTGACACGGGACATTCCACACCGTTTTCTTCACAGTAGGTGCGAAAACGGGTGATGACCTTGCAATGCCATACAATGGGGAAGATACCCAGTGTAAAAATGCTGAGCAGGAAGAAGGGGAAGGCGCCCCAGGTTCGCTTGTCGTCCTTGCGGCAGGCAATATTGGTGCTTTGGGCAATCACCTCTACCAGATACCAGGGATAAACGGTCAGTGTTACGATGGAGAGAAGGAAGGTGCGCCAGAACAGGCGGTTGGTGTCCATGCCGTTTTTGGCAATGTCCATAAAGATGCCGCCCGTATGGTCCTCCGGAATGGGCTTGATGGAGAACAGACGCTGGAAGAACCGACCCACACACAGGAAACCGCGGCGAATGCCCCGCCCGAAGGAATGGAAGCGGGAGGGGGAATAATCCACGCCCTCCTTCTCGGTTTCCACCGAGCGCACCCACCGAACAAACCGTTGTGTCATGGTTTCGGTGTTCTGGCTTTCGTCCTGTGGCCGTATAAAGGCGTCGGCGGGGTAATACTCCTTGATATCCGTGGAGTGTCCCTTTGCTCGCAGTCGGGATTTGATAAAGTCATCCAACAGGGTCACGATGAGGGCGAAAAGCGGAACGCCGATCAGCATACCCGTAATGCCGAACACATTGCCCATGACCGTAACAGCCACGATGACACCCAGGGAAGAAAGACCGGTCTTGTTGCCCAGAATGACAGGAGCGATCAGGTTACCGTCGATCTGCTGAACCACAAGGATCAGAAGGACAAACAGAATGGCCTTGGAGGGGGAGGCGATAAAGATGATGATTGCCGAGGGAATGGCGCCGATAAAGGGGCCGAAGAAGGGGATGATATCGGTCACACCGATGATTACGGCGATCAGTATGGCGTAAGGAATCTTGAAGATCGAGAATAGGAGCATACAGACCAGCATGACCATCATGGAGTCGGTCAGCTTGCCGATCATATAGCCGCCGAATTTATGGTGGGCCTTGCCCAGATAATACAGGAGGCGCTTTTCGTTCTTTTCCGATAAGAGGGCACGGAATACACGGCGGCAGCCTGCATTGAGCCGCTCCTTGGAGAGCAACACATAGATCGAAATAAAGATACCGACAATGATATTTTTGAGCACCGTGATCGTACTGCCGGCAATCGAGGCAATGTTGGAAACGATCCAACTGCCCGAGGTACCGAGAAACTCCAGAATGAAGTTCAAAAGCTTTTCCAGATTCAGAATATCGGTCCCGTCCTCGGGTTGAATGAAGGGGATTTTTGCAAGGACCTGGTTGATCGACTCGATCACGCGGGTCACATAGAACATGCCGTTGACCTGCAGGTCCCTGACGCTATCGATGACCGAAGGGACGATCAGCCAAACCACACCGGCCAGGATCAAAAGCAGAACCAGGTAGGTCAATACCATGGAAAGGGCGCGGTTGACCGTGCGTTTTTTTATTTTATTGAATAACTTGTACTCAAAAAAGCGCAGGATAAAGTTGGCGATATAGGCCAGCACCAGACCGATGGTGATGGGGGCAAGAATCGAGGAAAGGGATTTGATGGGATGCAGAATAGCATCCAGATTGGAAAGCGTCAGAACGATCAGTATACCCAGCACAGAGAATGCCGTGATATGCTTGACGGTCGGCTTTGGCTTTTTGGGGGCGGGATCCTCGTCTTGACGATCTTTGAATTCGGGCATGACTACCTCCTGGCTGATGGTGTACGCACGGTGCATATAAAGCGCGTATTATATATTATACTTATTTTTAAAGATTCGTCAAGGCAA
>JAFTNU010000026.1 GCA_017451735.1 Clostridia bacterium
CGGGTGATACCCTCGACCCGCAAAAGTTCGACTCCGTGGATGTTGTAACCGAAGCACATTATTTCAACACGAGTTTCTCCATAAAGTTTACCGCTTTTGCTTGCAAAACGATGCCGTTTAGGCATCTAGTTAAACTTCGGTTACTCGCCGTAGGCGAGTTCATCCTGCGCTCAGGATGACTCGTAGCCGGGATGTTTGCACAAACTCGCGTCCTTGCCTTCCCCAGCGGGGAAGGGGGACTGCCGTAGGTGGTGGATGAGGAGGACATCTTTTGTGCTGTACAAACCGGCTCTCCTCATCCGTCGCCTTGGCGACGGATGGACCGTCGCGCGGTAGCGCGACACCTTCTCCGCTGGAGAAGGCTACTGTAGCCATATTGTTTGCACATGATCTTTCTATGTGTCATCCTGAGGGCGGCAACAAAGCCGTTTGCGTGGTATGTTCGCACTAACCCTTTCGAAACAGTAAGTAACTAACCGCCAAGGAGTCTGACATGTACATACCACGCCTCACGCTTCTTGCGCTTGTCGAGATTCTTCGTCGCGCTTTGTTGCGCTCCTTAGAATGACACATAGGAGGGGTGCGGGCGGACACAGCAAACGACGCATGGTTGGTGCGAGAGTTTGGGGTGAATGTAACTCCATAGCCTTCCCCAGCGGAGTTCCACCTCGCCTGCGGCGAACTGCCAAACCGGATGAGACGAGAGCGAATTTGATTTGTTCGCACTGCGCTCCATAGCCTTCCCCAGCGGGGAAGGTGCCGTGCTTTTGCACGGCGGATGAGGAGAGCCGTAGAAGAAAGTGTTCGTACTGAATTACACTGATAGTAAGCAGTCTGCGACAAGGAGAAGGAAAGGACGCGGTTTTATTGGCAGACGAGTCCGCATCCGCGATCTACAAAGACTTGGTTATCCCCTATTGATCCATTTAAACTTAAAATACATTGCCGCGATGCGGCAGAAAGGACTTAATTATGAAGCTTAGTGTTCTTGCCAACCTTTACGGTGCAAAGTCTCTGGACGAGACCCTTTCCATCCTCACCTCGCTGGGCGTTCACACCGTGGAGATCGGTGCGGGCGGTTATCCCGGCAAGGCCCATTGCAACCCCGAAAAGCTGCTGGCCGACCCCGCCGCACTGGAGGAGTTTAAGGCTACCTTCAAGAAATACGACGTGGAGATCTGCGCGCTTGCCGCTCACGGCAACGCCCTGCACCCCAACAAGGAGATCGCCGCGCAGTTTGACAAGGATTTCCGCAACGCGGTTCTCCTTGCCGAAAAGCTGGGCGTGGATACCGTGATCACCTTCTCCGGTTGCCCCGGTGACAGCGAGCATTCTCTCTATCCCAACTGGGTCACCTGCCCCTGGCCCGAGGATTTTCTCAAGATCTTGGATTGGCAGTGGAACGAAAAGCTGATCCCCTATTGGAAGGAGGCCGGCGCCTTTGCCAAGGCGCACAAGGTGCCTCACATCGCCTTTGAGATGCATCCGGGCTTCTGCGTCTACAATCCCGAGACTCTGCTCCGCCTCCGTTCCGCCGTGGGTGATGTGATCGGTGCCAACTTTGACCCCTCCCACCTGATTTGGCAGGGAATGGATCCCGTGGCTGCCATCCGCGAGCTGGCAGGCGCCATTTACCATGTGCATGCCAAGGATACCAAGATCGACACCTACAACACCGCCAAAAACGGTGTGCTGGATACCAAGCACTACAGCGACGAGCTGCACCGCGCATGGGTATTCCGTACCGTGGGCTACGGTAACGGTGAGACCTACTGGCGCGATCTGGTCAGCAATCTTCGCCTGGTGGGCTATGACCGTGTCCTCTCCATCGAGCATGAGGATAGCCTGATGACCATTGACGAGGGACTGCAAAAGGCAGTTACGTTCTTGAAGGATATCATCATCAAGGAAGAAAAGCCCACCACCATGAGCTGGGCATAATGAAAGTTCCGCCCAAAACAATCCCTCAGTCACCTTCGGTGACGGCCCCCTGCTACAATAAACAAACGAGCAAGTGCAGAAGGATATCCTTCTGCACTTGCTCGTTCTGCTTGTTTAAGAGCTTGGGCTTGGTCATGATGCGAGGAGAGGAGCGATCGTCCTTCTCATGAGGGGGGATCACACATCAAGACCATGCCGATTCTCTTGTATCATCAAAGCTTTTTCAGCTTCTCCAGGCAGCCGCGGCAGATGCGCTTGCCTTCAAAGAGGACAATGTCATCGGCATTGGCACAGAATGAGCAGGCGGGTTGATATTTTTGCAGGATGATACGCCCTTCATCGGTGAAGATCTCCAGAGAGTCTTTCTCTTTGATGTCCAGCGCACGGCGGATCTCGATGGGCAGGACAAAGCGTCCCAGTTCGTCAATTTGGCGGGTAATGCCGGTGGATTTCATTTTATTCTTCCTCCATATTCTTGTATTTTCTTAGGGTTTCGCCCTATGCCCCTATTATAATACGTCGAATTATGGTTGTCAATGCCCATTTTTGGTAATTTATGGAATGTTAACATTTATTGCCAAAAATTCCTCCGTTCGATATCGAAACCGATCGGAGCCTGTCGAAAAACGCAGAAATGCGCGAGTAACGGTTCTCCATATCTGTCAGCGGGCTTTTTTGGTTTTGGATTGATTGAAATCCGTGGCCTCGGGCAAAAATGGAAAGAGGAGGTCTGAGAGGAGGTGTGAAATGTGATCAAGGGGTGTCAAAAGGAAATGATTGTGATGCAGATACAGGATAGCCCGCTGTTTGAAAGCGCTTATTTTATCCTGCGCCGCAAGACTCTGCCAAAGGGTAAGCAGGATATGGTTGCCGAAGCCAATCGCATCATCGGTACGGGTAACGGGCCGGTCAGAGCGGGGCATCGGTGCCTTTGGCGTTTGTTCCTGTTTTTAGGGGGCGCCTTGTGCGGTGCCACGCTGGGTGTATTGCTGACTCTGCTGTTCGGTACTTGACAAGTGGGAACAATTGGTGTATAATAAAATGAATATGAAGCGTTCGGCCGTCCGCAACGCAGTTGTTCGGTAAAAAATGACAAAAGGCTCCGGGAAAAGGGCGGGGAACGTGGTACGCCTGTGCCCGGGAGTCTTGCTTTTGTATTCCGTTTTATCAAACAGGAAAGGAGATTTTATGCCAAGAGTAAAAAAAGATAAAGGCAAAATTCGAATCATCCCCTTGGGTGGATTGCAGGAGATCGGTAAAAATCTTACGGTCATTGAGTATGAGAACGATATGATCGTGGTGGATTGCGGTCTGGCCTTCCCCGAGGAGGATATGCTGGGCGTGGATCTGGTCATTCCGGATTTCACGTATCTGGAGCAAAACAGTGACCGTCTGCGGGGTGTTTTCCTCACCCATGGACATGAGGATCATATTGGTGCCATTCCCTATTTGTTGCGGAGCGTACAGCCTCCCGTATACGGCACCAAGCTGACCATCGGCATTGTGAAAAACAAGCTGGAGGAGCATTCGCTCCCCTTTGCGCCCGATCTGCGCACCGTCAGCGCCGGTGATACCGTGCGTGCGGGTGCCATCAATGTGGAGTTTATTCGAGTCAATCACTCGATCGCAGATGCCTGCTGTCTCGCTATCCATACACCGCTGGGCACTGTGATCCATACGGGCGATTTCAAGCTGGATATCACCCCCATTCAGGGTGAAATGATGAATCTGACCCGTCTGGGAGAGCTGGGCAACAAGGGTGTGCTGATGCTGCTTTGCGAGTCCACCAATGCCGAGCGATCGGGCTTTACCCCCTCCGAGAAGAAGGTGGGCAAGTCCTTGGAGTATATCTTCACCTCCAATCCCGACAAGCGGATCGTGATTTCCACATTTTCCTCCAACGTGCATCGGGTACAGCAGATCATCAATATCAGCGCCGATCACGGCAGAAAGGTGGCTGTGACCGGGCGAAGCATGCTCAATATTCTGGGGGCCGCCATCGAGCTGGGATACATGAAGGTGCCCAAGGGCGTTCTGATCGATATCAATGAAATCAAACGCTTCAAGCCCGAGCAGTTGACCTTGATCACCACGGGTAGCCAGGGCGAGCCTATGTCGGCCCTTTATCGTATGGCCTATTCCGATCACCAGCAGGTGACGCTGGGGCGGGGCGACCTGGTGGTTCTTTCCTCCAGTGCCATTCCCGGCAATGAAAAGCTGGTGGGCCGCGTGATCAACGAGCTTTCCCGCAACGGTGTAGAGGTCTTGCACGACTCTGCCATGGAGGTTCATGTGTCGGGTCACGCCTGCCAGGAGGAGCTGAAGCTGATGCAGGCACTGACCAAGCCCCGTTATTTCATGCCCATCCACGGCGAATCCCGTCATCTTGCCGCCAATCGGGAGCTGGCATTGGAGATGGGGATCCCCGATCGGAATATATTTATCTCCGAGATCGGCAAGGTTCTGGAGATCGACTCCAGAGGCGCCCGCTATGCGGAGCCCGTGCCCGCAGGGCAGGTCTTGGTGGACGGCTATGGCGTAGGCGATGTGGGTAACATCGTATTGCGCGATCGCAAGCATCTGTCGCAGGACGGATTGATCGTGGTGGTTGCCACCATTGACGAGGAGCACAGGCTCCTGCTGTCGGGGCCCGATGTGGTCTCCCGCGGATTTGTCTATGTGCGTGAGAACGAGCCTCTTCTCGAGGAGGCCAAGCAGGTGGTGCAGCGTTCTCTCGAAGCGGGACTGAGATCCGGAGAGGTGAGAGACCGTATGCGGTTAAAGACCCGCGTCAGAGACGATCTTTCCAAATTCCTTTATCATAAAACCGGCCGCAAGCCCATGATTCTGCCGGTCATTATGGATGTGTGACCGAGTCATCACCCTTTCGTCATATAACCGACACTTATCTTTGCTAAACTATTGCTATGACCCGTATCGCGCCATGTCGCGAGAAAAATAAATCAAAAGGTGGTTCCAACAATGGGAAAAGGAAACAGAACAAGAAATGACAGAGCGAGCCAGACCCTCGCTACGGCGGCCCCCCGCACGGCAGCCAAGCAAAAGAGACCGATGCCGACCTGGGTGGGCACCCTCATCGTGGTTGCGGTATTGGTTCTGCTGATCGCAGTGGTGGCACTCAGTGTGCTCAATTCGCGGGGTACCTTCCTGCGTATGCGCACCATCGCCAAGTCAGAAAACTACAAGGTAACGGTGCCCATGATGTCCTACATGGTCTATTCCGAGTATCAGAACCGCGTTGCCCTTTACGAGCAGTACTCCGAGCAGTACGGTACCACGATCTCGATCGGCGGCGGTACGGGCGGCGATGCACTGGATACCTCTACGGCTCTGCGTGACCAGCTCTACGGCGAATTGACACTGGTGGACGGAACCGTGGTGACCGATGCGACCTGGTTTGATTATTTTGCAAACACCGCCGAGAGTGATGTGCGTCAGATCCTGGCTTGCTGTGAGGCGGCCCGCCTTTACGGTATGGCTTTGGATGAAGACGATTATGCCGCCATTGAAGCAGAGCTGGAGACCATCGAGAGCTATGCCGCCAACTATGGCTATACCACCAACGGCTATGTGGGTCTGATGTACGGCAAGGGCGTGATCCTGAAGGATGTCCGCGCCATGATGGAGCTGACCCAGCTGGCCACCAAGTGGTCCGAGTTCAAGGCAGAGGAATTCTACAATGCCGTCACCGATGGCCGCATCGACGAGTATTACAACGCGAACAAGGATACTTACGATGTGTACTGTGACTACCGCGGCTATACGTTTACCGCTACCTTTACTCCCTCCGAGAACGAGGATGAGGCCACCGCTAAGACCGAGAACGAAAAGGCACTGGCTCTCTATGAGGCCGAGCAGAAGAGATTTGTGGCTTATGTGGAGGAGCTGATCACCGCTACCGACGGTGAGGATTTCCGCGGCAAGCTGTATCAGTGCCTGTACACTGAGGAGCTGATCAAGGCCGCCGATGAAAAGGACTATGATCTTTCCAAGCTGGCGGATCTTAGCAGAGATGAGATCAATGCCAAGCTGATTGCCGAGGTGGAGGGCCTTGATGTAACGGCCTGCACCAAAAATGCCGAGACGGCAGCGCTTGAGGCTGTATTTACCAACATCGCAGACGGCGATGTGGATAACAGCACGCTGGAGGATTGGCTCTTTGAGACCAAGACCGAGGGTGAGGGCGACGACGCCAAGAAGACCTTCGTTCGCGTAAAGAACGAGACCAAGAAGGTGGAGAGCGTGAACAGTGCCACCGAGGAGGCTTCCTCCGAGGGGGATGCCGATGCGCAGACCGAGACCGAGGTTACCTATAAGGAGGCTACCTCTACCTATATCGCCGCCATCTTTACCTCCGACAGTATGCACCGTAACACCGAGCTGTACCGCAATGTGGGTCATATTCTCTTTGACGAGGACACCTTTGAGGGGTTGAAGAGCACCGATGCGCTGAGCGGAAAGATCAAGGAGCTGGCCGACAAGGTACTGGCAAGAGACGGTATCATCACCGCCTATACCATGGCCTGCCAGCTGCTGGATGACCTTTGGAAGGAAGGTAAGATCACCGAGGTTACCCGCGATGACAGCAGCAAGTATTACACCATCGATGCGGCTGTGTTTGAGGAGTACGGCGAGATCTTTACCGCCGACAGCAGTGTGCTTTACGATGATGTGTATCCCGGCCAGATGGTGGATGAATTCGAGGACTGGCTCTTTGACAGCGCCCGTATGAAGAACGAGATCTCCTATCCCGAGCCTGTGGAGACCGAATACGGCTCTCACATCATGTTCTATGACGGTGTGGAGACCGAGGCCTGGAAGAGTGATATCCATAACACCTTGAGTGATGAGGATAACACCGCTTATCTGAAGGATATCCAGACCACCCATACCGCCGAGGTGAACAGCAACTACTGGCGCTATATTCAGGGTTAAGCGTGCGCACCTTTTGGGCGTCTTGACCATAGAATAAAGCGAGAATACAATGAGGCTCGGCAGAGCCGGGCCTCATATGACCAAAACTGCGTCACGTGTCGTCGTTTTTCACGGACGATCTTCACGGGTGCAGGCAAAATGCAATCATGGCTCGGCTCTGCCGGGCCATATTCTGCAAAGGGGAGGTTGAAATGAGATCCATAAAGAGGCGTGCGTCCCTTGCGGTGCGTGTTGCCGCGGTGATCCTGGCGCTTTTGGCCGCTCTTTCCCTTTGCGGCTGTCAAAAGGGCAGTGATGTACCGCTCAGTCCGGGACTCAAGATGATCGAGGGTGTGCCCGTCTATGACGATGATGTGGCCATGCGTACCGACCATTTTACCGTAACCCCCGGCATGATGGCGTTTTTCTTTTATGACTACGGTGGTGAGATGATCACGGTCATGGAGCAGAGCAAGACCTTTGACGACTCCCTTTCTCTCCACGATCAAATCTATACCGACGGGCTTTCCTGGTATGAGGTGATCATGAATGCCACCCTGGAAAAGGTCTCGACAATGCTGATCTACTGCGAGGCGGCCTATGCCGCAGGCGTAGCGCTCACCGCCGAGCAGAGCTCTGCCATCGACAGTGAGATATCAAGTGCCACCATGGAGGCGGCTGCTGCTTATTCCATGTCCCTGGAGGAGTACTGTCAGGCCCTTTACGGTCCTTTGATGACTGCCGCGGATCTGAGATCGGTGCTGGAGCTGGAGATGCTGGCCAATGCCTATTCACTGACCGTGACGGCGGAGCTGGAGGGGAGCATTACCGAGAGCGCGGCAAGAGAATATGCCGCCACCAACGGGTTGACCGATGAAACGCCCTCACGCAATATCGCTTATATTGCCGTTCCTTACGTGAACGGTGCGGCAAATGATAGCAAGGTCACTGCCATTCTGGCGGCGCTGGCGCAAGCACCGAGGGAGGAGACCCTTTCCGCTTATACGGCGGACGGTACCGTGGGGAGTGAGAAAAATCTGACCCCGGATAACACCAATATCTCCGCTATTTCCGATTGGCTGTTTGCCCCGGGGCGTGCGTCGGGAGACAGCGGGCGGATTGAGGCGGGGAGCTACACCTACGTCTTGCTTTACACCGGCAACGGTATGAGTTATGCCGAGGTTTCGGCGCGTATGAGCCTTTACGACAGCGCCTATGCGGCCTGGTATAACGGATGGGTAGAACGCCTTGAATTTGGGTATAATTATGACGTCATTGACGGTTATGATGTGACCTGACCACTATTTTTTAACAGGAGCTTCGACTATGGTTCTCGAATCCAAACAAACCACCCTCGCCTACCGTTGCCCCCATTGCGGTGCCGGTGTGATGAGTGCGGTCAGCCTTTTTCATCTGAAGGGCTCTATGGTCCGCCTTAAATGCGATTGCGGCAAAAGCACGATGGAGGCCCTGCCCACCACCGACGGCAAGGTCAGATTGACGGTTCCGTGCATCATCTGTCCCAATCCGCATCATTTTACGGTCAGCGAGAAGATCTTTTTCGGCAAGGAGCTGTTTTCTCTCCCGTGTCCTTATTCGGATATCAATATCTGCGTGATGGGAGAGGTCAATCACGTGAAGGCCGAGCTTTCCCGCACCGAATTACAGCTTCTTGACCTGATGGAAAAAAGCGGCATCACCGATTTTGAGGCGTTGCACAAGGAGGCTGAGCAGGCGGTCACCGATCCGCAGGTGCTGGAGATCGTGCTTTTTGTCATCCGCGATCTGGATGAGGAGGGAAAGATCAAGTGCCGTTGCGGTGAGGGGGAAGAGCGGGAATACGATGCCGAGATCCTCTCGGACGGTGTCAAGGTCACTTGCAAGAAATGCGGTGCCACCAAGACCATCCCCACCGATTCCTTGCTGGATGCCCATGAATTTTTGAACTGTGATTCTCTGCAATTGGAGTGAATAAAATGACAAGAGCCGAAAAAGCCATTGCATTATTTGAAAACGGGGCTAACTGCGCTCAAGCGGTTTGCGGAGCCTTTGCCGACCTTATGGGGATGGATGAAAAAATGGCCTTTCGTCTTTCCGCTCCCTTCGGCGGTGGTCTTGCTCGCCAGCGGGAGGTCTGCGGTGCAGTTTCGGGCATGTGCATGGTAGCGGGTATGCTGTACGGTTACGATGATCTGACCGACGATAAGCGCAAGGCCTCTCACTATTTGCTGATCCGTGAGCTGTGTGATGCCTTCAAGGCGGCATACGGAACCATTGTCTGCCGCGATCTGCTTGGTGCCAAGCGCGCCGATACGGCTCCCACGCCCGCCGCCCGCACCGAGGAATATTACCGTACCCGTCCCTGCGCCCGCCAGGTGGGGACTGCCGCCCAAATCCTGGAGGACTACATTGCAACCCATCCTGTGGCATAAAAATCAAGCAACGTATATCAAAAAGCAATCCGCAAGGCACCGTGTCGGTGCCTTGCGGATTGCTTTTTTCCATCATTTTACAGTATTATGCCGAATTCCTTTTGCAGCAGTGCCTCGATCTCATGGCGCTCGGGCATAGAGGTGGCGGCGCCCAGGCGGGTGACGGAGATCGCCGCCGTGCAGGTGGCGAATTTCAGTGCCGTTTCCACATCCCGACCTTCGGCAATGGCGGTGGCAAAGCCGCCGTTAAAGGCGTCGCCCGCACCTGTGGTCTCCACTGCCTTCATTTTAAGACAGGGGACCAGCACCTCCCGCTTGCCGTCGGTAAAGTAAGCGCCACGGGATCCCAGGGTGATGATCACATTCTTCACACCCATCTCAAAGAACGCGGCGGCCGCTTTGCGGCAGTCCTCGGTGGAGGCCACCTTCACACCTGTGAATTGCTCGGCCTCGGATTCGTTGGGCGTGACAAAATCCACACCGTCAAAGACCTTTTTATCCACGTCAATGTGAGGTGCGGGATTGAGAATGAAGGGCTTTCCGTATTTTTGAGCTAGCTCCTTTGCGGCAAGGACTGCCTCGACAGTGGTCTCAAATTGGGTCAGCACCGCGTCGGCGTCGGCAAAATCCTTCTCTGCACCAAGGACCGATTCCCGCCCGACCTTTTCATTGGCACCGGGGATGACGATGATGCGATTTTGACCGTCCCGCCCGTCGATCTCGATCAGGGCACTGCCCGTTTCGTTCTCACGGGTGGCGGTGATGTAGCACTCACTGATGCCTTCGGCGGCGTAGAATTTTCCCAGAATGTCTCCCAATACATCCGCTCCCCGTTGCCCGATCAGCAGGGCTTCCGCACCGGCGCGATGGGCCGCCACCATCTGATTACTGCCTTTTCCGCCTGCACTGAAACGCAAGGTCGTCCCCTTGGTTGTTTCACCTGCCACGGGCAGATGGGGCGCATAACCCGTAATATCCACATTCAACGATCCGGGACCGATGATCTTTGCCATAATAGCCTCCTTGTAGGTTGATTCTCTTGATTATATTATAAAAAAATTTATCGCTTTCGTCAAGAGGAAAGCGATAAAAAGCACGGGTGTGACGTATCCGAAAAGCGAGTGAGCCAAGCAGCGTTAACGCTGTTTGGCTCACTCGCTTGAATTGCCGTCCGGTTGGTCAAAGAGTCACCCATTCACCGGGGGCTTGGGCGGCCTTCAGCGCCGCCTCGCGGATGGACATGACCTCAAGGGTCTGGGTAGCGTCGAAGGGGGGTGTGCCACTTTCGAAAAAGCGCAGGATATCGGTGATCAGCAAGGGGAAGAATCCGGATCCGATCTGCCGCCAGCGGGGCTTTTCGCCGCCCTCTGCCAACAGAGTAAAGGGCAGGGCGTTGGGGGCATAGGTCATGGTGGCCGCCCGATCATCCCCATAGCCGATCTCGAAAACGGTGAGCAGGCCCATCTGCTCTGCACGAACCCTTTCGGCACCCGTTCCAAGAACCTTTACCACCATTTCTACCTGGTGGACGATATATTCCTCTGCGCTTCTGCCGCTTCCCGTCACTGCAAGGCGGCGACTGCCCGCGATCTCCTCCAGCTCGGTGGCGTAGCGGAGCGCCGAGGAGCTGAACATGGGGGTGCCGTGCTTGTCGGCCAACATGAAGATGCTTTTGGCCGTTGCAAGGTCGGGGGCAAAGGTCTTGTCGATATAGGTGGGCTTTCCGTAGGGCAGGACTTGCTCGGCGTAGGAAAGATGCTTATCGGGATCGGAGGGGGCCAGGATCAGAATGGCATCGCTTTTCTCACAAAGCTCGGCAAGCGTCCGACAGGGCGTAACGCCGTATTTCTCACACCATTGGGCGGTGCTTTTACCGTCCCTTGGGGAAATATCCGTCTCCGCCCAGCCAAAGGATACCCGATAATCGCTACCCAGTGCTTGATTGGCCTCCTCGATCCAGGCAGGGTAGTTGTTGGCATGCCATTCACTCAGATAATAGTCAACAAAGCCGATTTTTTTCATACCGTCAGCGCCCTTTTTCAGATTTCATCCCCTCGCAGCTCACGGTGTAGCTCGGCCGAGCGGTACAGGGCGTCCAGTAATTTGGCGCTTTCCAGAATATTGTCGATATGGTTGCGGTTTTTTACACCCGTATCAGTGGATTCCAAAAATGCGATATCCTCCATGCGGTACATATTGGGGATGTGGTGATCGCTCTGGGTGCTTTCCAGCGTTTCGCCGTTGCAGTAGATGAACTGCTTTCCGTAATCCAGACGGGCCCCACCCTTGTCACCGAGAAAATCAACGTACATATCCCGCTGGTCCAGGTTCTGTGCCCAGGCACCGTTGAAGGAAATGCTGGCCTTGTCGGTACGGATGTGCCCCGTGACAAAGTCATCCACGTCATTTACGCCGTTTACCACATCGGCGGTATCCTCCGCATGCATGGATCTGTATTTATACGCCTTCATATCCTTGGCCATTTCGCTGTAGGTGTCACAGGTCAGGGTCTGCAGCTTGGCGCCGCCCAATACATAAAGGATGAGGTCGAGAAAGTGCACACCCCAGTCGATCAGTGCACCGCCGCCCGACTGTGCCTTTGTGGTAAAGGCGCCGCCAAGACCGGGAATCGAGCGGAAATCGCGGAAGGAGCAGTAAACGTGGTAGATCTTACCAAACTTACCCTCACGGTTCATTTCCTCCAGCAGCTCTACTGACTTGTTATAGCGGTTACAAACGCCGATATTCAGCATCAGTCCCCGCTTGTTTGCCTCGTCGGCCATTTCCTTGGAAAGAGCGTAGTTGACGGTGATGGGCTTTTCGCACATAACATGCTTGCCGGCGCGGAGTGCATCCATGGCAACGGTATAGTGTGCGTAGTTGGGGGTCAGAACGAAAACCGCGGTGACCTCGGGGTCGGCCAGAGCCACATTGTAATCGGTGATGGCGTTTTCCACAAAGTCGTATTTTGCCTTAACGGCCTCGGCCTTTTCAAGGATCAGGTCGCATGCGTATTTGACTCTCACATTGCCCAATTTTTCAAAAGCGGGGAAGTGAGCACCGCAGGCGATGCGCCCGCAGCCTACGACGGCGACGGTATAAGCTTTCATGATAAAAATCCTCCGTTTTCAGATTCTTGTCGGCTAATTGCCCTTGGCTTCATTATAAAATAGTAAGCTTTTTCTGTAAATACCATTTTTTTGCCCAAAATTTTGCATTTTTTCGGATTCTTTGATGGGTATCGGCTTTTTTGCCCGAATATTATCATGTTTTTTATTGACTTTGCGGGTCGTCCTCGCTATAATGAAAGACAGACTGCATCGAAAGGAGGGAGCATATGCCGAAGGGAACCCGTTATCATCTGAACCGTTCTCATATCAAGGAGCCCTTGCGCTTCGGGGATACGCTCCTTTATCAGATCGGGCGACTTCATTGCGCCGAGGACCTGGAGATCAAGGTTCACGGTCATCTGAATTGGTTTGAGCTGACAGTTGTTACCGACGGGCGGGGCACGGTCTCTACCAACGGGGTGGCGGTGCCTGTGGAGAGAGGGGATATTTATCTCTCCTTCCCGGGTGATTTTCACGGCATTCTTTCGGATAAAGATAAGCCCCTGAAGTACGACTTCTTTGCCTTCAATACCGTTTCCCCCGATCTTGGGGCAGAGCTGGAGGAGCTGACCCGCACGGCGCTTTCTGCCGACCGTCGGGTATTTCGGGATGAACGGGTGCGCACTCTGGTGGCCGATGCCATTGCCGAGATCGGCGGTACCGACGGGTATGCCGAACGGATCCTGACGGTGGTCATGGAGCAAATTATTTTATACGTATTGCGAAATTTTCGCACCATGCAGGTACAAAAGCGCAATTTTGTGGGGAAGCAGGAGGAGCTTTGCTACCGCATGATGCACTATATCGATACCCACAT
This sequence comes from Clostridia bacterium, assembly GCA_017451735.1. Taxonomy (GTDB): domain Bacteria; phylum Bacillota; class Clostridia; order Oscillospirales; family CAG-272; genus Firm-07. Next base: position 13,236 of record JAFTNU010000026.1, read on the forward strand.
TTACACCATGCAAGGTCTTTCCGATCTTGCACAGGCCATGTGTTATCATTACAGCTATCTGTCGGAGGTGTTCTGCAAGGTGACCTCCGAGACACTGCTGCATTATTACCGCACCCGTCGCCTGGAGGCGGCGCGGCTGTTGTTGAGCGAGGAAAGGCTGAGCGTGGGGGAGGTGGCGGATCTATTGCACTACGCCTCGATCTACACCTTCAGCCGCGCGTTCAAAGAGGCATTCGGTATTTCACCCGCCCGTTATCGGCGGGAAAGCACGGAGAAAAAGGAGGGGACAGATGAAAAACGGATTGGTTCTTGAGGGGGGCGCCATGCGGGGCATGTTCACCGCGGGGGTTCTGGATGTGTTGATGGAAGGGAATGTGAGCTTTGACGGTGTCATCGGTGTGTCTGCGGGCGCCGCCTTCGGCTGTAATTTCAAATCGGGGCAGATCGGGCGGACCATCCGTTACAACATGCGGTTTTGCAATGACAAGCGCTATTGCGGTCTGCGCTCGCTTTTGCGTACCGGAAATCTGTTCAATGCCGAATTCTGCTATCGTACCGTGCCGGAGCAATTGGATCTTTTCGATGCCGCGGCCTTTGCCGCCAATCCCACGGCGTTTTATTTGGTCGCAACCGACATTGAAAAGGGACGGGCGGTATATAAGCGGGTGAGAAAGGTGGAGGGGGATGACTACGAGTGGTTCCGCGCCTCAGCCTCCATGCCCCTGGTTTCCACTCCTGTGGAGATCGACGGGCGCAAGTATCTGGACGGCGGCATAACCGATTCGATCCCGCTTCGCTATTTCGAGCATATTGGGTATGAAAAGAATGTGGTGATCCTGACGCAGCCCGAGGACTATCGGAAGGAAAAGAACCGCATGCTCGGCTTGATGCGGCTTTCCATGAGTCAATACCCTCGTACGCTTGCCGCCATGGAGCGTCGTCATACGGTTTATAATGAGACGCTGGACTATATCAAGGAGCGTGAGGAGGCGGGTCGTGTCCTGGCGATCCGCCCCCCGCAGGCGCTGGAGATCGGGCGGGTGGAAAAGGACCCGGAGCGGCTGAAGGCAATCTATGAGATCGGCAGAAGCGTTGGCGAGAAAAATGTAAACCGTATTCGTGATTTTTTGACCGAATCGGGCGAATAGAGGAGCAATGATGTCTATAAAAAAATACATCGGAGATCGAAAATTTTATCGCTCGGTGCTTGCCATTGCCGTGCCGATCATGATCCAGAACGGATTTACCAATCTGGTGAACCTGCTGGACAACATCATGGTGGGGCGTCTGGGAACCGAGTCGATGTCGGGGGTCTCCATTGTCAATCAATTCATTTTCATTTTCAATCTGCTGATCTTCGGGGCGGTATCGGCGGCGGGAATTTTTACCTCGCAGTATCACGGCCTTGGGGATGAGGAGGGGGTGCGTCATACCTTCCGCTTCAAGCTCCTCATCAATCTGACGGTGGGGATCCTGGGGATTCTGGTGTTCGGCCTTTTTGACGATGGGCTCATCAATCTGTTTTTGCATGAGGGAAGCGCCGAGGGAGATCTGGTGCTGACGCTCTCCGAGGGAAAGCGCTATCTGGCGGTGATGCTGGTGGGCTTTCTGCCCTACGCCGTCTCACAGGTCTATGCCTCCACCATGCGCGAGGTGGGGCAGACTGTTCTGCCCATGATTGCCAGTATTGCGGCGGTGGTGACCAATTTCGTATTGAATTGTGTTCTGATTTTCGGAATGTTCGGTATGCCCGCCTTTGGGGTGGCGGGCGCCGCCGCGGCCACGGTTGCCTCCCGCTTTGCGGAGCTGGCCATTCTGGTCATCTGGGGGCACAGGCACACCGACCGATGCAAATTCCTGGTGGGGGCATATCGCTCCATGCGCATTCCCAAGGCACTGATGGGACGGATCGCGCTGAAGGGTCTGCCGCTGATGGTCAATGAGCTGTTCTGGTCCCTGTCGGTGACCATGCGCAACCAGTGCTATTCCACCCGAGGCCTTGACGTGGTGGCGGCGCAGAATATCAACTCTACCATCGAGAACCTGGTCAGCGTGGTCTATATGGCCCTGGGAACCTCGATCTCCATTGTGGTGGGGAATCTTCTGGGTGCGGGAAGGATCGAGGAGGCCAAGGACGCCGACCGCAAGATGATGGCCTTCTCCGTGACCTGCGCTCTCTTGATGGCGGGGATCCTGGCGGCGATCTCGCCCCTGTTCCCGCGGATGTACAACACAGGGGATGCGGTGCGGGAGCTGGCAGGCTTCATGATGATCGTCACCGCCGTGGCCACACCCTTCCGTTCCTTTGCTCATGCCGCCTATTTTACGCTCCGTTCGGGGGGTAAAGTGATGATAACCTTGCTATTCGACAGCGTGTATATGTGGGTGATCGTCATGCCTGTGGCGTTTGTTCTGGCACATTTTACCACGGTGAGCATTCATTGGATGTTCATTCTCTGCCAGGGGGTGGAGTCGGCCAAGTTCCTGTTGGGTGCCGCTCTGCTCAAGCGGGGGAGCTGGGCCACACAGCTGGTCAAAAAAGAGGAGTCGGCGGTCTGACCCCGCCCGAGGGTGAGGCCGCGCCACTTGCCAAAATTCAAAAAATATGCTATACTGTCAATGATCGCATCCAAGATGGGTCAAATACAGAATACCGTTTCGGTATTTTTGCAAAAAGGAGATCTATATGAAAACCAGTCTTGTCATTATGGCGGCAGGGATCGGTTCACGGTTCGGGGGCGGCATCAAGCAGTTGGAGCCGGTGGGGCCGAACGGGGAGATCATTATGGATTATTCGATCCACGACGCGCTGGAGGCGGGCTTTGACCGGGTCGTTTTCATCATCCGTCGGGATCTGGAGGCGGATTTCCGCACCATCATCGGGGAGCGGATCGAAAGGATCTGCCCGGTTGCTTATGCATTTCAGGAAAAAGAGGATCTGCCCAAGGGCTTTACCTGTCCCGCGGGTCGGACCAAGCCCTGGGGAACGGGGCAGGCGGTGCTTTCCTGCCGCGGTATTGTGAACGAGCCCTTTCTGGTCATCAATGCCGATGACTATTACGGCAAGGAGGGATTCCGCATCGCCCATGACTTTTTGGTGGCCAACGGTATGAGAAAAGGCAGCTTTTGCATGCCGGGATTCATTTTGAAAAATACTCTGAGCGATAACGGCGGTGTCTCCCGCGGCATTTGCCGCGTGGATGCCGCAGGAAATCTGACCGGAGTGACCGAGACCCACGGCCTGGTGCGTGACGGTCGGGGAGCCGCCGTGGAAAAGGAGGGCATGCGGGTGCCTGTCGACCCCGACTCCATCGTTTCAATGAATATGTGGGCTCTGACTCCCGATTTTCTCGACGAGCTGGCTGTGGGCTTTGCCGAATTCCTGGACGCCCTGCCCGCAGGTGAGCTGAAGGCCGAATATCTTCTGCCCACGGTCATCGACGGAATGATCAAGGCGGGAAAGGCCACTGTCCGCGTGCGACCCACCCATGATCGCTGGTTCGGCGTGACCTATCGGGAGGATAAGGCATCGGTGGTCAAGGCCTTTGAGGAGCTGTACGCCGCAGGAGTCTACCAAGCCGATTTATACGCCAAATAAGAATAAAGTGTGACTGCTTTGTGCCTTTTGTTGCAAAAAGCAGTCACTTTTTTTGCTTTTTTGTGTCTTTCTTGACAATGCCATAGAGATATGTTAAAATAAAATATATAAAATTCCCATGCGCGCATCGCGCGCGGAAGGAGACCAAATGGAACAACAAAAAAAGAAACCCATCGCACCGCCGCGGCTTGCGGCCCTTCTCACGGGCATCAGCCTGGGTGCGTGCGGGGCGGGATGCGTGTTGCTTTACACCATGACCGCCTATCTGCCCCTCTTGCTTGCGGGGATTATGCAAGCTCTGCCGGCCTTGATCAATCTGCTGCTGCTCATTCCCATGGGCAAAAAACGGGAGGAACCGAAGCCGCCTGCCGCCCCTCCCGCGGCTGCTGCTGCGGATATTGCCCCCGGTGACGTTGGCACGGCGGAGGGAACACGCAAAAAGCGGCACCGTATTCGCCATGCTGTGAAGCATCTCCCCCGACGCATGGGGCAGGGAATGCACCGATTGTGGCGGGATTCCCGCAGTCATATCCTGGTGCTTTCGATCCTTGGGCTGACGGTGGGCGCCAATGTCTTCTTTTGGTTTATGGCAAAGGGCAGTACATCCTCCTTTGCCTTGGGCTACCATATCCCCGTGATCCTGGTGGCGATGTTCGTTCTGTTCATCGTGCTGGACAAATGGTGCAAGCACGCGGGGGACGATCACCGTGAAAATCTGACCGAGGATCGGACGGAGCACGGCGAAGACGTCAGGACCGATCTGTACCATCAGGCCGTTCTGCACGGCCTGCGAGGTGCTCTTGCGGCGGGAAAGGCCGCACAGCTGATCCTATCCGTGGCCTTGATGATCAAGCTGCTGGGCTATACCGATCTTGTCAAGGTGGCGGTGGTGCTGGTCTCCCTGCTTTTTGCTTACGAGACGGTGTTTCTGCTCATTTCCCTTGGGGTGCGTGTGATCCGACATGAGCTTTCCACCGCCCCCGAGCTGTCCATTCCCATGCCGGGGCTTGGAGGCGAGGATCTGGGCGTGCTTTCCTACCTGGAAAAGAACACGGGCATTACCATGCGGTCGCTCTGGAGCATCCGCCTGGTCAAGCAGATCCTGCCCTATGCCGCCATGGCTGTGGTGTTGCTTTTGTGGGGATTCAGCGGTGTGGTGAAGATCGAGGCCTATCAGGAGGGCGCTCATTACCGCCTGGGATGCCTGCAGGAGGAGACCCTGAAGCCCGGACTGCACATGACCCTCCCCTGGCCCTTTGACACCGTGGAGGTCTACGATACCCGGGTGGTTAACGATCTGACCATCGGTTACCTTTCCGATGAGCGTGCCGACAATATCTGGACCGAAACCACGGGCACCGAGGAGTACAAGCTGCTGCTGGGCGGCGGAAAGGAGCTGGTGTCGATCAATCTGCGGGTGGAATACCGCATCGATGATCTGCATACCTACCTGACCGGCAGCTCGTCACCCGAGGCCCTGCTTCAGGCGGCCGCCTATGAGACCGTGACGGCAAGAACCATCGGCACCGATCTGAACACCCTGCTGGCGGTGGACCGTGCCGCCTTTGCCCAGAGCTTTAAGGAAGAGCTGATAGAGCGTACGGAGGTCCATCATACGGGACTGACGGTGGTGAGTGTGGTGCTGGAAAGCATCCATCCCCCCGTGGAGGTGGCGGCCATTTATCAGGAGCTGATCAGCGCCGAGATCCAGGCGGCACAGATCGTGCTGGAGGCGCAGGGCACCGCCGATGTGACCATTTCCGATGCCAATAATTATTACTATACCCAGATCAGTGAGGCCGAGGTGGATCAGTATGAGAGCCTGGCGGCGGCCCGTGCCGCAGTGGCCGAGTTTATGGCAAGCGTAGAGGCGGATAACGCCTATCGGGACGCTTACCGCTATTACAAATATCTGCAGGCGATCACCGAGGCCTATGCCGATGCCAAGATCGTGATCGTGGGCGACGGCGTCAATACCGAAAATATTTACATCGGCAATATCCCTCTTGGCTGATGAACGGAGGAGCGTAAGATGAGTAAGAAAGCAAAGAAAAATAATCAAAAAAAGCGGGTGACCACTCCCGTCATACCCGAGCAGGCGGTGGAAGCACCGGCGCAGATGATGCAGGAGCCCGTGGCGGCCATCCCCGCCCCGGTCGGGGCGACACCCGAGCAGAAGAAGGAGCGCTCGCCCCTTGGCGTGCGCATTGCCAAATACGCCACCACTCTTGTGGTGGTGCTGGTGCTGTTCTGGTTCGGATTTACCACCGTGGTCAAGGAGGGCAACTGTGCCGTGATCCTGCGCTTCGGCGCCGTGCGGGAGGAGATCACCGAGGCGGGGCTCTACTTCAAGCTGCCCTGGCCCTTTGAGAGCGTTGTGACCTATGACGGTAAGCTGCAATGCCTGGAGGCCAACCGCCTGGAGACCACCACCAAGGACAAGCGCAATGTGATCATTCAGTCCTATGTGGTCTGGGAGATCGACAATCCTGTGCTTTACCACAACAGCGTGGGCTCCCGTGGGGCGGTGGAATCCTACATCAACGATCAGATATTCAGCGCCACCAACAGCGTGATGGGCGGCTATAATCTGACTGCCCTGGTCTCGCTGGATGCAGAGCAGATCCGGATCGATCAGATTCAGGAGGAGATCTTTACCAGGGTCCGTGACAACTGCCTTGCCAACTACGGTATCAACATCACCGATGTCAGCATTCTGCGTCTATCCTTGCCCGAGGCCAACCTGGACGCTGTCTTTGAGCAGATGCGGGCCGACAGACAGAAGGATATCGACATCATTCTGGCCAATGCCTATCTGGAGGCCAACAAGATCACCACCAAGGCGGACGCCGATGCGGCCGAGATCACCGGACAGGGCGTGACCGATGCCGCCGCCATCAAGGCCGAGACCGAAAAGGCCGTGGCCAAGATCTATAACGATGCCCAGGCCGCCAACATCGACCTGTTCAAGTTCCTGAAAAATCTGGATGCGATGGTGGCCTCGGTCAACAGCAGCACCGTGCTGATCGTGGACGAGAACAAATATCCCTTCAATCTGCTCTTTGATTATGCCGACTACACCACCGAGGGGACGGTCCTTTACGACCTTTCCTATATTCTCGAGCAGCTGGAGGAGCCCGATCGCACTGAGCTGATCAACGCCATTGCCGATCTGATCGAGCAGGCCGCAAGCAATGGAAGCGGTACCGAGGGCTCGGGTACGGGTACATAAGGTGGCTGTATGAAAAAGCAGAAAACACTACTTGCCGACGTATTGGAAACGGTGACCAAGTATTTCCTCATCCTGGTTGCCGTCGTCGTGCTGGTGATCCTCCTTTCGGGCATACGTGTCGTGGAAAGCGGAAACGTGGCCCTGGTACTGCGGTTCGGCAGGCTGGTGGGGGACACCTATGAGGAGCAGGTCCATGAGCCGGGACTGCTGTTTGCGTTCCCGTATTTCATTGACGAGGTGATCACCATTCCCTCGGGAAATGTCATCGAGCAGACTGTGACCACCCATTACACCGGAGAGGGGAATATCGTTGCCTGCGAGGGCGGATATCTCATCACCGGTGACCAGAATATCGCCGTGGTCTCGGCCTCGGTGAAGTATGTGGTCTCCGATCCCGTGGCCTATGCCCTGCACGTGGGGGATATCTCCTCCCTGATCAATGTTACGGTCAGTACCGCCATGGTCAATGAGGCCTCCGGTATGGATGTGGATGACATTCTGACCTCGGGGAAGGATGCCTTTGCCACCAATGTGATGGAATTTGCAGGCGAGAAATTGGAGCTGGTGGGTGCGGGCGTCACCATAACCTCCCTGGAGCTGACCCAGGTCTCCATGCCCGAGGAGGTGCGGGAGACCTATGAGCTGGTGAACGCCGCCTCGGTTCAATCCGAGACCGTTCTGGAGCGGGCGGAGCAGTACCGTGAAAATCTCATTCCGCAGGCTGAATCCGAGGCCAATGTTCTGATCTCCGAGGCACGCTCGGAGCAATCCCTCAAGATCGGTGCCGCAAACAGTGATCTTGCGGAATTCTGGGGCGTCTGGCAGGAGCTGAAGCCTGTGCGCGAGCAGATCTATGCCGACAATGCCGCGGCCCACGGTCACGGAGAAACACCTCCCGCCGGTGCGGCCGACGGCTGTGCGGAATGTGAAAAAGAATATGACATTGCCAAGGAATCTGTTTACGTCCGTCTGTACACCGATAAATTCTCCAAGGCCATCGGTAAGATTGGCAAGGTGATCATGGATGACGGGGACAGCAAGATCTTTTTGAATCCGTAAGGGGAGGGTAGCATGGAAAATATCAATAACATGGCCAAAAACAGCCTGCAAGCCCTTTCCCGCGACAATCTGACCGACGCGGGGCGGCGTAAGCTGACCAAGGATATCCTTTGCGGTGCCGCCACCCTGGCCTGTCTTGCGGTGGGTCTGATCTACACCTACATTTTGGGCAATCCTTATCCCATCGTGCCTCAGCTTCTTTACTTCATCGGCTTTCTGATTGAGGGGATCCCCGTGATCTTTACGGGCGTGAAGGGACTTTTCACCAAAAATCTCACCAACGCCATGGAGATTCTGGTGGGCATCGCCATCATTGCCTGTGTATTCAATCAGGAGCTGATCCTGGCGTTGCTCATTCCGCTGATCCTCAATATTGCCCATCTGCTGGAGGAGCGTAGCATCATGGGCGGCCGTGATGTGATCGACGGCCTGAAAAAAATGCAACAGAATACCGCCGTGCTTTTGGTGAACGGCACGGAGCAGGTGGTGGATGCCAAGACCCTGAGGGTGGGTCAGCAGATCGTCATCAAGCCGGGCTCGGGCATTCCCGTGGACGGTGTGGTGGTGACGGGCGAGACCCATATCGACCAGAAGTCTCTGACGGGTGAGCCTCAGCCTGCCCATGTGTTTGCAGGTGAGGATGTTTATGCCGGTACCGTTAATCTGGACGGCAGGATCGTGGTGGAGGTCAAAAAGGAGTATGTGGATACCTCCTTCTCCAAAATCCTGCAATTGCTTGAAAAATCCGAAAATATCTCGGCACCCGAATCCCGTATCATGGACCGCTTTCTTGCCTACTATATTCCCTTCGTGCTGGGTGTGGCGGCCATTGTAGCCTTGATCTCCCGGGATGTGGCCCAGGCCATTGCGGTGCTGGTGGTCTCCTGCCCCTGCGGGCAGATGCTGGTCAGCTCCGCCCCGATGATCGCGGCTCTTTCCAAGGCCACCAAGCGGGGCGTGCTGATCAAAAATTCCAAATTTATCGAGGAATTGACCGAGATCGATACGGTGGTCTTTGATAAGACGGGCACGGTCACCAAGGGCGAGCTCGCCCTGACCGAGGCACTGACCTTCGGTGATATCGCTACAGACGAGTTGCTTGCCGTGGCGGCATCGGTGGCCGTGGCCTCGACCCACCCCGTATCCAAGGCCGCTGTGGAGTACATCGAGGCACGGCAGATCGCCTACAACAGGGAGCTGGAGGTCAAAGAGATCTCGGGCGGCGGCGTGGAGGGCACCGACGGCACTCATACCGTCCGCTTCGGACGGCGGGAGTGGATCGAGCAATGCGGCTGCTCCATCCCTGCGGATTTTGCCGAGCATACCGTGGGCAGTATCAGCTTTGTTTCCCTGGACGATCGGTTGCTGGGCGGCCTTTGCTTTGGCGATACCGTCCGCGAGGATGCCGCCAAAAGCGTGGAGGCCCTGCGCGAGCTGGGGGCCGAGCATACCGTGATCCTGACAGGCGACCGCGAGGAGCCCGCCAAGATCATCGGCGAGACGGTTGGTGTGGACGAGGTCTATGCCCGCTTGCTCCCTCAGGATAAGATGGAGCGCCTGCGCGCCCTTGGGGGCGACGAGCACGGCGTGCTTGCCGTGGGCGACGGCATCAACGATGCCCTGGCCCTGCGCGAGGCCGATGTGGGCATTGCCATGGGCGCCATGGGATCCGATCTTGCCATCGAGTCGGCGGATATCGCCCTGATGAATAACAACCTGATGAATATCCCCTTTGTGGTGGATCTTGCCAAGCAGACACGGCGGATCATCTATCAGAACCTGGGGCTTTCCATTACCATCAGTGTGCTGATGATCGCCCTGTCGGCATTCGGCGTGATCAGCGCCCTGGCGGGCTCGATCTTCCACAACTTCGGTGCCTTTGCGGTGCTGATCAACAGCTCCCGCATCCTGCGCTCCGAGTCGAAATATTAAATACAATAAAATTCCCGCTAAGGCATTTGCCTTAGCGGGAATTTTATTTGCGGCAAGATTATCTCCGCCCTCGCTCCACAAACAGCGGCGATACCAGCAGAGAAATACCGGCGATGCCCAGATTGACCAGCACGGTCAGCAGGGCAAAGAGGATCAGCTGATCCAAGGCGAAGCCGAGAATGATCAGTACCGCCGCGGGAGCAAGCCCGAAATAGATGAACATGATCTGGATCACCGATTTGATGGTTTGGGACAGCCCCGTGGAGAGGGAAAGGTCAATGAACATGCCGATGCCGTCCGAATAGGCGCCAAGTGAGACCACCACCAAGAACCACACAAGGACGGTGAGGGGTGCGGGGCGCAGGAGCAGTGCCGCCACCAGAAAGGCGGGGAGCAGATCCAGCGCGCTGTTGACCACGCCCGCCGCAAAGGAGAAGAACACCTTGCGGTGCGCCGTGTCGGGCACCAGGAAGAAGGTTTCCTGGGAAATATCCTGCGAAATGGGATTGCCAAGAGAGCGGAAGAAGGCAAAGCCGCCCAGAACGATGGCGACGGCGGGGAAGAAGTCGGCTTTGATCACCAAAAGCATCAGCAGACAGACGCCCAGAGCCGTGACTAAATAGGTCTCGGAGGTCTTGGTAAAGATGCGGAGGTGGGCGAAGCGGAAGCGGTTGTACATCGCCTTGTGGAAGTAGACCGTGGCGCCCGCGCCCCGGTTCAAGCCGTCGCGGCGCAGCGTGTCGTTGCGGTCCTTCTTTCGCTTTTGCAGCTGGGGCTTGGCGCTTTGCATCTGCGCCTGCTTTTCGGCGGTCTCCTCCGAGCGCGCCATGGCGTCCTCATAGAAATCCGCCTTGATGCGCCAGATGATCAAAACCAGCGCCACGGCAAGCAGAAGCAGTGCCAATGCCGAGAGCAGAGCCCCCGCCACGTTGCCCTCCATGGCGTAAAGCACCAGACCCTTGAGCCAGCCCCATACGGGGATGTAGCGGGTAAAGGGACCGTTGAAATACTCCAATGCCCCGTTGAAATAGTTGGCGGAGTGCTGTGCCCACAGATAGTAGCCTGCGCCGATCAGGAGCAGTGCCGTCCACAGGCAGGGACGCAGATAACGCTTGACCGACGGCTTGGTGGAGCTGACGGTATAAAGGAGCACCGAGATCAGCTTGGCGTAGATCATCAGCAGCAGCCAGGCGCCCAGCATGGCAAAAACGGTGCCCGCACCCAGCCCCAGATTCAGTACCAGATTGGGGATCTGGAATAAAAGATAAATGGTGGCGATGATTGAGGTGCCCGCCTGCATGATGAGACGAAAGAGCAGCACCGATTGGGGCTTCATGGGCGCGGGGAAGAGTAGATTGACGTCTGCCATCAGAAAGATGGAGCCGCCGTTTTTGTCGGCCAGCGCCACGCTGAAGGCGAGCACGAAAAGGACGATGGCACCGACTGCCAGCTCCACGATGCCGTTCGTCTGCTCCTCGGTCAGGGTCCATTCCTCTGCGGCCTCCTCCTCGGGGAGCACCTCCTCGTATTCCTCCTCGGGAATGTCCTCCTCAAAGAGCGAGGCAAGCCCTGCGGCGCCCAGCCCGAACAGAAAGCCGATGCCGATGCAGACCACCAGAAAGATGGCGACCCAGGTGCGGAACAGCTTTTTGATCTGATTCTTGACCGCGCGGGTCATATAATAAAGGATCAGTCTCATGGCGGTCACTCCATGTCAATGGGCGGCACGGCGGCGGGGGCGCTTTCGGTGATGGCAAAGAACAGCTCCTCCAGATGCTGCCCGTTCTGCTCCAGCTCTCCGCGGGTCACGTTGGCGGCAAGCTGACCGCCCTGCATGATCAGCGTTCGGTCCCAGAGCATGTCAATGCTGTCGATCATGTGGGTAGAGACCAGCACCGTGCGCCCCCGGGTGCGCATCTCCTCGATCATTTTCTTCAATTCCTTAATGGCGTGGGGGTCAAGACCGATCATGGGCTCATCCATCAGGAGCAGCTGAGGGCGGGGAAGGAGTCCCAGGCACAGATTCAGCTTTTGCTGCATACCCTTTGAGAGCTCGTCACCGAATTTTTTCTTTTTATCCGACAGCTCAAAGCGATCCAGCAGCTCGGTGGCAAAGTCCTTGTAATCGGTCAGCTTATAGGCGCGTGCGATGAACTCCATGTGCTCGGCAACCGTCAGATTGGGGTAAAGAGAGGGGATCTCGGGGATGTAGCCCATGATCCGCTTGGCGTCTACCGTTTTGTTGGGGATGCCGTTCACAAGGACCTCGCCCCGATAGCGCAGAAAACCGGTGATCGACTTGAGCAAAGTGCTTTTTCCCGCCCCGTTGGGGCCCAAAAGCACAGTGATGCTCCCGCGGTCAATGTGAAAGGAGACGTCGTTGCAGGCAAGATTCTTGCCGTAATTTTTGGTAACGTGAGATACGGTCAGCATGTTTGGTCACCTCCGTGTATGATGTGAGTTCAGTATAGCACTTTTCCCGCGCGTTTGCAACGAAAAAAGCTTTACCGAGGGTAAATTTTTTATGACCTCATTCATTATACTCTATTTATCGACAATTGTCAATAATGAGAGCATAAATTAAAATGATGATGAGGTGAGAAAATGATTTCGTACGAACCTTTTTACAGCACATTAAAGCAAAAGGGGCTTTCTACGTATAAGCTGATCCAACAATATGGGGTCAGCCGCAGCCTGCTTGATCGTTTAAAGCACAACAAGCCCATCAGCACCGTAACGTTGAACGATCTGTGCGTGATTCTTGACTGCCCTGTGGAGGATATATTGGTGTATATAAAGGAGGAGCCGACACGGTGAGTGTCGGCTCCTTTCACGATGGGCTTGACTGAATGCATGAAAATTCCTCTCGGCAGCTAAAGCAACTCTTCTTGCCTTCTCCAGCGGAGAAGGTGTCGCGCTACCGCGCGACGGTCCATCCGTCGCCAAGGCGACGGATGAGGAGAGCCGGTTAGTACAGTATAAAAGGGGTTCTCCTCATCCGTCAGGCTTCGCCTGCCACCTTCCCCGCTGGGGAAGGCAAACGAAGTGCCTGCCACAAGAGGAGGGTGCTTCGGTGCTCGCGAAGCGAGGACATACCCCGCTGGAGAAGGCAAGAGTTGCCGTAACCACAGAATAACGCACAAGCCGTCGACGGTGCCGTTCCCCACGAGCTCGTCTGTTTTTGCTTGTTGGTCGCGGAAATGGTTTGAGTCGTATAGTGAAAGCTTGTTCGTGAATTCTGACAGTGATACGTGGATTGGATAGGGGGCTTTTTATCCGCGATTGCGCAGTCCCTTGGGATAATGGTTCTTGAGCCGTTCCCCCACGATCTTGCCACCCCCAAGGGGGGTACCCTCGTAAAGCAGAGCGGCGTAGCCGTTGCCGTTTTTGCATTCGTCGGGAGAGAGGGGGATCTCCTCCCCCCGCAGATAAGCCAGCACCCGCGGGTCGCCGTCACAAAGAAGCACGGTACGGCGGTAAAGAGTACCATATGCCGAGGCGAATTGATGGTGGGGCTCGATACGTCCCTTCTGCAGGGTGCCGATGCAGACGCCCGGAGCAAAAACACCCGCGGACGGTACGGGAAAATCCGGGGTCAGCCACAGCGCATCCCGCAGGAGCGTGATACGAGCGCCTGCAGGCACCTCGGTCAGCACCTCGGCAAGAAAATCCTGCACCAAGCGGGCGGTTTTCGGGCCGGGAGAGGAGAGCGAATCCCGTGAAAGTGCGGCTTTTTTGCACACCGTATCGCTGTTTTTTTGCAATAATGCCACGAATTGTCCCTCCCCGGGGGAGAGATGCGGGTAAAAGCGGCGGCAGAGGGCGAGATCGTGGGCATAGCCCACAAAGCAGATGCCGTCCGCCGTGACCGCCGCGACAGTGGGGGCGACAGGGATCAGCACAAATTCGGGGTGTGCGGTGAGAAAGGCATCGATGTTCTGCTCGTTTTCCTCCAGTGAGAAGGTACAGGTGGAGTAGAGCAGGCGACCGCCGGGTGCGGTCAGCGCCGCGGCGTTTTCCAAGATCTCCCGCTGGCGTTCGGCACACATCTGCACGTTTTCGGGGCTCCACTCGGTCGTCGCCACGTCGTATTTGCGGAACATTCCCTCGCCCGAGCAGGGCACGTCGGCAACCACCAGATCGAAAAGGGCGCCGTAAAAGCTTGCCAATTTGTTGGTGGGCAGATTGGTGACGATCGTGTTCCGCGCGCCGATGCGCTCCACGTTGCCCTGCAAAATGCGGCACCGAGCGGGGACGTATTCGTTGGAGACCAGCACGCCGCTCTCGCCGATGGCGGCGGCAAGCTGAGTGGATTTTCCGCCCGGTGCGGCGCAGAGGTCAATGGCGCGGATGCCCCTTGGGGGCGCCGCCGCAAGAACGGTGCTGACGGCGGAGGGATCCTGCATGTAAAGCATCCCCGCATGGTGGGCGGGCAGAGCCCCCACCTTGTCCTCGGGAGCGTAAAAGGCGTCGGTGGCAAAGGGCAGGGGCGTGACCGAAAAGGGCAGCAACGGTATGAGCTTTTCGCTGCTTGTCTTGATGGAGTTCACACGGAGCGCGCGGACGGCAGGGGTCTCCAGCGCCGCCTCAAAGGCGGCGAAATCAAGCCCCGGGTAGCGGCGCATCCGCTCTAAAAATTTTTGGGGGATCATACCGTATTTTTTCCTCCTTTGGGGTCATAATACTGATAGTATACCGCCCCCGGTCGCTTTTTGTCAATAAGATTTTACGAAAAGGGGTTGACAAGCGTATTTTGTTGTGGTATAATAACTAAGCACTTGAAGGGGCGCCCTTCTCTGATAGTTTGCCGGAATGGCGGAACTGGCAGACGCCCGGGACTTAAAATCCCGTGATACTTTGTATCGTACCGGTTCGATCCCGGCTTCCGGCACCACTTCTTCTTTCAATTCCATATCGCGGGGTAGAGCAGCTTGGTAGCTCGTCGGGCTCATAACCCGGAGGTCGGGAGGTTCAAATCCCCCCCCCGCAACCACATTATGTGACCGAAATAGATGCAGGTCACGAAACCCCAGACGCCGCAAGGCTTCCGGGGTTTTTTTATGCCATTTTTTCAAGTGAAAATAAAAAGATGCATTTGGCATTTTTCGCCGTGCGAGCAGGAATTGAACTTAAAAACCACATTTTTTGGGGCAGAATTCTCACATTTTTGTGAGGGTTCTGCCCCTTTTTCCGTTTTTCTAATTGTTAAAAATTTGTGTCTGAAAAGGGGGAGTTCGCATGCCATATATTTTTACAAAGGAAGACTGTGATTGCAAGTATTGCCGCTATTATGAAAGGAGGAAATGTACGCTTGAAACATGTTGTTGCTTGGAAGACAAATTACGCACGGGATCGCCCCTTGCGCCGCCGCATTCAGATCTAAATAAGAAAGGAGAATTCAATGACAAGATTTGAAAAACAACTGCGCCAGTGGTTTCCTGCAGGTGAATTTTGGGGTAAACCTGTGTACACTGGCAAAACAATGCTCTCGAGATTTGACGAAAATCTTTTGGTTAAGGTGTCTTTTGTCAGCACAAAAATCTCCCAGCATTACGATGCACTTCGCGTAAAAATTCTGAATAGAACTGAAGGTGAAGTGGACAGCGAAACATTTCGCTTTGAGGATATCATTGGAAAATTGCGGATGCGCAATGGTGAGCTAACTGAACCTCATATCTGGGACAGCGGTGAAGTTGAGTGGTATGGTTGTAGCCCTTCGGTTTCCCAACATGCGATGATCAGCAACGAAGTCCAAGGTTATGTTCAGATGTATCAGAGCCAAGATCAGGGAATGCTTTTGTGAGGTGAGGCGCTATGAGTGAATACGATAGATTATACGAAGCAGCCAAAGAACTGCGAAAGCAATACCCTGCAGGCACCCGCATTGAACTCATCTCGATGGGAGCAGATCCTCAGCCGATTGAAGCCGGCGCGCGCGGCACTGTTACAGGCGTTGATGATATGGCTGGCTTGATGGTTCGTTGGGACAATGGTCGCGGACTCAATCTTGATTACGACCATGATAAGTATCGTGCCTTGACCATGGAAGAATTAGAAGCAGAAAAAGAAGCGCAAGAGGAAGCATTACAAGATCGCTTTATTGATAAGATCAATAAAGAAGTTATTCCTTGCATCGAATGGGTGGGTATGAGAAACGCCTACAAAAACAATGACATGTCTTGCCCTACAGACCTGCTTAAAATGATCCATGAGAAGTTTTTGGAGGTTTATCCGCCCGTCTTAGAAGGTCCTATGGGGTTCGTTACCGTCCCCGGTGTTGTTCAAGCAGCAGACGGCAATTTTTACCCAGCATTGCTCGATATCGACACAGAAAGTTCGGGAGAACATTGGGGGACAACCTTTTTCACGCCTATGGGAGTGTTGGATGATCACGCAGACGATCCTGTGGTCAAAAAACTCATCCATGGGTTCATTCCCTATCACTACTGGTATACACCGTATTACGAGTGCGATCATCATGTTGATTGGGAAAACCTCCCCGAGACAGCCGAAAGAATGCTGTCCGAAGCAACGGGTGAAGATTTCTCACAGAAAGGGGATTTCATCTATTGACAATTAAATATCTTGATATGTTCGCTGGCATCGGCGGGTTCAGAACTGGACTTGCGCATGCCAGCGATATTTTTTTGCCTGTGGGTTGGTGCGAGATAGACAGATTTGCACAGCGTGCCTACAGAGCTCTTTACGAAACAGGTGGTGAGTATTTTTGCGATGATGCAACAAGAATTGACACAAGAGAGATGCCCGACATCGATCTTATCTGTGCCGGCTTCCCTTGTCAGCCGTTTTCTGTGTCAGGAAGGCGGCTTGGATTTGCTGACACAAGAGGCACACTCTTTCATGAGATCTGCAGAGTGGCTGAAGCCAAGCAACCTAGGTATCTTCTCCTTGAAAACGTGCCGGGGCTTCTCTCTCACGCCGAGGGGGAAACATTCGGAGTTATCATCCGAGCGTTACATGAGCTGGGGTATGGTCTCGAATGGTGTGTGCTTAACAGCGCCGATTTTGGTGTCCCGCAGCAAAGAAAGCGAGTATACATTGTCGGATATCTTGATCAGCGACTGTCCGGCAAAATATTTCCTATCGAAAAAGGCAATGGACCGCATCTTATCCAACTCAATCATGCAAGACAAGGAGCAAGAGTGTATGCCACAAACGGAGCCAGCACGTGCATGACAGCAAATGGTGGTGGCTGGGGGGCAAAGACCGGTTTGTACTTTATCGACATGAATGCAGATCCCAAAGTGACGCACGAAGCGCGTTGCATCACGGCAAGGCAAGATGCGGGGGTCAGCAATCGCAGGGGCGAGCACTCCGGCGTTATCATATCCGGCGCGCGCGCAGTTCTCACTCCCGAACGAGAAAGCGTCAGGCAGCAAGGAAGGCGCATTAAAGAGCCCAACGAGCCGATGTTCACCCTTACAGCGCAAGATAAGCACGGCGTTACGTACAACGGCTTGGTTCGACGGTTAATGCCACAAGAATGCTTTCGGCTTCAGGGTTATACAGACCAGCAGTTCAACGCTTTGGTTGAAATAGGTATCCCGGAAGCGCAACTCTATAAGATGGCAGGCAACTCAGTCACAACGCATGTAGTAACTGCAGTTGCTACAAAGCTATTGAACGAAATACTGAGATTGGAAGGAGAAAAAGATGCCTAATCATGTCCGAAACCTTTTGAAATTGAAATGTCCGCAAGAAAGATTGGAAAGAATCTATCGAAAATTGGAATATTCCGAGGAGGATGACCGCAAGGGTTTTGACTTTGGAAAGATTATTCCAATGCCAGAAACTTTAAACATCGAGTGTGGAAGTAGCACCAACCGTGCCGTAGAACTGTATATGACCTCGATCAACCCTGAGGTCACATACTATGGCTCTGGTTACAAAATGGAGGGGCCTGCATTTGAGGCACTGCGCAAAGCATTGGAGCGACAAATGTACGGGAAGTGTGATGCGAACCTAACTCCTGAAAAGATAGCAGCATATACCGAGCATAAATCCGCAGAGGATATGCTCAAATTGGGAGAGCAGGCGGTGACCAACCTTATACGATATCATGCAATGACATGGTATGAGTGGTCGATCAATAATTGGGGCACTAAATGGAACAGCTATAGCAATTCATTTGATGGTAAAACCATTGCATTTGATACTGCATGGTCTGCTCCGCATCCCGTAATCTTAAAGTTGTCCGAAATGTACCCAAAAATTAAGATTGAACATCAGTGGGCTGATGAAGATATCGGTCATAATTGTGGCAGGCGCGTTTACAAAGGCGGTGAAATAGTCAGGGAATATTTTCCTGAAAGCAACAAAGACAGCATTGATTTTGCCTGTGAGGTTTGGGGAAGCGAAGTAGGTGACTATGGCTTGGTTTTGAACGCGGACGAGTCGGATTATATTCGTCCCGATGATGACAAGTATGATTTGATCACTTACCGTGGACAGCCCGCGCTGTTCGTTAACGACCGCATGACAGCGGCGGATATCCCCAAGGGACTCTACTGTTACCATGTTCGAATGGATGATAACGGAAAGGAGTATGCAACCATCGAACCCAAAGTGTTCGTCAATCTTGGGGCAAGCCTGATTACATCAAGTCCTATCGATTTTCAGGAACAAGATCATATCGCGTTGGAAAGCGGTGACTTTGATTTTCTCGGAGATCATTTGACTCTTGATCAGTTCTTGGATGGTCAATATGATATCGAAGGAGGGCAAACGCTTGGCTAAAATCAATCATATTCAAAGTAGCGAGCTCCGAACTATGAAAGAGGAAGAAGGGCTCATTTTGCAGGGCTGTGGGGGAGATCCTCAGGAGTGGTTAGAAGGCATCAATGATTTGTTCACAAAAGAAGGCATTTTGCAAGATGGAAGCGTGTTCAAAAAGGTGTTCGTTTTTAAGCATGAGGGTTTGACCAACTTGCTCTTTAAGTTCGCAGAGGATATGAAAATGGATATTGGCAAAATGGCTATATGGCGCCTTAGAAGCCATGAAACATTCGGTGGCACTTGGCTTTCAGACTATGTACCGAACCGCTTGGGCGGGTTTGACGGAGACGAAGGAGAAGACCCTGTATCTGCGCTCGAAAAAGATGATTGGGGGATGGAATTGTGAAGTTGGAAATCAAGAACTACTTCGGGGAAACTGTCGAACTGGTGCCAAAGGTAGCGCTATACTCTGTAAAAGATTTTATGGGCAAGGAATTGCCTGGCTTAGCGGTGCTTTTGGAAACAACTGATGGGTATCCCTATGCAGATCTCACAGTTTCTTTTGGAGAATTTATAGGGCTCAAAAACTGTGCCTATGTCGACACAAATAATTGTGATTTTGCAAGCCAGATTTTGGAGCAAGGCGTGGCAAGGGAAACAGGTTTTCACAAAACAAGTGGAGTTTGCCCGTACCCTTTGTGGGAGTTTTCTGAAGACTTTTTGCGGGCAGCAGGGGAGGAGGCATACCAGAAATATTCTGACGCCTACGATGCCTATATGCAAGAAGATGATTTTTCGGAAGAAGACGAGGAGGGCATGGTACAATGCTGAGTTTTATCGCGGGCCTTATGTGTGGGGGAACGGTTGGAGTTCTCACAATGTGTATTTTTCAAATAACCAAAAAGTAAGATTGAGTCGTTATGTGCAAAGAAAAGTCTTGCACATGGCGACTTTTTTTGCATTCGACTCCAGAAAGGAGCAGAATGAACAGTTTTATGAGCTGGGTGGGCGGCAAAAAGGCTTTGCGAGAAGCAATCGTTTGTCGTTTGAACCAACAGTGTGATCGATACGTGGAAGTGTTCGGAGGAGGAGGATGGGTGCTGTTTTACAAGGACCCCAGCAAGTTTGAAGTATATAACGATTTCAACCCAAATCTCGCAAATCTCTACAGATGTGTGCGTGATTACCCTGATGCACTATGTCGGGAGCTGGAATATACATTAAACTCCAGATTGGACTTCCATCATATTCGAGAAACGCTGCAAAAGAAGACA
>JAFTNU010000027.1 GCA_017451735.1 Clostridia bacterium
CGGCTCTGTTGCCGCCCTCAGGATGACACATAGAAAGATCATGTGCTAACACACCAAACACCCGCTATGCATTGCAAACTTGCAAGCCCATTGACTGGTAACCCCGCGTCCTTGCCTTCCCCGGCGGGGAAGGTGTCGCACTACCGCGCGACGGTCCATCCGTGCCAAGGCGACGGTCCATCCGCGCCAAGGCGACGGCCCATCCGCGCCAAGGCGACGGTCCATCCGCGCCAAGGCGACGGTCCATCTGCGCCAAGGCGACGGATGAGGAGAACGCCGCTTGTGCTGTACTGACCGGTTCTCCTCATCCGGCTTGGCACCTCGGAACCGTACAGGTATTTTTCGGGTGGAGCTCAGAGCAATACCGTCTGGGTTCCGTTTGCAGTCACATAATGGGTCGTGACTCCCAGCTGCTCCATCCAGCGGCGGGTGACGGCCTGTCCGTACATACGGATGCGGCCCATGCGGCGGAGCTTCTCGCGGTCGGCCAGATATTTCGGCACCTCGGGCTCATCATACAGCCATTGGGGGGCACACCACAGGCAAGCCTTGGGCTCGATGGCGGCATAGACCTCCATCGAAACATTCATATGGCCGTGGTGAGCCATCTGTACGATATCGGCTTTTAGCAGATGGCGGGATTCGTTGTAAAGGATATCACCGCCATCGGGGCCCAAATCACCCAGAAACAGCACCGTTTTGCGGGGAGTGGTCAGCTTAAAGACAAGGGAACTGTCGTTCATGGGGTTGGCATACAGCCCGTTGTGCGTGGTGTAGATGAAGTCAATGGTTACCTCATCGATTCGGATGCTTTCGCCCTGCTCCACGATGTGTGCCTTGTCGGCAAAACGGGGCTCCAGCTCCTTGAACTTGGGCAGAAAGCCGTCCAGCTCCTTGCGGAAATAGGTCAGATCGGGCACATCCTCATGCTTGATCCATTCGTCGTAATCGGGAAAATGGTAATAGATCCTCTCAATATCAAAATCGGCACCGTTATTCTGCTCCATCTCGTCCATAAAGCCGGAGATATGGTCACCGTGGGCGTGGGTCAGGATCCAGGCACTGATGTGCCTGCCGCCGATGTATTCCTTCAGCAGGGGCATATCCAACGGACGGCCTCCGTCCACAACGATGCAGTTGTTCTGCTCGGTTACGATCACAAAGGACATCATGAATTTGCTGGTCTCGGTCAGCATATAAAGGGTAGTTTGCATGGTAGCTTCTCCTTTTATGGATATTTACCTTTATTATAACGAAAGAAATGGCATATTTCCATGGAGATTTCAGTTTGAAATATGTGTTTTTGAAAAATCCCTCGGGGCTTGGCGTGATTGTCCGTTAAGGACATCACGCCAAGCCCCGAGGGATCGGTATTATTCCAGAATGTTGGTGGTGATCATGTCAACGCCCCAGGCGGCCAGCTCCGCGGCACTTTCGGCGGTATCAACCGTCCAGCAGTTGACCTTGATGCCGTTTTTGTGGCACTCGTCCACAATATCCTTGGTCAGCATTTTGTAATAAACATCCAGATCAAGATTCTGCTCCTTCAGCTTTTCCATCCAGTTCATGGGGCCCTTGCCGCCGATCAGATACTGAGCGGATTGAGTGGGATGCTTGCGGCGCAAGTAGACCAGATTGTCATAGCAGAAGGAAATAAAGGTGGTGTGCTCCAAATAGCCGAGCCCTGCAATGATGTCGCAGATCTCGTAGATATCCTGCTCCTCAAAGGCGTTTTTCAGCTCAAGAACCGCCTCCTTCTCGTAATATTTGCAGATCGAGATGTACTCCTCCAGGGAGGGGAGACCGAGATCGGCGCGATCCTTCCGGTCGGTGTACTTGTTGAGCAGGGTCAGGCGGCGCAGGGTGTCAAAGGTGGATTGCTCCACGGTCAGATTGTCCACGGACACGCGGGCGGTGGTGTCATCATGAATGATGATATACTTGCCGTCCAGGGTTTTGTGCACATCGGTTTCAATGCCCCAGTAGGAGCGGTTGCCTGCGGCCACAAAGGCGGCATTGGTGTTTTCACGCTCCAGACCGCTGCATCCGCGGTGGGCGATCATCAACGGTTTCTTTTCGGCAGAGATCTTGATGGTATTCATATCCGTTTTTCCTTTCAAAGCCCCGCTGAGGGGTTATTTTTTGGGGAAGCTGTCCTTCAGGCCAACCACACGGTTGAAGGTGTTCTCATATTTCGAGTCGCGGCAGTAGTAGCCGTCACGGACGAACTGGAACTTGTCGCCAACGGCCGCATCGGCAAGCGCCGGCTCAATCTTGGCGTGCTCCACCTTGATAAGGGAGTCGGGATTGAGGTAATCGTTATAGGTCTTACCCTCGGGCAGATCGCCGGGGTTTTCGATGGTCAGCAGATTGTCGTAGAGCATTAAGGTCGTATCCTTGGCATATTTTGCGGAAAGCCAATGGATGGTGCCCTTGATCTTGCGACCGTCGGCGGGCATATTATTGCGGGTCTCCAGATCCGCGGTGCAGAGAATGCGTTCAATATTGCCCTCTGCGTCCTTGACGATCTCGTTGCAACGGATGATATAGGCGCCCATCAAACGGACCTCTCCGTCGGGCTTGAGACGGAAGAATTTGGGAGGCGGAACCTCGGCAAAGTCCTCGGCATCGATATAGATCTCACGGGTGAAGGGCATTGCTCTGGTGCCCATTTCGGGCTTTTGCGGATGGTTGGGCAGCTCGAAGGTCTCCTCGCGATCGGCGTCGTAGTTGGTGATCTCAAGGAGAATGGGACGCTTGATGGCGATGCGGCGGGGAGCGTTTTCGTTCAGCTCGTCGCGGATGCAATGCTCCAGCATGCCGATATCAACAAGGCTGTCCGACTTAGCAACACCCGCCTCACGGACAAAACGGAAGATCGATTCGGGGGTGTAGCCACGGCGGCGCAGGGCACAGATGGTGGGGAGTCTGGGATCATCCCAGCCGTCTACCGTGCCGGTCTCCACCAGAGAGCGCAGATAGCGCTTGGACATGACTGTGTTGGTGATGTTCAGGCGGGCAAACTCGCGCTGCTTGGGCTTGATCTTGCCCTCAAAGCCGATGTTGTCGATGACCCACTCGTAAAGGGGGCGGTGATTTTCAAATTCCAGCGAGCAAAGGGAAGGGGTGATGCCCTCCAGGGCATCCTGAATGGGGTGTGCAAAGTCATAAAGGGGATAGATGCACCATTGATCGCCCTGGCGGTGATGGTGAGCGCGGACAATACGGTAAATGGCAGGGTCGCGCATATTGATGTTGGGGGAGGCCATATCGATCTTGGCACGCAAGGTCTTGGAGCCGTCGGGGAACTCACCCGCTCTCATGCGGGTAAAGAGATCCAGGTTCTCCTCGATCGAGCGGTTGCGGTAGGGGCTGTCGGTGCCCTTTTCGGTCAGTGTGCCGCGGGTAGCGCGGAGCTCCTCGGCCGAGAGGTCGCAGACGTAAGCCTTTCCGGCCTTGATCAGGTTCACGGCGTACTCATAGCACTTTTCAAAGTAATCCGAGCCGTAAAACACACCGCCCGTGGGGGTGGCGCCCAGCCAGCAGAGATCCTCGTAAATGGAATCCACATACTCGGTGTCCTCCTTGGTGGGGTTGGTATCGTCATAGCGGAGGTTAAAAAGGCCGCCGTATTTTTTTGCCGTTTCGGCATTGATCATGATGGCCTTTGCCGAGCCGATGTGCAGATAGCCGTTGGGCTCGGGCGGGAATCGGGTATGGATCTTCAGGTTGGGATCCTTGCGCAGATCCTCGTCGATGATATCGTGTATAAAATTAGAACTGATGATTTCTTCCATATTTTTACCTTTTCGTTGTTTTAAAGTGTATTCAGCATGGCGTCAATGCGGGCGATGACCCGATCCTTGCCCAAGATCTGCATGACGGCGTACATATCGGGGGAGTTGAGCTTGCCCGTGACCGCCACACGCAGGAACATGCTCACATCCGCCACACTGCCGCCAAAGGCGGCGGGATTCTCGCGGTAAGCCTTCATATCGGTAGCGTAGCCCATGGACTCGGCAACAGCCTTGATCTTGTCGAACCAGACGTTGCTGTCGTCAGCGGGATCATAGGTAGCCTTAAAGCCCTCCAGAGCCGTCCGAATGTCGGATTTTGCAAAATTTTCGGGATACGTATCGGCAATTTTGAACCAATCGTCAAAGAAGAAGTCAAGATAAGGCTTGACATCTGCCCAGACGGCAAAGTCCTTACGGGGCTTTTTGCCGCCGCGGCCGATGGAAAGGATGGACTTGGTATAAGCAGGATCTGCGGTCAGATGCTTGTAAAGCGCCTCGTCATAGTCCTTGGCAAAGGAGACCACCTGCTCATATACCGTATCCGCATCCATGCGGGAGATGACGTTTTTCGATACATCACGTAGCTTCGCCTCGTCAAAGAGAGATCCTGCGGGATTCATCTTTTTATAGGAGAACTTGAAGCTGTCCACGGGTGCATCGGGATTGGCGCGGCGCCAATCCTCAAAGTTGGAGTTCAGCACCGTCATCAGATACTCATAGACCGATTGCACAGGGAAGCCTGCGGCACGGTAGTAGGTCAGTGCCAGCTCGGGATCCTTTCGCTTGGAAAGCTTGCGCTTGCTTTCGCCGTCCATCTTCATCAAGGGGCCGATGTGCAGATATTTGGGAGCCTTGAAGCCAAGGGAACGGAACAGCTGCAAATGGAAGGGCAGAGAGGGGAGCCACTCGTCACCGCGCACCACGTGTGTGGTCCGCATCAGATGGTCATCCACTGCGTGGGCAAAATGATAGGTAGGAATGCCGTCGGATTTCAGCAGAACATGATCCATGTCGTTCTCGGTCAGCTCCAAATTGCCCTTGATCAGGTCGGTGACCTTGATCTTGTTTTCGATGGAACCGGTGGAACGGTAGCGAAGCACGTAAGGGGTGCCCTTGCTCAGCTCCGCCCGGATCTCCTCAAGGGAGCGGTCACGCCAAACGGCCCATTTGCCGAAATAGCCGTAGTTGGCCTTTTCAGCTTCCTGACGGGCGTGGATGTCGGCAAGCTCCTCCTCGGTACAGAAGCAGGGGTAAGCCTCGCCCTGAAGCACCAGTTGCTTGGCGTATACGTGATAGATCTCTACACGCTGTCGCTGTCGGTAGGGGCCGTAATCGCCGGCATCGCCGTCAATGGTAGCGCCCTCGTCAAAGTTGATGTTGTAATGTCGTAAGCCCTCGATCAGTGTCTGTACCGCACCGGGGACCTCGCGCTTGGCATCGGTGTCCTCCACACGCAGGAAAAGCAGACCGCCCGACTGGTGGCACATCCGCTCGGAGGTGAGTCCCTGTACCAGGTTGCCCAGATGTACAAAGCCCGTGGGGCTGGGTGCCATGCGGGAAACGATGGCGCCTTCGGGCAGATTGCGCGCGGGGAAGCGCGCCTCCATGTCGGCGGGCGTCAGTGTTACGTGGGGGAAAAGCAGTTCGGCAAGTGCAATTGTGTCCATCATCGTTTAACCTCAAATCGTTTTAGTATCATCATTCAGAATAAGCGCTCCATGGCCTCATGAAGGGTAGTATGTGAGCCGTGCCCCGGGTAGATGTGCAGATCGGGGGCAAGGGCAGAAAGCCGTTGCAGAGAGTGGCGCAATGCGGTGGGATCGCCGCCGTAAAGGTCGGTGCGGCCATAGCTGTCGGCAAAAAGCGTATCACCGGTAAAAGCCACATCACCGCAAAGAAAGACCGAGGAGCCCTTGGAGTGCCCGGGGGTGTGCATCACTTCAAAGCGAAGGGAGCCAAAGGTCAATACTGCTCCATCCTTGAAGGTCTGCTGTGCGGGGAACCATGTCCGATCATGGCCAAAGAAGGTTGCATAGGCGTTTTTCTGCCCGTCGGACAGCATTTCTGCATCGCTTTCGTGCACAAAAAGAGGCACACCGAAGGTGTTCCGCAATGCGTCGGCGGTGAGCAGATGGTCAAAATGACCGTGCGTACAGAGAAGAGCGCGCAACCGCGCACCGTGCTCTGCCAAGGCCGCCGTTACGCTTGCAACAGGCGCCGAGCAATCGATCAGCACCGCGTCCTTGCCCTCGCACACCAGATAGCAGGCACAGGCAAAGCCGCCGGGGGAAAGATCCTTAATTTCCATTTTGTGAACTCCCATGCCACTTTATTCTGAAATAGTATATCACATTTTGGCCCTTTTGTCTACCGTTTCCCAACAAATAATAAATATAATAAGAAGAAATTATGAGATCCGCCGCCGAAAGCGGCGGATCTCTACAGAAAAGCACCTGCCACCGTCGGTGGCAGGTGCTTGGATTTTTTAGTCGGCTGCTTCCTCGCCGGATTCCTCGTCTTCCACAGTTACGAATTCGTCGCGCAGGGCGATTTTCCAATAGCCGGAAAGCTTGGCCTCGGTCAATACCGCATTGCAGAAGAAGGTGGATTCGATGCCGGAAAGCTTCTTGCCCGTCAGTGCTACGTTCTGATTGTAAACGATGGGGATAACGGGCATATCGTTGATCAGCATTTCCTCAGCCTGGTGCAACAGCTCGGCGCGGGTCTTGAAGCTCTCGGCGGCGTAGGCCTCCTCGATCTTGGCGTTGTATGCCTCGCTGTTGTAGCCGGTGATATGAGGGGTCAGCTCATAGTTGGGGTTGGTCTCGGGATTCATATCGATGGCATTGCCCGAGAACTTGGTGGCAAAGGGAGCCAGATAGGAGAAGGCGTCTGCCGAGGTGGCTACCAGATCAAGGGCGATCACCTCAAAGTCGCCGGCGTTCAAGGCATCTCTGTAAGGATTGTTGTACATGCCGGTGGCAGTCTTAACTTCTTTGCCGTTGGCGTCTGTGGTCGTTTCGATGATCTCGACAACATCAACGGCGTTGATGGTCACCTTAAAGCCCAGGGCGGACCAGGCCGCCTTGACCAATTCAGCCATGGCCATATGATCCTCGTCATAAGCGGCCACGGTGATCGAGAAGGAATAGGAGCCTGCATTCACACCTGCATCGGAAAGGATCTGCTTGGCCTGTTCCACATTCCCGGTGGTAGCAATGTAAGAGTAATCCTCGTCACGGAACGCGGCCTTGCGGTCGGGACGGTTGCGGAGCGTGTAGGGAACCAAGGCGTCTGCGGCGGTAGCGTATACCAGAGCTTCGGCAATGGCATTACGGTCGATGGCAAGGGAAAGGGCTTTTCTGACCTCGGCCTTGGCAAACAGCGCCTCACCGCCGATCACGGCGTTTTGATTGAGGTAGTAAACATGGGTTGAAGGTGCATCGGTCACATCGGCTTTCTTCAAAAGCTCTGCAAACTGTGCGTCGTTACGGGCAGCGAGGGGGATATGACCGAAGTAATATACGGTGCCGGCAGCGTCGCCGTTCAGGGTTTTCAGCTGCTCGACGGCATCGGTGGAGTAGTCCACCACGATGCGGTAGGGGGTCACATATTTATCCAGGTCATCCTTGACGCGGTCGCGGTAGTAGTAGCTGTTGCGCTCCAGAATAAAGCCGTCCTTGTAGACAAAATCCATCGAACGAACCATAAAGGGGCCGCTGGTTACGATAGTGCTGCTCTTTTTAGCCCAGTTTTCGTTGGTTTCGACAATGTCGTCACGAAGGGGGTAAAGGGCGGGACTGCACAGAGTCAGCAGGAACTCATCGATATCCACCTCGTGCTCAAATTCGATCTCCAGAGTGGTGTTATCCACCACGGTCACGCCCAGGTGATCCATGGAGTCGTTGCCCTCGGCAATGGCACGGGCATTTTTGATGTCATAGAGCAGAACGGCGGCGGTGTGAGATACGTCGGGGGAAAGCAGACGGCGGAAGGCGTACTGTGCGTCGGTTGCGGTCAGTGTAACGCCGTCGGACCACTTGGTGGTTTTGAGGATCAGCTGCAGGGTGTATTCGCCCTCTTCCTCATCTACGATGTACTCATACTCATCAACCAAAGCCTTTTGGGGCTTGCCGTTTTCGTCGGCGTAGAACAGGCCCTCAAACAGCAGGCTGACGATCTGCAATGTAGCCTCGTTATCAAATGCCTTGAGGGGGTCCACATCATAGACGGGTTCGGTCAGATACATGCGGATGTATGCGCCTTTGTCATCTTCGCTCTTGGAGCACGCGGTCAGGCAAAGCAGAACCGTTGCAAGGCAAAGAATCAAAGCAACAACGCGTTTCATCATTTCGGTATTCCTCCTTGGTAGGGGCAGGGAAGTATAAATACTTCAATGCCATTTTAACATTCCATATTATAACACAATCCGCACGCGAATTCAAGCATTCCATGGAACAAAAAGACAAGGTTTGGACACTTGCACAATGTTTTCCGGTAAAATTGGGCAGATTACACATAGAAAATTAGGAAAAGGGAAAAATTTAAGATAGTATATGGTAAGGAGGAACCAAAGGATGGAGAATTTTGCGCGCAGCGATCTTGCCGCCGAGTGCGGCGGCGATACCGAGGGAGAGGGGATCCGCGTCCGGCGTGCCGAGGCGGGGGGATGCCATATCCTGCGGGTGCAGGTGCGTACTCCCGAGGCCGCAGAACGCATCGGCAAGCCCATGGGGTGCTATGTGACCGTGGATTGCGGCGATATCCGTATGTTGGATGAGAGTGAGCTGGAGCGGGTGCGCTGTGCCCTTGCCGTGGAGATCAGAGAGATGGCCGAAAAGATGTGCGGGCATCGGGTCAGCGGCAATTTTTCGGTGCTGGTGGCGGGACTGGGGAATGCCGAGATCACGCCTGATGCCGTCGGGCCCGAGACCGTGCGGCGCCTGTCGGTCACACGGCATCTGCGGCGCCTGGACAACGCGTTGTTTTCGACCGTGGGGCTTTGTGAGATCGCGGCGCTGACTCCCGGTGTTCTGGGCCAAACGGGGTTGGAAACGGTGGAATTGGTGCGGGGAGCCACCAAGGCCGCAAGGCCCGACCTGGTCATCGCCGTAGATGCCCTGGCCGCCCGCTCCACCGAACGGCTTGCCGCCACGGTGCAGCTCTCCGATACGGGCATTCATCCGGGCTCGGGCATCGGCAATAAGCGTCGGGCCCTGAATGCCGAGACCGTGGGTGTACCCGTCATGGCCTTGGGTGTACCCACGGTGGTGGATTCCTCCACCCTTGTGTATGACGCACTCTACCGTGCGGGCCAACAGGATTTGACCGACGACCTGCGCCGCACCCTGGAGGAGGGCAGAGGCTATTTCGTCTCTCCCAAGGAAATCGACCTGTTGGTCTCCTCAATCGGTGTTTTGCTTTCAAGCGCCCTGGAGAAGGCATTCTCCCTGCACGAATCTCTCGTTTGAAGCGAAAAGCCGCAAACGGTATGCGTTTTTCGATATTTTGGGTGCATTTTCGCACATCCGGGCCATAAAAAGAGCCGCTTTCAAGCGGCTCTGATTTCATTCGGGTATATCGGAATGAAGAATCGGACAATACCTTTAAAATACCCCGCCAAACGGTACGCGTTTGGCGAGGTGTTCTTTTAATTTTTCAGCGATTTGACAAATTTTTCGATTCGGGACAGTGCCTCGGTAATGTGCTTGACCGAGTAGGCATAGGAGATGCGGGCAAAGCCCTCGCCACCCCGGCCGAAGGCGGTGCCGGGAACGATGGCACAGCGGTATTCGTACAGGAGGCGACTACAGAACTCATCACTGGAGAGCCCGAACTTGCGGATGTCGGGATAGATGTAGAACGCGCCCTCCGGCTCAAAGGAATCGATACCGATCGAGAGCAAACCCTCATAGATATAGCGCCGACGGCGGTCGTATTCCTCCACCATCATGCGGATGTCCTCGTCGCCGTTGCGCAGAGCCTCCACCGCCGCCAGCTGACTGGTTGTGGGAGCACACATAATGGCGTACTGATGGATCTTCAGCATTTGCTCGGCAATGGGAGCGGGGGCGGCCAGAAAGCCCAGGCGCCAGCCTGTCATGGCGTAGGCCTTAGAAAAGCCGTTGACCAGGATCGTCCGCTCCCACATTCCGTCGATCGAGGCAATCGAGGTGTGCTGACGACCGTAGGTCATTTCGGCGTAGATCTCATCCGACAGAATGACAATGTTGGTGTCCCGCAACACCGCTGCCAGCTCCTCCAGCTCTGTTTTGGTGAGAATGGCGCCTGTGGGGTTATTGGGGAAGGGGAGCACCAGCATTTTGGTGCGGGGGCTGATGGCGGCCTTCAGGGCCGCGGGAGTCAGCTTGAATTTTTCTTCAAATTTGGTCTCCACAATCACGGGGACACCGCCCATCATGCGGACGATGGGCTCGTAGCAGACAAAGGAGGGGGTGGGGATGATGACCTCGTCGCCGGGCTCCACCACGGCGCGGATGGCCAGATCGATGGCCTCACTGCCACCCACGGTGACAATGGTATTCTTGACCTCATAGGAAAGGCCGAAGCGGCGGGAAAGGTAGTTGCAGATCTCCTGACGGAGCTCGGGGGTGCCGGCGTTGCCGGTATAATAGGTTTTGCCCTTTTGCAGGCTCTCGATGCCTGCCTCACGGATGTGCCAGGGGGTCACAAAGTCGGGTTGCCCCACAGTGAGTCCCACCACATCCTTCATGCTTTCGTCGTTGAGCAGATCGAAGAACTTGCGGATGCCCGATTTCTTCAGATCCACCACGGTTTTCGAGAGAACGGAATTATAGTCGATCATCAGTTACAGTTTCCTCTCTCGTCCACGTCCACCACACCGTAGATTACGCCCTTGTCCTTGTATTTACGCAACACAAAATGGGTGGCAGTGGAGATGACATCTTCAATGGGAGCCAGCTTCTGCGCCACAAAATAGGCCACCTCCTTCATGGTCTTGCCCTCGATCTGTACCGCCAGGTCATAGGAGCCCGACATCAAGTACAGGCTCTGGACCTCGGGGTAGTTGTAAATGCGTTCGGCTACCCGATCATAGCCGCGGTCGCGCTGAGGCGTGATCTTGACCTCGATCATGGCAGAGACATATTCCCGATCGGTCTTATCCCAGTCGATCATGGTCTTGTAGCCAAGGATCACACCGTCCTTTTCGTATTGCTCGATGATTTTTTTGATATCGCCCACTTCTTTTTTGCACATCACAGCCAGCTGCTCGGGGGTGAGTGTCGCGTTATCTTCCAAAAGCTTCAGAATTTTGTCCATGGTATGTCTCCTTTGATCTTAATCTTGCTTGATCTTTTTGACGATGCTTTCATAGGTGAGTCCGTACTTTTCCGCAATGTCACGTGCATAGCTCTTACCGTCGGGCTTGGCGCGGATGATCTGGAAGGAGCGCCGTCCCCGGGCCTCGATGCCTGCCACCAGCGTGTCGATGGGCGCGCCGCCCTCGGCGCTCACCCGGGCATTGATGTTGTCGATCTGTGCCGCCAGCTCATGCAGATGAGTGGCGAAAATGCAATGGCAACCCACGCGGGAAAGACCGGAGAGAACCTCCGCCGCAATATAGGAGGCCTCGAAGGAGCCGGTAGAGGAAAGGGATTCGTCCAACAGCACCAGACTGTTTTCGGTGATCTCATCGAGGATCTCGCCAAGGCGGGCGCACTCCTCCCCGAGGCGGCCCTTGTCGATGGTGTCGTCAGCGCCGGTGGGGAAGTGGGTAAAGATGCCGTCGACGGGGCTCAGGACCGCTTTTTCGGCGGGCACGAAAAGGCCCAACTGTGCCATGGCCTGCGTGAGACCGCAGGCGCAGGTAATGACCGATTTGCCGCCGCGGTTGGGGCCGGTCAGCACGTAGATGGTGGCCTTTTCATCGAAAATGAGATCGTTGGTTACGATGGGATCGTCGATCTTCAGCGCCACCTCGGGGTTATAGATAGCCGTGGCCCGGAACACACGCTCACTCACGGGCCTGATCTCGGGTATCGTGATCTTATTTCCTTTGATCTGCAACGCCCGCATCAGATTGGTGCCCTTGACCAGCAGCTCGAATTCGGGCAGGAGCCCGAGCAGAAAGTCGGTGTTTTCCAGCACATAGGTCTGAACGATCTTTTTCCAGGAGCGGAGCGACTGGCGATAGACCTCGTTGATGGCCGAATTGAAGGCAAGCGAGAGGGCGGTTTTTTGGTTTTCGCTCTGTTTTTTGCCGAACGGTGTCAGATTTGCGATACAGGTGTATTGATCCTCCTTGAAATTCAGACGCAGGATCTTGTGCAGGGTGTCGCCCGAACGGAAGTACTCGGGGTTGATCGAGAGCACGCCAGCATCGCGGGGGCGGAGCTGAGAATCCAGGTTAACGCCGATGGTCACGCTCTTGATCTCACGGACCCGGTTGGTCAGCTCGGCCAGACGTTGATTGAGCTCGGCGTAATAGTCGCTTTCCACCAGCTCGGCAATATAGGACGAAAGACGCCGGAAGGCCACGCTGTCGTACTCTTTGCCGCAAAGCCCCTTGTAAAGGATATCAATGCTGGAAATGTAGAGCTCGATCTCGGTCATGCTGGAGAGATAGTCGGAGGTATCACCGTTGTCGTCCTCCAGACGGCGCAGCTCCATGATGTCGAACAGAACGGGAATCAGCTTACCCAGCGTTTTGCCGATCTCCTCATGGGCAAGCAGATCGGCAAAGACCTGCTGACGGTAGGAAATGACCACGGGATCGGTGGTCATGAATTCCGAGAGGCGGGAGTTCTTCAGGGGCAGGATCTCGGGGAGCCCCAGCTCCTCCAGGGTGAAATCGTCAATGCGGGGCACATCCTCCCGGGCGAAGTGAGCACGCCGCGTTTCGGCGGTGGGGTAGAGCAGACTGAAATCATTGAAATCGGGTTGTGGCATGGTACATCTCCTTTTTGGTTTTTAGGAGTCGATCTGAAAGGTCAAAATGCCGTTTGCGGTGGGAACTGCCAGCTCGGTAAAGCCGCAAGCGGTCAGGATTTCGGCGGCTGTGTCAAAGTGCTGTGCGATACGGTCGGGATGGTGAGCATCCGAGGCCACCGATACCAGGCGCCCGCCGCACCGACGGTAAAGCGCGAGGATCCCGGCGGTGGGCATGGTGATCCCCTCCCGGTCAAGGGTGGAGGTGTTCAGCTCCAGGGCCACGCCCTTTTCGATCATTTTGAAAAACAGGGCTTTCAGCTGATCCTCAAAGAGCGAAAAATCCATCTCGCGCCCGATCCGCCGCACATAGCGGTGCATATAGGTCAGGTGGGTGAGCACATGGATCCCTTCAAAATCCAGCAGATCCATGGATTCCCTCAGCACGCGGTCAAACAGTGCGTTGATCCCGTCGTCCGACATGTCGGAGAGCTGCATGGCAGGAATCTCTCCATCGGGTCGGCTCATGTAATAAAAATCCGGTGTTTTCGCCAGATTGTGCAGAGAGCCGAGCACGATATCATAGGGGTAACGCTCCAGCAGTGCCCGCGCCTCCTTGGGGTATTGCGTGGCCTGTCCCAGCTCCACACCGAACAGAATATGCAGCTGACCCGCATAGGCCTTTTTGGCGGCGGATATTGCGGCGAAGACCGCTTCCTTATCCAGTATCGGATAGATGCCCTCCAGCTCGCCGTTGATGTCACAGTGGTCGGTGATGGCCAGATGCGTCAGACCCTTGTCGATGGCCGAACGGCACATGGCATCCACGGTGGCCTCGGGTCTGCCGTCAAAGGAATATATGGTGTGTGTATGCAGATCCGCCCGCATGCCGCCGCCTCCTTGATGAAATAGATAAAAACATTATATCATATTACGCGCAAAAAAGCAAATGTTTTGGCGAATATATTGCGAAATAAATTTTCTTTTTACTTGCCACTTGCAAAGCACGGCGAGATATGTTACAATGCAGATATATTAAAAAAGGGGGACAACTCATGAAACCTTTCATGGATAAAGACTTTTTGCTGAACACCGAAACGGCACGGCATCTGTATCACGATTATGCCGCAAAGCAGCCGATCATTGATTATCATTGCCATCTCTCGCCCAAGGAGATCGCAGAGGATAAGCGCTATAACAATATCACCGAGGTATGGCTTTACGGCGACCACTATAAATGGCGCGCCATGCGCTCCTGCGGTGTTTCCGAAAGGTTTATTACCGGTGATGCATCGGATTACGAGAAGTTCCGTGCTTACTGCACCTGCATGCCCAAGCTGGCGGGGAACCCCCTTTATCATTGGAGCCATCTGGAGCTGCGACGTTACTTTGACTGCGACCTGATATTGAACGAGGAGAACTGTGACGCCATCTGGAAGATCACCGCCGAGAAGCTGGCCGATCCTGCCATGAGTGCCCGCAATCTGATCGTCAATTCCGGTGTGAGGGTGGTGGGGACCACCGATGATCCCGCCGATTCGCTGGAATATCATGCGCAACTGAAAAAGGATGGCTTTGCGACCCGTGTGGTACCTTCCTTCCGTCCCGATAAGGGGCTTGCCATCGGCAAGAAGGGGATCCGCGATTACATTCTCGCTCTGGGTGCGGCCAACGGTGTGGAGATCACCGACTACGATACACTGCTGGATGCCTACCGCGTGTCTCTGGACCGTTTCCAGGCGCTCGGTTGCCGCGCCGCCGATCATGCCTTGGACAATTTCCGCTTTGTAGAGCCCGATGAGTTCCACGCAAAGGAGATCTTTGGTCGCGCCTTGGATAGTGACGGCAAAAACGTAGAGCCCGAGGAGGTTTCGCTCTTTGTTTGCCAGATGCTGCGCTTCTTCGGTCGGGAATACGTCCGCCGCGGCATGGTGATGCAGCTGCACTTCGGCGTTTACCGCAATCCCAATGACCGCATGCTTCGTCGGCTGGGCCCCGATACGGGCTACGACATCATCCACGGTGCCAACAACACCGCCGAATTCGCCCGACTGCTCAACTATCTGAACGGCTGTGACGGCCTGCCTCGCACCATCCTTTACTCCCTGAACGGTGCGGATAATGACGCAGTTGCCACCCTTTGCGGTGCCTTTGCCGGTGCCGAGGACGGTGCGCCCCGCGTGGTTCAGGGCAGTGCCTGGTGGTTCCAGGATCGCCTTGACGGTATGCGTGAGCAGATGCGCTCCTTTGCGGGGCTTGCCTCTATCGGTAACTTCCTGGGGATGCTGACCGACTCCCGCAGCTTCCTGTCCTATCCCCGTCATGAATATTTCCGCCGCATCTTCTGCGGTCTGCTGGGTGATTGGGTCGAGAACGGGGAATTCCCCTATGACGAAAAGGCCCTCAAGGATCTGGTCGAGGGTGTCAGCTACGGTAATGCCCAACGCTATTTCGGCTTTTGAACATCTATCCCGATAAAAAGGAGCCGCCGCACTTCACACGAAATGCGGCGGCTCCTTTTTTGTGTCAGATATCAAACTGCTTGATCGCCTTTATGGCCGTTCCTTCCTCGTATTCCCGTATCTCGCCAAGGGCAAAAAAACGGCCGCTTGCATCGCAAATCCGAACACGTGTACCGATTTTGTGCTCGGTCCCGATCTTTTTTTGATAAATTTCGCATCCGCTGCGGCAAAGCCTTTCGTAAAAAGCGGGGAGTCCTACGGCGGGGAGGCCGTCAAACAAGGATTCGATGGGGAGCAGGTAAGAGAGCCGCTCCTCGTCGCTCATGTCCCCCATATCCTCAAGGGGCACGGTGTGCGCGAGAGAAAAATCTCCCACGGAAAGCCGTTCCAGCTCGGCCATGATACCGCCGCAGCCCAGAGCCTTGCCAATATCGGCGCAAAGGGTGCGGATGTAGGTGCCCGCCGAGCAGACCACGCGCAACTCGTAATCGTTTTCCTTGATATGCTTGCAGGAAAGGGAATGAACGGTGACAGGGCGTGCTTCGCGCTCCACCTCAATGCCTTTTCGCGCCAGATCCACCAGCTTTTTGCCGCCGATCTTCAATGCGCTGTACATGGGGGGCACCTGCATGATGTCGCCCTCAAAGGTCTTAGCCACCTCCATGACCCGCGAAGGGGACGGAATGTCCCCGGACGTGGTGAGAATTTGGCCTGTTACGTCCTCGGTATCGGTGGTTAGCCCCAGACGCATGACCGCCAAGTATTCCTTGCTGTGCACGCTCAGATATTCTGCGGCCTTGGCGGCGCGGCCCACCAGCACCACCAGCACACCGGTGGCCATGGGGTCAAGGGTCCCCGTATGGCCCACTTTGCGGGTGTGGTAGAGCCGCCGCACCCTTCCTACCACATCGTGGGAGGTCATTCCCCGGGGCTTGTCGATCACCAGCACGCCGCAGGGCTCAAAATTTTCTTTCATAATATCTCCGTTCAAAAAAGCCGCAAACGGTGCGAGATTTTTCGCGCATGTTGCGGCTTTTTCGTCAAATCAGAATTTCTTCCAAGCGGCGCTTGGGAACGCAATGGTTGCCCGCGGCATCACGATAGTAGGTAAGGGAGCCGTTGTGCTCGTCGGTCAACAGCACACGCTCGGCAGGGGTGCCCAGTGCAATGGCCAGCTGAGGCTCGTAGCGGCCGTCAATGCCGAAATCCGCCATCAGTGTTTCGGGATTGAAGCTGCCCAGCATGCAGCCGCCAAAGCCCCGTTCGGTGGCGGCAAGAAGAATGGTCTGGGCGGCAATGCCCACATCCTTCAGGGCAAGCGTGGCGGGACTGCCCGCCTCCTTGTCGGTAAAGATCAGAATGAATCCGGTGGGCTTCCCGTTCTCGGGGGGAAGCTTGACATCCTTGAGTGCCGTGCCGAAGCGGGCGTTGGCCACCATCTTCTCGATATCCTGCTTGTCCGAGAGGATGCGATAGCGCAAGGGTTGCTTGTTCATGCCGGATGCCGTGCGGCGGGCCAGGTCCACCAGGTCGGTCATGATCTCTCGGGTGATGGGGGTGCTCTCGTCAAAGCCGCGGTAGCTGCGGTTGTTCATTACCAATGATTCAATATTCATGAAAACTCCTTAAAAATGTACCGTTACGGCATGGATGGGAAATCCCTTTTCCGAAAAGTTTTTTTCATACTCGGTCATCACATTGCCCTCGTTCAAGGGGCTGTTATGCAGATCGCGGGTGAGATCGGTCATGGG
Source organism: Clostridia bacterium (assembly GCA_017451735.1). GTDB lineage: Bacteria > Bacillota > Clostridia > Oscillospirales > CAG-272 > Firm-07. The sequence goes on from JAFTNU010000027.1 coordinate 16,921, forward strand.
AAGGCCCATGGCTTCAAATTCCTCAAGCGAGAAATCAAACAGCCCCACATTGTCGGTCTTAAAGCGTAAAATGCCGCCTTTTTTTAATACCGTTCTATATTTTTCAAGAAAAATACGGTGCGTGAGCCGCCGTTTGGCATGTCCCGATTTGGGCCAGGGATCGCTGAAATTCAGATACAGGCAGTCAATGCTGTGTGGCGGAAACCATTCCACCAGATTCTCGGCGTTGCCGATGAGAAAGCGCAGATTGTCGGGGCGGGTGTCCTTGGCGTTCTCGGCCTTTTCCAGCGCCAGACACGCCACATCGGGGACACGCTCCATGGCGATAAAATTCACCTGCGGGTTGGCGGCCGCCATGCCGCAGGCAAAGCTGCCTTTGCCGCATCCGATCTCCAGATGCAGGGGGAGCACTTCGTGGAAGGGGGCTTGCGGATCGTCCTTCAGGACGGTGGGATCCTGGATCAGCAGGTGGGCGCAGGCGGCAATGCGCTCGGCACCGTGCTTTTTCTTGCGGGCCCGCATCAGACGTTGAAGCGGAAGACCACAATGTCTCCGTCCTGCATCACGTATTCCTTGCCCTCGCTGCGCAGAAGTCCCGCCTCCTTAACGCCGTTCATGGAGCCGATGCGCTCAAGGTCGTGAAAGCTGACCACCTCGGCACGGATGAAGCCACGCTCGAAATCACTGTGGATCTTGCCTGCGGCGCCGGGAGCGCGGGTGCCGCGCACGATGGTCCAGGCACGAACCTCCTTGGGGCCGGCGGTTAGAAAGCTGATCAGACCCAGCAGAGAATAGCTTGCTCTGATCAGGCGGTCAAGGCCGCTCTCGGCAATGCCCAGATCCTCGAGAAATGCCTGCTTCTCCTCACCGGACAGTTCGGCGATCTCCGCTTCGATCTGTGCGCAGACGGGGAGCACCTCGGCATGCTCGCTTGCGGCAAATTCCTTGAGCTTGACATAGTGGGGGTTGTCCATGGGCTCGGAGCCGGCCTCGTCCTCGCTGACGTTTGCCACGTAGATCACGGGCTTCATGGTCAGCAGGGGCGTGTCGTACAGCATGGCCCGCTCGTCCTCGCTGAGCTCCACGGTGCGCGCCGTGAACCCGTCGGAGAGCGCCTTGTAAATGCGCTCGAACAACGCCAGCTCGCCCGCCAGCGTCTTGTCACCCTTCATGGCTTTTTTAACGCGGTCGATGCGGCGCTCCACCATCTCCATATCGGAAAAGATCAGCTCCATGTTGATGGTCTCCACATCCCGCATGGGGTCCACGGCACCGTCTACGTGGATGATGTTGTCGTCGTTGAAGCAACGCACCACATGGATGATGGCATCCACCTCACGGATGTGAGAAAGGAACTTGTTGCCAAGGCCCTCCCCCTTGGAGGCGCCCCGTACCAGGCCTGCAATGTCCACAAATTCGATCACGGCGGGGGTGTACTTTTCGGGGTTGTACATATTGGCAAGATAGTCCATACGGCTGTCGGGCACGGCCACCACACCCACATTGGGCTCGATGGTGCAGAAGGGATAGTTGGCGGATTCGGCGCCTGCGTTGGTCAGGGCGTTGAACAGTGTGCTTTTTCCCACATTGGGAAGTCCTACGATACCAAGCTTCATCAGAGGTCTCCTTATCAAGTGTTAATCACTTCATTATATCGCAAAATAATTTGTTTTGCAAGGGGTAGGGGAAATTTACTTGCCGGAAAATTGTTTCTGCAGACAAAATACGCAATTTATTTAAAATTTATAGGTTTTTTTCAAAAAAGCCTTTTCAAAAAGTAAAAAATATGTTAGAATAGTATAGTAAATGCCAAGCGCGTACCCGAGCGACAGTAATCGACAGTATTTTTCACCGAGCCGTCACACGGTATGCAACTTGATTTGGGAAAATATAACAGGAACGGAATCAATGTGAATTCGGAAGGAGGCTTTTTGCCATGGTTGGAACCAAACTGCTGGTCGTGGATGACGACCCCAATATTTGTGATATACTGAAAACGCACTTCGAGAAGGAAGGCTGCGAGGTTCTCACGGCAGGGGACGGTATAGAGGGTCTGGCCGCTTTTAAATCGGGCTCCCCCGATTTGGTCCTTTTGGATATCATGCTCCCCAAAATGGACGGTCAGCAGGTGTTGGCCGAGATCCGCAAGGAGTCGGTCAAGCCGGTCATTATGGTCACGGCCAAGGGTGAGGTCTTTGACAAGGTTCTGGGTCTTGAGATGGGTGCCGACGATTTTGTGGTCAAGCCTTTCGATCTCAAGGAGCTTTCTGCCAGAGTCAAGGCGGTATTGCGCCGTTACCAGGCACATATGCACCAGGACGAGGGCGATGTGATCAAGTTTGAAAATTTTGAGATCAGTCAGGAGAAGTTCGAGCTGAAATTGAAGGGCAAGAAGGTGGATATCCCCCCCAAGGAGTTGCAGCTTCTCTATTGCCTTGCCTCCAATCCCAACCGGGTGTTCAGCCGTGAGCAGCTGCTGGAGCATGTCTGGGATTTTGCCTTCCTTGGCGATTCCAGAACCGTGGATGTACATATCAAGCGCCTGCGCGAAAAGCTGGAGGGTGTTTCCGATAAATGGGCACTGAAGACCGTTTGGGGCATCGGTTATAAATTCGAGCTTTACAACTAATGAGTTATGATGCCGCCGCTGACTGATTCACGGCGGCATTCGGCTTTCAAACGAAAACGCAAAAAAGCGAGGACGTCTATGTTTAAAAGCGTATTCGCCAAATATATTTTGACCTTCATGCTCATCATCTTTGTCAGCTTTCTGGTGCTGGTGCTGATCATCACGGGCATGGTCAACAGCTATGCGGTCAACGCCAAGGAGAAATTGCTTTCCAATGCGGCGTCGGGTGCTGCCGAGTTTCTGGAGGCGCGGACCGAAACACTGTCCAAGACCAATTTTACTCAGATGATCGAGGGCTCAGTGGAGGACGTGGACAGAATGCTGCGGGCTCTTTCCGCCACCGATGAGGATGTCAGTATCCTGTTGGTGGACAATGCCGGCCATGTGGTACGCATGGTCTCGGCAGACGGCGTGACGGGACCAAGCGACGCGGTGGTGCCCCGCAACATCATGGATGAAGTCAATAATAATGTCAGGCTTTCGGAGTTTGAGGCACTGGACGGTGTATTCGACACCCCCCATTTTTTCTATACCGCTCCCGTATTTACGGGCGACGGTTATGTATGCGGTACGGTGTTTGCCTGCTCTACATCGGCCACACAGGACGCGCTGTTGGGGGTCATGATCAAAACCATTCTGGTGGCCTCTCTGTGGGTCATGCTGGCGGCGTTGATTGCCGTGTATATCATCACCGAGCGCGTGATCGGGCCCTTGAAGGATATGAGCCGCATGGCCAAGGAGTTTGCTGCAGGGAACTTTGATGCCCGCGTGCCCGTACGGGGCAATGACGAGGTGGCGGAATTGGCCGTTGCATTCAATAATATGGCAGACTCGCTTTCCCGGCTCGAGGTCATGCGTAATACCTTTGTGGCAAACGTGTCCCACGATCTGCGCACCCCCATGACCACCATTTCGGGGTTCATCGACAATATCCTGTCGGGGGCTATTCCGCCCGAAAAGCGGGATTATTACCTGGAGCTGATCCGCACCGAGGTTCAACGCCTTGCGCGATTGGTGACCTCCCTCTTGGATATTTCCCGCATCCAGGCGGGGGATCGCAAATTCGACTACCGTCCTTTTGATATTTGCGAGATGGCGCGGCTTATCCTGATCTCCTTTGAGACCAAGATCGAGGCCAAGCATCTGGAGGTGTCCTTTTCCTGTGATGAGGAGCGGATGAACGCTTACGCCGATCATGACGCAGTCTATCAGATTCTGTATAACCTTTGCGATAATGCGGTAAAATTCTCGAGAGAGGGCGGAAAGCTCAGCATTTCGCTGACCGCCGTGAAGGAACACCGCATTATGGTTACCGTTTATAATGAAGGTGAGGGCATTGCCGCCGCCGACCTGCCCTTTGTGTTTGAGCGTTTCTATAAAGGGGATAAGAGCAGGGGATTGGATAAGAGCGGTGCGGGTCTTGGTCTGTTTATTGCCAAAACCATTATGGATGCCCATCACGAAAAGATCTGGGTGGAAAGTGAGCAGGGCGTGTATTGCAGCTTCAGCTTCACCCTGCCTTTGGCTCAAGAGTAAAGGAGTTAGCATGGAAGAAGAAAAAAAGATAGAAGAAGGAGCGGGTGAAACCCCGCCCGTCCGGGAGGACGCCGTAGCCGACGCCGCATCCGTGCCCGAAGGGGAGCCCACCCGGGGAGAGACGGTTGAGGCATCTGCTCCCGAGCAAGAGGCTCCCACGGATCCGCCTGCCACGGAGGCGCCCTCATCCCCACCGCCGGCCTGGAATTTCGGTACTCCGTCTGCGGTGCCACCCATCAAGGATCCCGCCGACGAGAGAAAAAAGAAAAAGCGCGGCATGGGTGCATTCTTTGCTGTTTTCGGCGGCATTTTCGGTATCTGTGTGTTGTTGCTGGTGCTTACGCTATGGCTGGGAGATGAGGGATTTCAGATCATCCGTAATCTCTACACGGAGCGCGTGATCTATGTACGCGAGGATGACGGCACGAGCGGTCTGCTGACCCCGAACGAGGCCGCCGACGCAGTGAAGAAATCCACCGTGACCATATCAGTCACCACAAGCGCGGGCAGTGCCATCGGCTCGGGGTTCGTTTATTCGGCCGACGGCTATATCATCACCAATTATCATGTTGTGGAATCTGCCGAATCGACGCAGGTCCTTCTGGCTGACGGCACGGCGTACGATGCTACCGTAAAGGGCTTCAATGCGGCGGCGGATATTGCTGTTCTCAAAATCGAGGCCCGGGACCTTGTTCCCGTTACCTTGGGCAGCTCTGCCAATCTTCTGGTGGGCGATGATGTGGTCGCCATCGGTACGCCCGCTAAGCTCGATTACGCAGGGACCTCTACCTTCGGTAAGGTATCGGCCACCAATCGCTTGGTTTCGCTGACCGATACCGACGGTACTATCGTCAAGAAAATGACGCTGATCCAGACCGACACCAGCGTGAACCCGGGCAACTCGGGCGGCCCCCTTGCCGATATGTACGGCAGAGTGGTGGGCGTTGTGGTCATGAAGGTCTCCTATTACGGCGGGTCTTACTATGACGGTATCGGATTTGCCCTCCCCATCGATGGGGTTAAGACCATTGCCGATGCCATCATTCAAAAGGGATCCTTTACGGGGGTCAATCCGATTGCCGAGGGGCGGTCGCTTCTGGGCGTTACGGGTCATGGCGGTCTTAGCGGCTATTGGTATTCCGATGAGCCCAATGCGCTGACGGGGGCTATGGAGTCCTCCGAAACGCAGCAGGAAGGGTATCATTATATGGAAAAGGACGGCGTCTATGTGACCGCGATCAATGGCGGGGATGCCGTGAACAAGATGCAGGTTGGTGATATTATTATGAAGATCAACGGTCTGAATGTCTCTTCTGTCACCACGCTGATCAGCGAGGCCAATCGCCATCATACAGGTGAAACCGTGACCCTGACCGTCTGGCGGAACGGGGCCGAGATCCAAGTGGCAGTGACCCTTTATGAAGCGAGCGCGCAATGAGCGCGCTCCCATTACATACGAAAGGATAGGAAAGATGCTTCCTTTTTTAGAGCCTTTACGCTACATGACTTACGATAACAGCATTTACGTAACGCTGTTCCGCCTTTGCGTGGCGGCCTTCTGCGGCGGTGTGATCGGTTTGGAGCGAGGACGCAAGCGCCGTCCCGCCGGCTTCAGAACCCATATGCTGGTCTGCATCGGCGCGGCACTGGCTATGCTGATCAGCCAATACCTTACCATGATGACCAACACCTATTGGGGTAAGATCCTGCTGGAGGCGGGAACCACCGTCGGTACCACCGATGTGGCCCGTCTGGGTGCGCAGGTCATCAATGGCATCGGCTTCCTGGGTGCCGGCACCATCATTGTCACAGGGCAATTGGAGGTCAAGGGCCTGACGACTGCGGCAGGGCTTTGGGCCTCGGCCTGCATGGGGCTTTGTATCGGTGCGGGATTTGTGGAGGGCGCCCTTGTGGGGTGCGTCCTGATCAGCGTCACCATTATTCTGTTTACCCGTCTGGAGCGTCTGATCCTTGCCAAAGCGCGCAATCTCAACCTGAATGTGGAATTCGTGCATATCGACGATCTGGGTAAGATCATTTCGGCCATCAAGGCGCAGGATATCCGTATTTATGATGTAGAGATTCACAAGACCAAGGTGGAGGGGAAAAATCCCAGTGCCGTATTCTCCGTGCGATTGCCCAAGCGGATGTCGCACACCGCGATTCTGACCTTGCTGGCGGATGTGGAAAATGTCCGCTCCATCGAAGAACTGTAAGGAGGCGACTGTCATGCAGGAATTTTTGAATTATCTCCGTTTTGCAGACGGATTCCATATGTGGGGCGCGGTGGCGCGTATGTTTCTTGCCGTGATCTGCGGCGGCGTGATCGGTATCGAGCGTGAACGCAAGCGTCGCCCTGCGGGCTTCCGTACCCATATTCTGATTTGCCTGGGTGCGTCGCTGACCATGATCACCAGCCAGTACATCTATCTGGAGCTGAAGCTCTTTACCGACCTGGCGCGTCTTGGCGCTCAGGTGATTGCGGGCATCGGCTTCATCGGTGCGGGTACCATCATCGTAACCAAGCGCCGTCAGGTCAAGGGGCTGACCACTGCGGCGGGTCTTTGGACCTCCGCCATTGTGGGCCTGGCCATCGGTGCAGGGTATTTTGAGGCGGCGCTGATCACCACGGTCCTGGTGCTGGTGGTGGAGCTGGTCCTTTCCCGCTTTGAGTATTTCATCATGTCCACGGCCCGTACCGTTCATTTGTACATCGAGTACAAGGAGACCGAGGCGCTGAATCAGATGACCGACTATATGCGGGGACACAGCGTCAGCGTGACCGATTTGCAGATCACCAAGTCCGGTGCCGCCACCCGCAATCCCTGCGCCATCTTTTCGCTGGAATTGCCCCGCAAGCTGACCCACGATAAGCTCATGACCGCTTTGGCAGAGATCGAGGGCGTGGTTTCGGTCGAGGAGCTCTGAGCCGAATAAAACATTACATTATGGGCTAAGGCTAAGGCAAAACTCTTATAACGAAGAAAGAGCAAGAATACAAGGAGAAAATCCTTATATTCTTGCTCTATCCGTTTTTATTGAATTGCAACCAATGTGCCAAAGGCACAATTCATGCCGTACTCTCTGTTAAGGATAACACGCATACAGTGGTGCTTCTTTTTATTCGGCTTTTGTGACTTGAGCGGGATCCGCTTCTTCCGCAGGGGCCGTTTCGGCCGTGTCGGGGACAGGGGATTCCGTATGCTGATTTTTCAGATCCGGGAGTGGCTCGGCGGCCTTGGCTGCATCCGCTACCTTCTGGGCGGCCTCGGCCGTATCCTTGGGAATCAATCCCACATAGCGCAGGACGATGGGAACCCAGGTATAAGCAAAGAATCCGACGCCGAACAGGACGATGGCCCAGACCATCTGGGGGCCGGTGAAGTGCACCCAGAAGTTGGGGTTATCCAGCACGCATTTTTTCAATACGATCAAGGGTGCCACGCAGACCAATGCATAGTTTACGCAGTGGAGCTGACGGGGATAGCGCTTGGTCAGGTAGCGCAGACCCTTGGAAAGGAAGAAGGAGCCGATGCCGTAGCCGACCACATAGGCCAACAGCAGAAACAGACGGGAGGGGTGCATGATCAGAGCGGGGAAGTTACCCATCAGATCGATGAGGGCGTAGTAGTATCCCAATGCCATCAGGGTGACGGCAAAATCCACACCGGGCACGACAAGGGTGGTGGAGGTCACGATACCCACCGAGGCCATAATGATGTAGTCAAGGGGGAAGCGGATGTCGGTGTCAAACACCAGATCCTGCTTGCTGGAAACAAGGAAGGTGTAGAGCAAAAAGATGATGGCGACCCCGATCATGATGAGAATATTGACCGGCTTTTTGAAATCCTTGCGGGTCTCCACCGTCATGCGCGGGATGGTACCGATCAGAAAGCCGAGTACCGCGCCCACCATGGGGACGGGGAAGGCGATGTATATGGTGTTGACTGCCACTGCGCCCACCAACGCACCGGCACCGTAGCCTGCGATCAGCACCGCAAGAAAAGTAATGCTTTTCTTGGGCTGCTTCAGAATATGGCTGATGGCATAGATCATGTCATAATAGACAAGAAAGATGATGGCAATGGTACTTGCGCTCAGCCCCGGGATCGCCAGGCCGCAAAAGCCCATCAGCATACCCTTGAAAAAAAGAGCCAGTTTGTTCGTAGAGTGATTCATGACACCTTTCTATCGCCATATATAGGCGTAAATGTGGATTTGGATTTACATATATAGTATCCTACCATACATTTATGGCGAAAATATGAATTTTTGCCGCGTGTACAAAAATTATTTTACCAATCAAACAAATCACTCGATCATGGGGAGCACTGCCATGCGCAGATTGGTGCAGCCGTAGGGGATCAGGCGCATTTTCTCGGCTTTACCTGTGGCCTTGCGGCTTTCGGGCACGGCCTTGCAATGGCCGTTTTCCTCGCCCCATTCTACGGGGGCAAGTTCGGTCTCCAGGGCTACGGGAGCGCCTTCGGGCGAGAAGAGATATTCGGTCTCGGGGTCGCTTTCCACAAGCTCAAATTTGTCACTTACAAAGCCAAAGGCAAAGGGCGTGGTGGGCAATACCTCATAGTCGCAGTAGGGGAACTTGCGCAGAACACCGTTTTTTTCGTACTCCAGACGGTGCCACTCGTCACCGATGGGCAGAGCATAGAGCAGAGGACCGCGCTTGACGCTGAACATGCCCTCAAAGCCCTCGGCCATCTCGGTGGAAAATTCCAGCTCTAACGTTACGGTGGTCTCGCCGCTCCATTGGCGATCCAGAACGTAAAATTCACCAACGGGTGCCGATTTTCCGTCCACTTTGGCAGATTTGGCAAAGCCGGGAATACGGATCGAGAGGGGGAAGGAAACGGGCGCATCGGTGCGTACGGTGTAGGTCAGTGTGCTGCGGAAGGGATAACGGGTATCCAGCTCCACCGTCACCTTTTTGCCACCGATTTCTGTGGTTACCGCGGCGGGAACCAGAATGGTGGAGGCAATGCCCCGATCGGTTTTCATAAAGGCCGAGAGTGCCAGCTTGGGAAAGCCCTGGCCCATATTGGAGGTACAGCAGCCGAACTCGGGCTCAAGGCCAAAGAGGTGCGCCTCCCCCTTGTTGGTGGTGAACTGGATCACCTCCCGGGGGATAATGCGGCAGGCGTTCTGATTGGCCATCTGATCGTACTGATGACTCCACATGTCGGGGGAGCAGGTGGCGGGCAGAGCATTGAAGCCAAGAAACTCGGCGCGATCGGCCCAGACGGGATTGCCGGTAATGGAGAGCAGTGTTTCATATGAGAACATGGCCTCCACCACGGCACAGAGCTCGGTGCCTTGAATAGGCGAGGTACCTGCAAGACATTCGTCCCCCGAAAAGATGCCGTAGGGTTGACCGTGCGCCTTTATGAGCATGGAGAGGGCCTTGTTGGCAAAGGCTTCGGGATCCTCCCCCGTACGGCGGCTGTAAAGGGCGCGGCTCTTCAGCATCATGGATTGATTGACCACATGATGGAGCAATCCCCAGGCCTGGGGACCGAAACGGGGCTCCTTGTACTGCCAGTATTCAAAAACATTGCGCCAATCCACGCCTGCCGCGGCCATTTTGTCGCATAGCCCCAGGATCCAATCCTCATGATACCAGTCGTAGAGGCGGTAAAGGGCAAACAGAATCTCAAACCAGCGAGCAGAGCCCCAATCCAATACCAAATGCCTGTTGGTATGGTGGTCAAAGTTTTTCATGGCGCGGTAAAGTACATCGGGGATGCGGGTGTCGCCCGAGCAATCGTACCAAAGAACCAGCACCTTTGAGATCAGCTCCAGCGCCCAGGTGTCATAGCGGGCGCGCTTTTTGTCATCGCAGGGACAGAGCCATCCGTCAGGCCTTTGACGGGCGATGATGGCGTCAATGTATTTTTTGGCGCGGGCGATCATCTCCTCATCCTCAAGAAGATAGGCCAGGGGAATGAACCCGTCCAGCCAGTAAGGAACGCGCTCCCAAGCCTCATGGGAGCCGCCGATCCAGCTACTGTCGGCAACATCGGGCCAGATCCGATCCAGATTGCCCGCAAGGCCTGCCGCCTGGATCTCCAATTGGCGGCGCATCCAACCGCGGGGCTTAATCTCTTTTGTGGTAAAGGGGGTCAGCGTTAAGGGCTTCAATTGGGACATTGTAAAAACTCCTTTCCTATATTGCTTTTATTGTAACGCTTGTGGGGGGATTTGACAATGCAAAAAGCAATGAAAAGGTGAAAAAATCCGACATGGTTGCAAGCCATGTCGGATGAAGCCGCCCGGAAGGGGGAAAGGCCTATGATGTATGCCGCTCTATGGGAATAGCCACCAGATCGATATCCCAGGCGGGGAAGCTGCGCTCCCGGGTCAGATAAAGTCGATAACGGTTACTGATTTCGGAAAGCTGTAGGGGGATTTGAAAGAGATCCGCACTGCGATGGTACAGGGCGATCCTGAGAGCGGGCGTAAAGGTGCGGATGGTTTTGACCGACCCGTTGAGGGCGCTTGCCTCCGCGCCCTCGATGTCGTATTTGATATAGTCCACCGCCCGTCCCGCCAACAGGCCGTCCGGGGTGTCGGTGCAAACGGTGACATGGGATTTTCCCGTGCATAGCCCTGCATTGCGGTTACCCGAATCGTCAAACAACGCCTCGCCCATCGTATCGCAGACCGCCACACGGTGGCATTCCACCGTGCAGTCGGTCACCGTCCCGCTCCAGTCGCTCAGCTTGCGGAAGTTGCGGCGGTCGGGCTCGGCCGCCAGGATCAGATTGATGGGAAAAAGAGCCATAGCCGCTCTTGCACTGTCGCCCGTATAGGCACCGAAATCGGCGATTTTGCGCACCGTTATGCGGGATTCCTTCAAAATATCCCATGCGCTCCTTTCGCTGACCGCGTCCATCAGAGTGCGAAAATCGCCTGTCAGGCGAAAGGCAATGATCTTGTCAAACAACTCCTTGGATGCCTCATCGGCAAACAATGCCCGCGCCGCGGCGATCTCGTCGCGGTGGATGTCATAAAATGCCGCATCGAACAAGGGTCCTCCGCAGACCGGCATGTCGGGAACCAGCACTTCATATTCGGCGGCGACCCTTTGTACCGTTTCCAGCACCTCGGGGCGCGCCGAGCCGAAGGCCAGTAGGATCACGCAGTCCTCGGGGGCATAGCGTTCCCGCACCTCGGAGAAGGAGAGCACCCGCTGTCCGTGAAAAAATTGCCCGCGCACAAAGCCATCGCTGGCGAAAAATCCCGCAACGGGTATGCTTTTTGCCGACAATTCGGCCAAGATCTTGTCAGCGCCGTTGCCCATGCCGTAAAGCAGAACGGCGCGGGGGACGGTAGATTTCTGCTCGGCGGCGAGCCGCCCGAACAGATCGGGGTGCTTGAATTCCGGCATAACCGATCCTTTCCAAAATGAACTCAATGTAAAAAGGCTCCCTTGTGTAAAGGGAGCTGGCGCCAAAGGCGCCGGAGGGATTGTTAGAAAACGGGTATTTCTTCGCTGAATGACAATCCCTCCGCCTCATCCCACCTCACCGTCGGTGAGGTATGCTCGGCGCCTCTCTTTACACAAGGGAGGCGTTTTTTAGCCGGATTTCCGGCGGCAGGTCGTTTTACGGTGGCTTCGATTTACGCCATTTGCTCGGACAGCTTCTTGCCGCCCAGCAGATGAAAATGCAGATGCTTGACCGATTGGCAACCGTCCTCGCCGCAGTTGGTGATCACGCGGTAGCCGTTTGTCAGCCCTTCCTGCTTGGCAATTTCGGGGATCGCCTCAAAGATCCTTGCCACCACGGCACTGTTTTCGGCAGTGACGCCGTCGGCACAGGGAATATGCTCCTTGGGGATCACCAACACGTGCACGGGGGCTTGAGGATTGATGTCGCGGAAGGCGTACACCCACTCGTTTTCATAGACCTTGGAGGAGGGAATCTCTCCCGCAAGAATTTTGCAGAACAGACAATCCATTTTGGTTCTCCTTATTTGACGAATTCGTTGAAGATGGCGGAAAGTGCCGTCTCGTAAGCATCCTCGTCCACGCCGAGAATGATGTTCAGCTCGCTGGAGCCCTGGTCGATCATGCGGATGTTGACACCGGCGTTGGATACGGCGTTAAAGACGCGCGCCGCGGTGCCCTTTGCCTTGACCATACCGCGACCCACCACGGCGATCAGGCAAAGACCGTCCAGGATCTCTACATGATCGGCACGGACCAGACGTCCGATGGAGTTGATCAGTCGCTCCCGCTTACCCTCCAGACACTGGGTGGATACCACAATGCTCATGGTATCGATGCCCGAGGGAAGGTGCTCAAAGGAGATCTCATGATCCTCCAGGATTTCCAGTACACGGCGGCCGAAGCCGATCTCGGAGTTCATCATATCCTTTTCAATGTGGATGACCGAGAAGCCCTTCTTACCCGCCACGCCCGTGATGATGCGCTTGGCATCATAGCCGGTGGCGTTGGAGACGATCATGGTGCCCGCATCCTCGGGGGCGTTGGTGTTGCGGATGTTGATGGGAATGTTGGCGTAGCGCACGGGGAAGATCGCCTCGTCGTGGAGCACGGTGGCGCCCATGTAGGAAAGCTCGCGGAGCTCACGGTAGGTGATGGTCTCGATGGGAGGGGGATTATCCACAATGCGGGGGTCCGCCATCAAAAAGCCCGATACATCGGTCCAGTTCTCGTAAAGATCGGCATTTGCCGCACGGGCAACGATCGAGCCGGTGACATCCGAGCCGCCGCGGGAGAAGGTCTTGACGGTGCCGTTGGGCATAGAGCCGTAAAAGCCGGGGATCACGGCGTATTCGTGCTTTTTCAGCTCCTCGGAAAGCACCGCGTTGGTGCGCTCCTCGTCAAAGGTGCCGTTGTCGCGGAAAAAGATCACGTTCTCGGCATCGATAAAGGAAAAGCCCAGGTACTTGGCCAGGATCAGACCGTTCAGGTATTCACCGCGGGAGGCGGCGAAATCCCGACCGGAGGAGTGCGACATGGCATTTTTGACATAGGTCAATTCACCCGAAATGTCAAAGTTCAGCCCCAGCTCGCGGATGATGCCGTTATAGCGGTTGCGGATATTCTCGTAATAGGCGTCAATGATCTCGGCGCTCTCATGGGCGCGGATCATCTCATAGCAGCGGTAAAGCATATCGGTGACCTTTACGTCGTCCTTGCTGCGCTTACCGGGGGCGGAGGGCACAACATAGCGGCGTGCGGGGTCGGCGCGGACGATCTCCGCGACACGTCTGAAGTGTTCTGCGTCGGCAAGGGAGCTGCCGCCGAATTTGACAACTTTAGTCAGCATAGTATCAGTATACTCCTTGGGAGAAATAAGCGGCAGGCTCCTCCCACAAAGAGAAAAAAGTCTACCGCATACTATTATATGGGTTTTGGTGGTGCTCTGTCAAGAGGGAAAGGGGATTTTTTTGTACTTTCATTGCAAATATCCTGTATGCTCATTCGTCAAAATGCTTGATTTGGTGTGATCTCTTTTGTCTGATCCGCCAAAATGCACTGTTTTACGGCGGGCGCTTGACAGCCTGCCGATCTCATGCTAAAATAATTTCAAGATTAAACCACGGTTGAAACCGCGGTATAATGTAAGGAACGGAGAACACCATGGCAAACGTAGGACACCAAAAAAAGTATGAGAGCTCCAAATCCAGGATCCTTCATGCGGCGGCAAAGCTCTTTTTAAGGCAGGGGTATCAAAGCACCACCGTGGCAGAGATCGCCCGTGAGGCGGGCGCCGACCGCAACGCCATTTTTTATATTTTCGGAGATAAGGAGACGCTGCTCAGTGAGCTGGTGGCATACGTGCTGGAGGGGCAGTTTGAAGCGACAAAAGGGCTGGTCGCAGACAAAACCGAGGATCCCATCCTGTTTTACGCCGCCGGAACCACCCTGCAGCTCTATATGGCAGAAAGCAGTGAGCACATCCGCGAGATGTACGCGGTGTCGTACTCGCTGACAAAGCCCTCCGACGTGATCTATCACACTATCACAGGCAAGCTGGAAAAGATCTTCGGTGCGCACCTGCCCCATTTGGAGACCAAGGATTTTTTCGAGCTGGAGATCGCCTCGGGCGGCATCATGCGCAGCTTTATGACCGTGCCCTGCGATATGTATTTCACCATGGATCGCAAGGTCAGACGGTTTTTGGAAACGACCTTTCTTGTTTACCGTGTGTCGGATGAAAAGATCGACGAGGCAGTACAATTCGTCTCACAATTTGATTATCCCGCTATCGCACAGCACACCGTTGATCATATGCTGAACTATCTGGAAAGCAAAACGTAAGAAATTCAAAGTATGTACTTATACGATTATGAGGAGGAGAAGCTCATGAAAAAAACAAAATCCGCACACCGCTTTGTGGCTTTATTCGCTATGCTGGCACTGTTGGTCGGTATGTTCACATGGGTCGAGATGCCCGTATTGGCGGCCGAGTCGCTCACGGACGACACAACGGAAACAATGTTGCAGGACACAGACGGTGATGATTATTATGAGATCGGCACAGCCGCCGAGCTGCGGGCATTTGCCAATCTGGTCAATGCCGGAAGCAGCAGTATCAACGCCGAGCTGACGGCCAATATAGATCTTCAAAACGAGGAATGGACGCCCATCGGCACAGACACATCAGCCCCCTTCTCGGGAATTTTCAACGGCGCGGGCTACACCGTTTCGGGTCTTAGCATCACCACGATTGTCGAATATGTCGGTCTGTTCGGCTACGTGAAGACCGGTGGCATCAGAGATCTGCACGTTTCGGGCAATATCTCCAAATCCACTATGCCCGACACCCACAATAAAATAGGCTTGATCGCGGGCCGTATGCTGGATTCGGGCTTTTATAACTGCCGTGCTGACGGCAGCATCAGTATCAACTCGACATCAGTATACGGATATATCGGCGGTATGATCGGCGTGGCAAATCACTGCGTCATCATCAACTGCGCTGCGGATGTGAATATTACCGTCTCCTTTGACGGTACAGTAAATTATGCATCGGTCGGCGGTATCGTCGGTGTGGCAACCGTGGATAATACCGTGCCCCAATGCATTTTAAACAGCTATGCCGTGGGTGATATAACGGTAAGCGGAAACCTGTCCAGTAGTCCCGGGGCGAACTACTGTGTCGGCGGTATTGCGGGATATTTAAAGGACGATGCGGTCAACAACTATTATTACGGCACGATCACCGACACGGATGCGCAAACTGCTAAAAAATCGGCTATCTGTTTGGCTACGCAGAGCCTGAATATACCTCCTCCGGCACGTATAACGGCACGGGAGAGATTCATGTGGCGTACAACTATTATCCCGAAGGGAAGACGCCCATCGGAGCGGTTTCCGACAGTGGGTATGATACCTCTGCCTGGGGCTTGGCGGTGTCCGCGGCGGCTACCACCGCCTCTGCCGGATCAACAGGCGCTTTGGTGGATACGCTGAACGCCAATCTGCCTTCGGTAGCAAGTATCATCACCGAGCATCGCGATATTTTGAATAACAGCCAATGGGGCGAACTGGTGGAGCGCATTGGCGGTGAAGCTTTTGCGGTTTTGCAATGGAAAAGCAATGCCAACGATCATCTCCCCACGCTGCCCTGTGCCATCCGTCACAGTCCTGTCAACTGCATCTGTAGCGTTTGCTCTGTGATCGAGCATACCGATGTATATAAGGATCATGCTTGCGACTATGGCTGTACCGGGACGGTCGGTGAGCACGCGGACGGTAACGGCGACCACGCCTGCGACTACGGCTGTTCTGTTCGCATCGGCGAATGTGTGGATGCAAGCAAGGACCACGCTTGTGATCACGGCTGTGGCGCGTACTTTGGCGAGCATGCGGACGGTAACGGCGACCACGCCTGTGATTACGGCTGTTCTGTTCGCATCGGCGAGCACGCAGATGCAAATAAAGACCATGCTTGTGACTATGGCTGTGCCGAGGCGATCGGTGCGCATACCGATGTAAACAAAGACCATGTATGCGACTACGGCTGCGCGGTGGCACTCAGCGAGCACACCTATGACAACGATTGCGACGCGACCTGCAACGTGTGTAGCGCGGAGCGCACCGTTGCGACGCACCTTGACGTCGACGGCAACGAGGCCTGCGACGCTTGTGGCACGTTAGATTGTCAAGCCAAGTGCAACACTTTCTTCAAAAAATCGTTTGGAGACAAAAAACCAAGGCATTTACGAGGACGATTGTTGATCAGAGAAACAACAGCGTCCAACTGTTCTTGAGTCACTTTGTTGAAGTCGGTTC
>JAFTNU010000028.1 GCA_017451735.1 Clostridia bacterium
AGCCCGGCTTTGCTATCGACTGGAAGGGCAATCCTTGGGACTGCACCAAGTACGACAAGAAGGATAAGTCCACCTGCGGTGCTCATCCCAACTCCCGCTTCACCGCCTCGGCCAAGAACTGCCCCTGCATTTCTCCCGAGTTTAACAGCCTGAAGGGTGTTCCCGTGTCTGCCATCGTCTTCGGTGGCCGTCGCGCTAAGACCGCTCCCCTGGTTTACCAGTCCTTCAACTGGCAGCACGGTGCATTTGTAGGCTCCATCATGGCCTCTGAGACCACTGCAGCCGCTGCCGGTGCCGTCGGCGTCGTTCGTCGCGACCCCATGGCTATGCGTCCCTTCGTTGGTTACAACATGGGTGACTACTGGCAGCATTGGCTCGACATGGGCAAGAAGATCCCCAATCCTCCCATGATCTTCCACGTCAACTGGTTCCGCACCGATGACGAAGGTCACTTCATCTGGCCCGGCTTCGGCGACAATATGCGCGTTCTGCTCTGGATCCTGGCTCGTTGCGAGGGCAAGGTAGACGCCGTTGAGACTGCGATCGGTTATGTTCCCAAGGCTGAGGACATCAACATTGATGGTCTGAAGGATGTCACCCTTGACACCATCAAGGATCTGCTCTCTGTTGACGTTGAGTCCTGGAAGGCCGATGTTCAGAACATCAAGGAGTTCTACGCTCAGGTTGGCGATCATGTTCCCGCTACTATGTACGAGGAGCTGGCCGCTCTCGAGAAGAGACTGGGCTAATTCCCGAACAATAAAAAAGAACCGCCCGTGGGCGGTTCTTTTTTATTGTTCTTGAAAGCGGCGATACCACTTTTTCATTACAAGCTGCGCCTTTTTACCCCGCACTGTAAATCCCTTGTCACCCTGTGAAGGGTCTAACACCCAAGGGCGTGCCAACTGCTCTTCCCATTTCCACCAGTACATTCCATAAAACCAAGGCTCAGCGCCGAACACCTTCAAAAAGGCCTCCAGAAAATTGGCCTGCTCCTCCTCATCATAGGCTTCATTCGGGTACCAACCGCCGGGATGCATGGCCGCACCGTATACCGAGGTGCATCCGATCTCGCCAAAAAGAATTGGCTTGCCATAAAGAGCAGCAACGCGTCTCAGCCGCAAAAGCTCCTCCTGCATTGTGCTTGCAATCTCATCGACAGAAAGCCCTGCCTTTTTTACACACTTCATATAGTCACTCAGCGAAAGCGCATCGAGATCGTAGAACCAATGATTTTTATCGGAGAGCACCGCTTCGAAATCAATGACCCTTGAATGTACCGTGTGACAAGACGTGATCGGGCCGGAATAGATCTCACGCACGCATTGAATTACGTGCTTCCATTGCTGATTAAAGCCAATGATGCGATCCAGCTCGCTGTCCAGGCAAAACATTTCACATCCGGTCAGCTGAGCAATGCGCGCATAATACACAGAACGCTTGCACATGCTGTCAAACCATTGGCTGCAATGGTTATTGACAAGTCCCGGAATGCGAGGCTTATCGGGTGGAAACATCACATTCAGGCGACCGCAGCCATCAAAGCATTCCAACATCGGGCGCAGTTGAACGGCAATGCCCTTGCTGTGGATATAATCAATGATCTCTTTTAACTCGATGTCATTGGGAGTCACATCAAAATCGCGGAATTGCCGTGTTGCACAATAGCTCTCCTGCATTACCGTAACAACCAATACGACCCAATTGGCGCCGGTTTCAGCAATGGCGTCAACCTCCTCTTTTGCTTTTTGAGAAGAAAAATATCCGTTTTTGGCATAGAACCCAAACGTAACACCGCAATGCTTTTGATCAAAGACGTTCGTTTGCATATGAATTCCCCTTTCGTTTTTATTCATTATAACAGACGACATGACTTTTAACTTGACATTTCACATTATGAAATATTGACCTTTTCTCAAGTATATGCTATAATCATAGTAAATCCTTATACAAGGGGCGAAATAATGATATTATCACTGCAAAAAGCTTTGAAAATTCTACGCGTCATATCTGATGCAAAGGGCGAGCCCGTGTCACTGATGAGCATCGCACAAAAAACAGAAATACCAAAGCCTACCTGCTCTCATTTGCTGGAAACGCTATGCTATGAGGGCTATGTTGTTCGCGTGTCACATACCGAAGGCTACACACTTGGTCCGTCACTGCACTATCTCACGCGATATGGTCGATATGAAGAAGGCTTTATTACACTATGCCGCCCAATATTGCGCTGGATCGAGCGGAAAAGTCACGCAACCGTCATTTTATCGGTCATTCAAAGCGGCCATAAATTCATCATTGACTATGCAGACACCGATCAAAGGTTTTTTCAAGAGCACCCAATCATCCGTACCGATGACATTTATCGCACTGCCACAGGGCAAGCCATTCTTGCACAAATGGAGCCCGATGATGTCGAGCGAATCTATCGGCTGAACGGCGCCCCCCCTCCCGGCCATTGGGATGCCGTTACCAATTGCGAAGAGCTTTTGCACGAGTTATCCTTGATCCGCCGGCATAAGGTGGTTAAGGTGGTCGAAACTACAGGGAGCGCCGTTGGTTATGCTTGCCCCATTTTCAAACGCCACACCTGTATTGGTGCGATCGGCATTGCACAAAAAAAGGAATTGGCACATGACGAGGAGACGCTCATGCGCATTTTGTGGCAAGGCACAAAGGAAATAGAGCGCAGACTGCGCTTTGAATAAAGCAAGTGCCCAATGACCGTGTCATTGGGCACTTGCTTTATTCCTCCGGCTTTTTCTCCAGCTTCAAGGGATAATCCCCAAGATGCTCCATTTTGAAGCCGTTTTTCTTATAGGTCTCATAGTCAAACGCTTCCAATTCATCAATTGCCAGTTTGTGAAATTCATAAAAGTTCTTCCACCATTCATAGCCGCTACCCAGCTCTGCTCCGAGGTAAGCATCCGCAATATCGCATCCCATAGTCGGCGCCACATAGAAAGCGCCCATAGCCAATACATTGACGCCGTTGCCCGTAATAGCACGCAAAGCCGCAGGAACGCTTTCCACCACGCCCGCGTGTACATGAGGACACTTGGATGCGGCGATGTGAATGCCCATGCCTGTACCGCAAAACAACAGTGCACGCTCAAAAATCCCTTCGGAAATCTGAGCACCCACCCGAATTCCTACGCGATGGAACATGTTTTCGGTATCATCGGGATCGCTGTCAGCGGTCACACCGAGATCGGTAATTTTCCATCCCTTTGCTTTCAGGTGTGCAACGACCGCTTCCTTCAACGGGTAGCCCGCAAAATCAGCGCCCACCACCAAATACTTGTCCTTGACTGTTTTCATGTGATCCAACTCCTTTTAAAGCTTTTCAGGATATAGTATCAATTTTTTCTCTGTTGCGGTGATTACAAAGCCATCACTTACAGCGGCAAGCGTTGCACCTTCCATTCGCAGTCGGTAACGGTTGCCCTTATAGCACAGCAAAAAGCCATCCCGCGCCCCTTCAATCTCTTCCTTCGCGGCATTTGCATACCACATCAAACGCTTTGCCCCGATCTCGATACGATCGGCATAAAAGGTCACGGACACATCCCCTGTTTGAACATGCAAAACACCGTCTGCAATTTTTTCTGCCGCAAAGGGTTCACAAGCGCCGTCAATCATCAAGCCACACGCTTTTTTCTCCTGATCGGGACAGGTCATGGTATCCACGATCGGGAGATTTTCATAGACCGCATCGAAGGTGGTGCAGGTCTCGGTCAAATAATGGTCTTTGATCCGCTCATCAAATAAAAACAGGCTGCGAAAGAATACCTTATCCTCAAATCGGAACAGGTTGGCCGTATAATTCTTGCAATCGTAATAGATCGATTGGACATCGGTACTGTCCCAGTTATTCGGTGCTACCACTGCGGTAGCGGGAGTCTCCTTGGGATACCGCGTCTTGAAGGCAGCTCCTGTATTCCCCATCTTCATAAAGGCGACATCCCCCCGATCGATCAGCTGCTCGATCTGCATACGCGTACCCTCAAGCACTTGCTCTCTAACACCAAGAAAGCTGTTTTCCTGACCGATCTGCGCATAGGCAAAGCCCAATGATTCCTCCCCATAATAGGAATCAAACATCCATTTCACCGTCTCGGGCGTGCTTCCCATATACCAACAGGGCTCTAATGTAAAGCAAGCCGACCTTCTTCCCAATTGCTTTACCTCATCCGAGCTGTATTTGTTGTTATCGTAATTATGTATGGGACAAGGCCCAAGCAGGCGAAATACAGGAACAGAAATCTGCAGCTCCTCGCTCTGCGCAGGCGTGAAAATATTGTTTTGGGATGGATAATAAGCTTGATTGAAATAACCGCCAAGCAATGTATAGGCATCGGTATTTGCCTGATCGCGGCAAATGGCGACAGCCTTGATGTCGTAATGCTCCGCCAGATACCGGACAGTGTGAGTATCGATGACCCATCCCGCAACGGTTTTTGGATAGTACCCGAAGGCCGCTTTGAATTTTCGCATTGCCTCGTCGATCAACAGCTCACGTTGTTTTGGCGTGTATGCCATCGAATACCCGGGAATGATATGCCAATCCCATTTCCAACCCTTTTCACTGCGGTAAGGAATGCCGCATGCGCTTGTCAGCGGCTCCACGATTTCGTACCAAAGCCCAAGCTCTGTTCTGTCAGTGGCTTCCTCCTTGAACAATGATACAAAATCACTGTCACACACCGCATCATATTGCAGTAAAAAGGTGTTTTCCACAGCGTATTCGTTCACTAACCGCAATTGGTCGCGTGTCAGTGCCAGTAGCTTAGGAGTGGAATCCTTGATCCGCTCATCAATGCGGCGCACAAAATTCATCACATTTACGATCTTCATGTTTCACCTCAAGCCGAAAACATTGTTCTGACCAGCTCATATGCAAACAGTTTGTTCATTTCTCTTGTAGGATGATTGATCTTGTTTGCCAAAAGCTCGGTGGTGTCCACACCACCGTCGGATAGCTTCTTCCAGATCGCGTAGCAATCGCAGATCGGCACATGCATTTCTTGGCAAAGAGAGCGGGCAGCCTCTATATGTGCATCAAACCTACCGTTGTTTTGCAGCTCGGCACAGTTCCGGGCTATTTTAATAAAATCATCATCCTGCAAATGGGGACTTATCTTGGTATTCATCATATTGGGGGTCATAAAGATCAGCTCACTGCCACTATTCAAGACTTTTTCGAAGATCTCACGCAAAGCCTTTGTATAGATCCCGATGCTCTCCTCTTTTCTGGAGCAGTCATTGAGACCGTAGCAAACCACCGTCAAATCGGGCTGATGGCGAAGCACATCCCGCTCCAGGCGAGCAACACCCCTGACAGAGCGATCACCGCTGATGCCCGCATTGATGATATTGACCGTCGCCATCGGAAAAAACGTACACAGGATATCAAATACCCCATGCTCATAGGAGTAGCGCTTGTCAAATACCGTCTCGATCTGATTATTCTCTTTTTTATAGATCTCAAAGCATCCTTGCGTCACACTGTCTCCCAAAAAAGCAATGGTCACACCTTCGTGATTCATATGATCCTTTGTCTTCGAAACCAGCTTTTCGATGATCTTCATACATTTTCTCCCTCTTTGATCACAAATTGATTGACACCTGCCACCAAGGTCTTACCCAAAAAAGTTGCCTTGATGCCATCGGGTACGGTGACCCGATATACAAATTGACCGCTCTCATAGCTCCACTCGGCTCCGATGCGTCCCTTCACGGTATCCTCATACCCCTTGACAAAGCCAAGCTCCCTAATGAAAGCGGGCTTTAACTCGATCTCGGCAAAAGCGGGGCTTTCTTCCTTGGGTACAATGCCAAGCAAAGACTTGAAAAACCATCCAAGCACATTGGAAAACATATGGTGATTATGAGAGCCCTTGTCCTTTCCGTCCCAACGCTCCCAAAGCGTAGTGGCACCCGCTTCATACCAGGATTTGTAGCCCGGCTCGCTCTCTGTAATGATCCGATATGCGTATTCGGGATGACCGCAAGCGGTTAGTGCATCGTACAGATACTGTATACCAACCATGCCGCTGGTCAGCTTGAATTCATCACGGATAACAGCCTGGGCAAGCTGCTCCGCAATGATCTGTCTGTTGCGGTACAATCCGCATTGCAGCATCATGGCAAGAGCACTTTGAGAGGTCACGGTGGCACAGTCGTTTTCATCCAGATATGTGGAGGTAAACTCCTCCTCAATCTGCTTTGTTTTCTTCTCCCATACGGTACAATCATCACCGTTCAGCCGATGCGCCAATGTGGTGATCCGCAATGCCTTGATCAAATAAAAATCACGCACAAATTCCTTTGGGGTCAGCTTACTGCTACCGCTCCCCAACCAGTCACCTAAGATAAATTCATGGTTTTCCTGCTTCTTCTGCCATAAAAACGCCACATATCGTTCAAAATGCGGAATGGCACCGATCAACATGGAGCTGTCGCCGGTATACAGATAAGTACGATATGGCAGCTCGTAAAGCAGGTTGTCACAAACAGGTCCCCAGTTCTCACCCCAACCATGAGACGGAATGACCCCCGGAAGAGAGCCGTCGGCACACATATCCACCTTCAGATCCTCAAACCATTTTTCAAATAGCGGCTTGATATCAAAATTGATCAGGATCTGCTCGGCGGTGGCGGCGGCATCGTTGGTCCACCCCAGCTTTTCGCGAGTCGGACAATCCGTCAAACTCCAGAACAGGTTGGAATAGGTGGAACGGATACCCGCATGATAAATATAGTTTAAAACAGGATTTCCTGACTTAAAATCCGCCGTGCGTGCCACATCCTGATGGATAAAATACGCACGGATCAAAGCGGGATCGGGTGCCTTGGAAAGCCCCTCAATCAGCACATAACGAAAGCCATGATAACAGAATTTGGGCTTGAAGGTATCCACACCACCCGAAGCGATCAATCGATTGAGGTGAAAGGGCGATTGCGGATAAAAATGGTTCCCATCCATTCCGTTATATTTCGGGTTCAGCTCACCATCCAGATCCTCGGTGTAACGAAACAGAATCTCACTTCCCCGCTTCTCCTGCAGGGTGATCTCCATATATCCCGACATCGTGACGCCAAAATCTACCAAATAGCCCCTTCCGGTCTTGGTGACAGCAACCGGTGATACGCATTCCGCCTCTCGCACAGGCTGGCATTGAATCAAGCGCAGCTCGGCAGTTGTGGGAATCTCGCGACAATATACCGCTTTCCAGTCACGGTCGTCATAGCCGCTCAGCAGCCAGGAATCGTCAGCCTTGCGGGCATCGAAATATTCACCGCTGCGCAAATGGCTGTAAATAATCGGAGAATGCTCGCGGCTGGCCTTCCAGCTGTCGTCGCTTTTCAGCACCGCTGTTCCGTTGATCCTCAAGCACAGCAAAAACTGCGGGGCGTCTCGCCAGGATGCAGTCTGATAATGCCAGGCGGTGTCAAACGGCTCATTGAAAAAGCCGTTACCCGCCATGACACCGATGGTGTTTATACCTTGGCGGAGCAGATCGGTCACGTCATAGGTATTATACCAAAGCAATTTATTGTAATTGCTAAGGGGCGAAATAAAAATATCCTCGGTAATAGGCCTACCGTTGATGTAATAGCAGGCAAAGCCCGGACTTTGCACCGCCAGCTCCGCTCTTTCGATCTCACCTGTGATCTCAAATTCCTTTCTGAACAACGGGATCGGATCATAAAGCGAAAATTCTGACGGATGCTTCTGCGATTTGATATACACGGCATCGCTAAATACGGAATCTTTCATGCAATCACCTCTTTATCCACATTATGACATAAATACTCCCCTTTGTAAATATCAAAAATTTAAATTTGATATCAAAATGTGATCTTTTTTTGATATCCCATTGACGTGCAACAGAAGAATGGCGTATAATAGACTTATCATGCTGATTCAAAATGTCATTCTTTCAGACGAATCCTATACCCATGACAATTGGGTATACAAGGACGTTTTTGTGGGATTTTCCAGACTGTATTACATCATTGACGGCATAGCCTTTTATGAGGAGAAGGGGCGAAAATATTTGCTGAAAAAGGGGCATATCTATCTGACCCCCGTCAAAAAAGCCTTTACATTGTACGAAGATCCCCAAAACAAGCTACTGCACACCTATGCCCATATCATTACCACACCCGCCGTGAATACATTTACAGAGATCGAGGTAAGACCGGACACGCCTCTTTACGATGCGGTGATATTATGGCGCAAATATGCCCGCAGTAAAGATAAGGTGTTGATCAAAAATGTGCTTTCCTTTGTGCTTTCCTGCCTTGAAAAAGAATGCGCTCAGGAAAACATTGTGGCAAAGCAGGTAAAGGATCATATTGATGGACAGGCCGAGCTTTCTTTGGATATGCGAGCCTTGAGCACAGCCCTGGGATATAGCCGCGAGCACATGACCCGCAGTTTTCTGACCGCTTACGGCACAACACCAAAACAATATTTTAATCTGCAGCGCATGAATGCGGCACTTGAAAAATTGATGGCGGGATGCAAGATCGGACAGATTGCAGAGGAGCTGCATTATGCCTCACTCTACTCCTTCAGCAAGGCCTTCAAGAATCATTTTGGTCTATCTCCCGCAAACTATCTGCGTACTTTGAAAACAGAGGAAAGGAACGGACTGCACTAAGCAGCCCGTTCCTTTCCTTTAAAATCCTTCAAATTCATCCATGCCGCATTTCTGCAGGGCTTCCAGATACACTTGATAGGCAATATTCAACGTTTTGGTGGTAAAGTGGTTCTTTCCTTCCTTGCCGTCGGCGGTGCTCCACTCGATCAGCAGAAAACGAAATGCATCTGTTTCGGGAATGGCAGCGATGGGAGCCGCACTATCGGCTCCTACCGTGGTGTTCCCTTTCAAAAGCACGGTATTGCTAACGATATCACGAACGGTGTAGTGAATGCTTTGCTCCCGACCGCCATCCTGCACTGCAAAAAGGCGCAGCTCACCGTTTTCGGGCTCATCAAACATCAGACATAGGGGCTCCTGAGACCGTTTGATGAAGTGGTAAGCCAGCTTTTTGCAGTGATACCAATCCACTACGGCATCGGATACCTGTGGCCAACCGTCCAAAAGATTCCACCAGATGATACCGGTTCGGCGGGGCTTTCCGATACGGAATTTTTCGATGAAATATTTCTTGGCCTCGGCCTGAGAGATCTGGCTTTGCTTGGAAAAATCAAAAAGGTTGTCGGCCTCGGCGCCAAAGAGCGTGCGTACCTGATCCACCATTAGCCGGATGCGATAGGTGTAGGATTTCCCTGCCTCGGGCTCCATGGCGGCGGCATGAACCAAATATTCCCGTGTACCGTTGCCCTTTTCGTCCAACATAGGATAGAGATTTTCTTTGGAGATGAATTTCTCAAGAGATTTGGGCGAAGGGCAGCCGTGATAGCCGATCTCGGAGGCAAAGCAGGATTTGGCGTTCTTATAGAAGTTGCCCTTAAAATAGTCGCGGGGACCCCAAAGGTGATCCTCCGGCGTTTGTTGCTTTGTTTCAAAGGCAACGGAGTCAATATAAGGCGAGGACGGGATATAAGGGCGCATACAGTCATGCCGGCGGACGGCATCGGCCAGCACCTTGCGGGTGACGGTATAGTCGTTCATATCGTGTGCAAAGCCGTGCCAGCCGTGGGTAATATCAACCTCGTTGTCGCCCGCCCACAGCATCAGCGCGGGGTGATTGCGCAGACGCTTGATGACGGCAATTGCTTCTTGCTTCAGACCCTCAAGGAACCAGCCATCCTCGGGATAAATGGCACAGCCCATGCCGAAATCCTGCCAGACAAGAATACCCTTTTCGTCACAGAAATCATAGAAGGCATCGTCCTCATAGACGTTGCCGCCCCAGCAGCGAACCGTGTTGCAGCCGCTATCCTCAAGCAAGGCAAGTGCCGCGGGCAGGCGCTCCTTGTGGCGGCACGGAAAGGCGTCCAGGGGTACCCAGTTGGTTCCCAGGCAAAAGATTTTTTTTCCGTTGACGATAAATCCGAACTTGCCGTTGCCGTTTTCGTCCAGGATCGAAGTGCGCTCCAGTTCCACCGTGCGGATGCCGAAACGGAAGGATCTCTCGTCCACCACGGTATCGCCCCGCCACAGACGGAAGGTCACGTCGTAAAGGGGTTGATCACCGTAGTGCTTAGGATACCAGAGTTTGGCGTTTACCACCTTGATGACAAAATTCTCAAAAGTATGGAACGGCACCTTTTCTCCGTGAAAGGTGCTGTCACCGCAGACACCGTCCACCGTTACGCGCAGATCGGACAGAAAGTCCCGATCTGTTTCAAACTGCACAAAGGCCGTCAGTCTTGCCGTGTTGTCGGCAGGCTTGACACGGGTGGTGTAGAGGTAGCATTGCTCCAATCTCTCGTCGGATTTTTGCACCAGATACACGGGCTTCCAAAGTCCGCCCGACACAAAGCGCGGCATAATATCCCAGCCGTACATATAAGCAGCCTTGCGCAAAAACAGCGCGGAATGATTATAGGCCGGTGCGCGGTTGAGGGGTGTGAGTTCGTATTCCATTCCACGCGCCGCAATAGTGGCGGGCAGAATGTGAACGATCAGTTCATTTTTCTTCTTTTTCAAGAACTGATCGATAAAACCCAATTCGTGCGCGATCAGCATATTTTCGGGAGCCCCTATCGGTACGCCATTGAGATACACCTCGGTTACGGTATCGACCCCCTCAAAACGCAGCACCACATTTTTGTTAATCGACTCACAGTCAAAGGTGGTATAATAATAAAGATGACGGTTCTCATATTGTCGGTAGGCCAAAGGATTCTCTCCGAAATAGGGATCCGGCGCAAGTCCTGCGGCGTGAAGATCCAACTCCATGCATCCGGGAACGGTTGCGGGAATTTTAAGATACGGAGACTTTTCCAGATCGGCAATTTTTTTCGGAAGAAAGCCGGTTTTGACCACGTCGGCATGGGGAGCCAGCAGCAGACTCCAGTTTTTCAAGATCTTGATTTGTTCCATTTTGAACCTCCGTTACGTGCTTTACTTTAATACCAGTATAGCGATTTTCTATGCTGAGAGCAAGAGGGTTAATGAAACATCCGAAGAAAAAGCAGAAACAGAAAAACAAAAAGCAGTCGCTACAGCGACTGCTTTTTGTATCGGCCGGAACGGATCAAACGATCTTTTCCTTGACCTTGGAAGCCTTACCAACGCGATCACGCAGGTAGTAAAGCTTAGCGCGGCGAACCTTTGCCACACGGATCACATCAACTTTTGCCACATTGGGCGAATGGAGGGGGAAGGTTTTCTCAACACCAACGCCGTAGGAAACACGTCTTACAGTGAAGGTCTCGGAGATGCCGCCGCCATGCTTGGCGATAACGGTGCCCTCGAAAAGCTGAATTCTTTCTTTGGTACCCTCAACGATCTTGTTGTGGATGCGCACGGTGTCACCGATGCGAATAACCGGTACCTCTTCCTTCAATTGCTCGTTTGTAAAAGCCTGAATCAAGTTCATTTTATGGCCTCCTTAAAAATCCGGATGTTCATGCAGAGCTTCGCAGCGGACCACCCTTATACTTCGTGTCAACACACGGCTGATATTATACCATACAATTGCGTAAAATGCAAGACCTTTTTGGTATTTTTTTAGCTTTTTTCAAAATTATTTTTCGTCGGCCGCACGGCTTCGTTCTTCCCTTTACGGGCAAGGATCAAGCGAATACCAAAGAGCGTGCCGATCATCAATGCAATGGCTATAGGCAAAGAAACATACCAATAAACACCGATATTTTGCAAAACACCTGCCAAAATGTAAGACACGAAGGAAACGGCGGCGACGGTCAGTGCATAGGGCAATTGGGTAGCCACGTGCTCTACATGCTCACATTGGGCACCGGCGGATGCCATAATGGTGGTATCCGAAATAGGCGAGCAGTGATCGCCGCATACCGCGCCGGCCAGGCAAGCGGACATGGCAATGACACCCAGCTCGCTGCCAAGACCGATACCTGCCTGTACGATGGGGATCAGAATACCGAAGGTACCCCAGGAGGTTCCTGTGGCGAAGGACAAACCGCAAGCAATCAGGAAAATGATAGCAGGCAGGAACAGCTTGAGGGCCCCTGCATTATCCAGGATCCTGGCAACAAACACATCGGAACCCAAAAGTGAGGTGGTGTTCTTGAGGGCGGTTGCAAGCGTTAGGATCAAAATTGCGGGCACCATGGCGGTAAAGCCCTTTGGAATGGCCTCCATAGAGGTCTTGAAGGTAATCAGACGCCGTGCTATCAGGTAGGCAATGATGATGACGAGCGCCAGAAGTGAACCCAGAGGTAAGCCCACGGTGGCATCGGTATTACCGAAGGCACCGATCAGATCCCACTGATAACCACTGTCAGCGGTAAAGAAGCCACCCACATACATAAGAGCCAAGATGCAAGAAACGATAAGGATACAAATGGGAAGGACCAGGTCAAGCACGCGTGCGTGAGCGTGCTCACCATGTTCGACTTCATTCCCTTCCGCATCCAACGCACCAAGATTCCCTTCCTTCATAGCCTTGAACTCTACCCCGGCCATCTTGCCGTAATCAAAGCCCATAAAAGTAATGGTGATAATAAATACAATGGTAAGCAACGAATAGAAGTTGTAAGGAATCGCTTTGATGAAATAAACGAGGCCTTCACCATCCGCCACGTATTGGGACACAGCAGCCGCCCAGGAAGAAACGGGCGCGATCATGCAGATGGGCGCGGCAGTGGCATCGATAATGTACGCCAATTTGGAGCGGGAGATCTTATGCGTATCGGATACAGGACGCATAACACTGCCCACGGTGAGGCAATTGAAATAGTCATCCACAAAAATCAGTACTCCCAGTGCAAAGGTAGCCAAGATGGCCCCAACTCTGGTCTTGACATGAGTCTGCGCCCATTCGCCAAATGCTTTGGAGCCGCCCGCTTTATTGAGCAGGACCACAATAGCACCCAGGATCACAAGAAAAGCAAAAATACCTGCGGTTCCCTTTACTGCCTCGATAATGCCGTCGTTGGCGACGATATCAAGAGTCTTTACGGGATTGAAATCGGCGGTAAACAATGCACCTGCCAGAACACCCACAAAAAGCGAGCTGTAGACCTCCTTCGTCATCAGTGCCAAGCCAATGGCAATAATGGGGGGAACCAGCGCCATAAACGTGGCATAATAAGGGCCTTCCGCAGCATCACTGTTGCGCAGTGTGATCGACAGGATCACCACGGCAACGAGGGCCAGCGCAGTGATACAAAGGTTGATGATCGTCTTCTTTTTCATTGCAGACTCCTTCATAATGATATTAAAATCATTATAAAGCACCCTCTTCCCATTGTCAAGAGCGATTCTCTCTTTTTGTCGAAATGTGAAAGATTTTCTTGCCGTAAACGATCAGAATCAGGATGGAATCAATGATTTCATGCCAGAATGGCGCAAGCGCCAATGCCGCCACCGCAAGAGACAAAAGCGTGTGCCCCATCATAGTCAAAACTGCA
Organism: Clostridia bacterium; assembly: GCA_017451735.1. Lineage (GTDB taxonomy): Bacteria > Bacillota > Clostridia > Oscillospirales > CAG-272 > Firm-07. The sequence continues at coordinate 13,538 of JAFTNU010000028.1, forward strand.
CTGACAAGCAGAGCCAAGGTAGATACAGTCAATTTTCCTGCATGCTGACAAAACGGCATAACTCTGCGACAATGCACCGAGCGCCAGATAAAAATAGTCACATAGGAAACCAGCGTCGCCGCCATAGCACCGACTGCTCCTCGCGAAGGGATCCACCAAAAATCCAATGCCATATTGACCGCCGCACCCACAAGGGCGGTTATCAGAGAGGAGCCGGAACGTAGCTTGACCACATAAACACTGCCAAGAAAGGAGGAAAGCGCGGAAAAAAGTGCGGCCACCGACAAAAGAGGAACATACAGTGCCGCTTCCCCGAAATCCGCGGCAAAAATGCGCTCCACCAAGAAGCGTGAACCAATGATCAAGGTTACAACAAACAGAATCAGTACCGGCAACAGCGCGGAATAAATTCTCCCAAACAATTCCCCCCTTTTTTCCTCCTTTTCATGAATAACGGCAAAATGCCAGGCCTCCAGAAATATACTTGCGGCAAAGGTCAGAAGTGCGGGCAGCTTTCCCGCCGCAGCATACAGCCCCGTAACAGATTCCCCGTGATAGGCAAGCAACAAGTAATGATCGAAAACCGCCAGCGCCCACCAAAGGGTGGCGGTAGGAATCAGCGGAATCGCATAGCGCAACATCGAGCGAAAAAGCTTGGTATCCTGTTCGGCAGATGTTTTCTCTTCATGATCCAATCTAAGGTAAAAGCTAAGAATCAGGGCCGTGACAATATCGGCAAGAAAAATGGCCATAAGATATCCGCGTACCCCGAGATTGAGAACGGGCAGAAACAGAAAGGCCAGTGCAACGGTGACACCAGTACAAAAAAGCTGTTGAACCGAATACAGACCATATTGTCCCCTTGCCCGCAGAATGTGGGCAAGATAGCTATGAATGACAGAGGCCATTACATAGCAGAACAAATAAAAAATATACGGACGCAGGATATCAAACAAAGACAGAACGGGTAAAATGAATAGTAACAGTATCATCCCCCTTATCAAAAGCTTGTTACCGACGGCAAGAACTTCCCTTTCCCCTTTTCCGCCGGCCAGGAAACGGAAAACCGCCTCCGGTGCGCACAGGGAGACAAAGGGTAGAAGTAGCACTGCGGTATTGGTAAGGATATCTACTGTACCAAAAGCCGCTGGCGAAAGGCAGGCAGTATAAAGGGGCAACATAAAAAAAACCGTGATCTTGGAAATGACCGAGCCGATCCCCAGAACCAATACGTTAGAAAACAACCGTCCGCTTTTCTTCATTTTCTCACCCCGCTTTTTATTTAATATGCGTAGCAAAGAGCGGTGACACCCGCGGCAAATAAATCCACCTCCTTCTTGCAATAAACTGCATTTTTTTTCGTGTGTATTGCTTTTCCGTTTTTTGTGTGTTATAATGCTTGTATTCTCTTTTAGGGAGGGACTCGGCTATGCAAAGCATTGTATTAAAAGAAGCAGCAAGCATCGGCGCCTGCATGGATGTCAAAGCCAACAAGGGCTTGATCTACGCCATACAACGGGATTCTCAATTTCCCGGCGGCAGATTGTGCGTACTGACCCCCGAACTCAAATTACTGTACGATTATAAAGGGATCGGCGCTGCTCGCCAGATCGAGTTGGCCGGAGATATCGCCGTTATCACAGCGCGCGAGGACGGACTTTGGCTATTTGACATTTCCCGCACAGAACCCCGTCTGCTCTGTCATTATCAGACAGTGGAATACGCCACGGGCGTGGCGCTTTGGGCAAATTTTGCCTTTATCAGCTGCCGTCAGTACGGTGTGCAGATCCTGGATATCTCAGCCCCCGCCTCCCCCCGACACATCGGCATCATCCGTATGGGTGAGGCTCAATCTGCCACTGTTGCAAACGGTATCCTCTACGGCGGTGTATGGGGTGAAATGAAGGTGGTCGTGGTGGATGTGCGGGATATTTCCCACCCCACTGTGCTTTGTGAGATTCCCCTGATGGGGCGCGGCGACGGCGTTCATGTCAAGGACGGTATTCTCTATGCCGCATCGGGTCAGCACGCCAGAGGGCTTTTAAACAATACCGACCACAGCGATCCTGCCTTTGGCATGGGCAATGGCGTGGAGACCTTTGACGTGCGGGATCCTGCTCATCCCAAGCGTCTGAACGGCAAATTTCTTGGCAAGGGATACTGTGCTTGGGTGGATATGTGGGAGCCTGCCCTTTACGGCGATACCTTGGTAGTCAACAACTCGATTTTGGGTGTTTTCGGGCTGAATCCCGTGACTTTGGAAGAAAAATTCCACCTGCTTCCCCCTGCACTCCCGGATAAGCAGGATGCGGTCACGGGCGTGACGAGCACAGGCGGCGATTTGTTTGTTGCCACGGCTTATGGCGGACTTTTTGCCTGCCGTGGACTGGGGATTGGGGATCAAGCCCCCAATCCCACCGAGTTTAAGATCGATGCCAAGTCCCATCCCTTTGTCTATACAAGCGAAGGGGGCGCGGCTCTTGTCCCACGCTACGGCGGCAGTTTCCCCGTTTTGGATGTGGCGGAAGCCAAGGATTGCCTGGCTCTTGCCTGTGCCGAAGGCGGCGTGCATCTGGTGGATAAGAACACTTTTGCCCTGCTTGCCCGTATTGAGACCGCAGGCATGGCACAGGATGTCAAAATTCACAGGGATCGGATGTTTGTTGCCGAGGAGCAGGCCGGTACGGAGATTTTTATGTTAAACGGCGCCAAAGCACAAAAAATCGGCACCTTTGTCACCGACAAGCCGATCTACCAATTGGCAGTAAGCGAAAGCGGTCAATATCTGCTTTGTACCTGTGCCTGCAATGAGATCAGAATGCTTGATGTCAGTGATCCAAGCAACATCCGGGAGCTTTACGCTTATAAAGGTAAAAAAGGCCCACTTTACGGCAATAATTTTGCCTCCAACAAGCTGAAGGACGGCACGATGCTGTTGTTCTGGCATCATGACGGACTGATCTACACCAATCCCGACCGCGGTGATATGGCGTTCCATGCCATTGAATATCCCAAGCGCAGAGGCTTTTGCGGCTACTGTGCTGGGCACGGCATTGAAACCGACGGTGAGCATATTCTTTACACCGACGGTGACGGCTATGTATTTTTGCCAAGAGAAAGCATCCCCGAATTTTTGGAGGATGTTCCACATTATTATGTAGAGAAGAAATTCCGCGGGCTACTAACTCTTAAAGATGGCTTAATGATCGCCGCCAAGCGGGCGCAAGGCATTATTACAGTACTGGATGTGACCAAGCCGACCGCCCCTCGCATCATAACAAAGGTAACCACCAATGCCTCTCCCTCAAAAGCGATTTTTACAGGTGATCGCATTCTGCTCCCCGGTGGACGGAGCGGTCTTTTGGAATTACAGCTATAAGCAGCAAAATGGCCTATCGGCAATGCCGATAGGCCATTTTGCTATTAGATATGTAAGTGCGTGGCATGGGGCAGATGAGCATCATGCGAGAATTCGCCGGGAATCATCTTTTCGCCATCAAACCAAGCCACCGAATAGGATGCGTTAGAGGGATAGGGATGCTTTTCTCCTGCCTCCTCTCGCGGCGTACCGCAGATCAACACCCAAAACACGCGGATCACGGCACCGTGAGCGGTGATCAGCACGGTCTTATCCGGATTTTCTTTGGCAATCTCCATAACCTTATGATAAAAGCGCACACCGCTTTCCCAAAGGCCTTCCCCCTCGGGCATGGTAAAAAACATGTAATGATCGCGAAAGCTTTCAAACAATTCCCTTTCGTTGGCGCGCAAATCATCAAAGGAGACTCCCTCCCATCGCCCGCAATAGGTCTCGCGCAGCTCGGGACACCGAAAAACCTCAAGGTCGCGGGACTCGGCATGAGGGAGTGCTGTTTCCACGGCGCGGCAGAGATCGCTGGAATAAATTGCGTCAATCCTCTCCCCTGCCAGGTAATCGGCGGTCTGTCGGGCCTGCTCTTTGCCTAAAGCAGAAAGCTTGTAATCGGTATGTCCGGCCACGACGCCGGCCTCATTGGCCTCGCTTTCACCGTGGCGGATGATGATGAGCTTTGTCATGGTGTTAATCACAATTCTCCCAGTTGTGATAAACATTCATCACATCGTCATCCTCTTCCAGCATATCAACCAAAAGTCCCATGAACTTCAGGTCATCATCAGAGGTGAGCTCGACGGTGGTGGAAGGAATTTTATCCTTTTCGGCAGAAAGAATGGGATAGCCCGCGCCCTCCAGGGCTTCCTTGACGGCGTAAAGGTCGTCCACAACGGTATAGATCTCAAATACGCCCTCGCCTGCGGCAAAATCCTCGGCTCCCGACTCCAGTGCGGTCTCCATCAGCTTGTCTTCGTCGATATCGCCGTCCTCGTTGTTCACGATGATCACGCCCTTATCCTCAAACAGGAAGGACACGCAGCCCGAGGTGCCCATATTGCCGTGATACTTATTAAAGTAGGAGCGCACGTTGCCTGCGGTGCGGTTGCGGTTATCGGTGGTGGTCTCTACGATCACGGCAACACCGCCGGGGCCGTAGCCCTCGTAGGTGATCTCCTCGTAATCCTCGCCCGTGCTGCCCATTGCCTTTTTGATGATGCGGTCAATGTTGTCGTTGGGCACATTGTTGGATTTTGCCTTCTGAATGAGGTCGCGCAGCTTGGAATTGGAGTTGGGGTCTCCGCCGCCTGCCTTCACGGCAACAGCAATCTCCTTACCGATCTTGGTAAAGACCTTCGCCTTCTGTGCGTCTGTTTTTTCTTTTTTGTGCTTGATATTCGCCCATTTGCTATGTCCGGACATGATCTATTCTCCTTAAAATTAAATCTTTTCCATGGTGCGCATACAGATCAACGGGAAGGCGTTGCCAAGGACCCGATTGACGGCGCGGGTGATCTCCACGCGGGTGGCGCGGACTGCCGCATCATCGGCATTGATGATGGGACAGTTATGATAAAAGCGATTGAAGGCTGCGGCTACATCCAAAATGTAACGGGTGATGACCGAGGGCTCGTAATCGGCAATCGCCTTTTCCACCGTCTCGGGGAAACGAGCAAGCGCCTTGACCAGAGTGGCCTCCTCGGGGGTGGTATAGGTAAGATTGTCGCAGGTGATATCACCTGCCTTGCGCAGTACGGCACAGGTGCGGGCGTAGGTATACTGGGCGTAAGGACCGGTGTTGCCGTCAAAATTGAGAGCGTCCTCCATGACGAAGTTGATATCCTTGATGCGACTGTTGGAGAGGTAGTAGAACACGATGGCACCCACGCCCACCGCCTCGGCGACCTCTGCCTTGTTTTCAAGGTCGGGATTCTTCTCCTCCATGATCCGGCTGACCTCCTCGATGGCGGCGGCAAACAGATCCTTAAGCAGCACCACGTTGCCGGTGCGGGTGGCAAGCTTGGCGCCGTTGATGCTGACGGTGCCGTAGGGTACGTGTACCAGCTGATCGTGCCAGTCATAGCCCATCAGCTCCACCACCTTGAACCACTGGGCAAAGTGGAGACTCTGCCCCGCAGAGGTCACGTAGATGGCTTTGTCAAAGTTGTATTCGCTCTTGCGGTAAACGGCGGCGGCGATATCGCGGGTGGGATACAGGGTGGAGCCGTCGCGCTTGAGGATCAGGCAGGGGGGCATATTGTAGGGCTCCAGATCCACGATGGAGGCACCGTCGTCGATCTTCAACAGCCCCATATCGCGCAGCTTCTGCACCTGCGCGGGCATTTTGTCGGTATAAAAGCTCTCGCCTTTATAGCTGTCAAATTCGATGCCCAGCTGCTTGTAGGTTTTTTGGTATTCCTCCAGGCTGATGTCGATAAACCAGCGCCAAAGCGCCAGATTCTCCTCATCGCCCAGCTCCAGCTTGTGGAATTCGGCGCGGGACTCGTCCCCAAGAGCGGGATCGGCGGGAATACCCTTTTCTTCGTTGCCCGAAATGGCGTTGTTGATCTTGACGTACAGCTCGACCAGCTTGTCGATGCCGCCCTGCTCGATCATCTCTTTATTGCCCCATTTTTTATAAGCCACGATCAGCTTGCCGAACTGGGTGCCCCAGTCGCCGAGGTAGTTGATACCGATGCATTGATAGCCCGCAAACTCGTGTAGCTTTTTGAGGGAGTGACCGATAACGGTGGTACCCAGATGCCCGATGTGGAAGGGCTTTGCCACGTTGGGAGAGGAATAGTCCAGCACAACGGTCTTGCCCTTGCCCTCGTCGGTGGCACCGTAGCGCTCGCCCTTTGCGGCGATGTCGGCAAGCACGTGCTCCAATAAGTACTGCCCCGACAGGGTGATATTGAGATAGCCGTTCACCGCCTCTGCTTTTTCCACGGGAGCAAGCTCCGTCAGGCAATCGCAGAGTGCCGCGGCGATCTGAACAGGGGCACGGCGCAGGGTGCGGGAAAGCTTGAAGCAAGGCAGGGCGAGATCGCCCATTCCCTCGTCGGGCGGGTATTCCAGCATAGCGATCAGCTCGTTCACGCCGAGTGTCGAAGGTGCGCCGAGTGCGGCAATCCCCTCGGACAGCTTCTCGGCGATCATTTTTTTCATCGTAAGCATAAATAGTCCTCTTAATTTTATATCTTTGACAGTTTATTATATAACAAAGTTCCAAAAGAATCAAGTGGTCAGCGAAAATTTATGTTGGCGGCAGGAGCAAGCCCCTGCCCTGCAGGTTTATTCACCCGCCACGGATAGGCCCTTGATCAAAAGATCGGGAGCGGCTGTGCCGGAGACCGAAGGAAGCCCCATCTCCACGTTATCGGCGACGCCGCCTATTGCCTTGAGCAGATCGAAGAAGTTACCTGCCACGGTAAAGCTGTGCACGGGCTTGGTGAGCTTGCCGTTTTCCACAAGGAAGCCCGCACTTTCGATGGAAAAGTCGCCCGTAACGGCATCGGCGCCTGCGTGGAGGCCTTTGAGCTCGGTAATATAGAGACCGTTGCCCAGCTTTTCCCGCAAGCCCTCGGGGCTGTCGGTGCCGGGTGCGATGCGCAGACAATAGGGGCTGATGGAGACGGGATCGGCAATCGAGCCGCGGGCGGCGTTACCCGTAGGTGTCTTCCCTGCCTTTTTGGCGTAGGTCAGATCATACAGCAGAGTTTTGAGCACGCCGTTTTCGATGAGATTCTTTTCTTTGGTGGCAACGCCCTCGGCGTCAAAGGGCATCTGCATGGTGTTTTCGGCATAAAAGGGATCGTCCACCACCGTCAGGCAATCGGCGGCAACGGTCTGCCCCTCCTTGCCCGCAAGGAGCGAAAGCCCCAACAGTGCATTTTTACCGCTGAAAATACCCGAGAACGCCGAAAGCAGCGAGCGCACCTGCTTGGCAGCGAAGATCACGTCATAGGTGCCGGTCTTGACCGTACCTGCGCCAAGACGGGCAAGTGCCTCGTCGGTGGCTTTCTTTGCAATATCTGATGCGGTGTCGATCACGGGTGCAAACGCCGTGCCAAAGGAGGGTTCCTTGCCGTCGTTGACGATTGCCTCGGCGTAGGTGTAGCACATACCTGCGCTATGGGACAGATCAAGCCCCTTGGAGTTGGCAAGGGATACCGTCACGGTTGCCGCCCCTGCCGCAGAGGTGGTACCGTCGGTCATCAGGTCGCTTGCGGCATAGAGCTGATCCTGCAGCTCCAGCACGGCGTGTCGCAGGACAGCCGCATCCGGCAACGCGGGAACGGCGGTGTCGGGCTTACGATACGCCCCTTCACCCGAGCCCGCAAAAAAGATGGGCTCCTCGTCGGCGTCGATGACCTCGGCGTTGGCGATCGCACGGGCGACCAGCTCGGTCAGCTCCTTTTCCTCAAGGCATTGAGAGGATGCCGCGCCGATTTTACCGTTCACGGCACAGCGGAAGGAAACACCGCCCTTGGTACCGAAGGTGCAGGAGGACAGCTCCTTGTTCAGCGCCTCGGCAGAGGCGTCGCTTGCCATGCGGAAATAAACGTCGTAATCGGTCAGTCCCGCGCGCTTTGCCTCGCGGAACAGTATTTCTTTGATTTGTGTGAAGCTCATGAGCGACCTCCTACCGTAATTTTACGGACGCGAATGAGGGGCTGACCCACATCGGTGGGCACACTGCCGCTGGAGGAACCGCAAACGCCCTGCCCCGTGGCAAGATTCTGCCCCACCATGTCGATATCCTGCAGGATCTGCGCCCCCGTGCCGATCAGCGACGCGCCGCGGACGGGCTCACAGATCTTGCCGTTGCGGACTAAATACCCCTCTTTGACGGCAAAATTAAACTCGCCCGTCAGGGGATTTACCGAGCCGCCGCCCATCTCCTTGGCGTACAGTCCGTATTCGATAGAGGCGATAATATCCTCGTTTTTATCGGGACCGTTGTCAATAAAGGTATTGGTCATGCGGGAGGTGGGCTCATAGGTGTAGTTTTCGCGGCGGCTGTTGCCTGTCATGGGCATTCCCATGCGGCGGGAGCCGAGGCGGTCGATCATATAATTTTTCAGAATGCCGTTCTCGATAAGCACCGTGCGGGAGGCGGGATTGCCCTCGTCGTCGATATCAAAGGAGCCCCAGCCGTGGGAGATGGTGCCGTCGTCAATGGCGGTAACCTTGGGGTTGGCAATCTGCTGACCTAATTTTCCTGCCATCTGCGACGCGCCGATGCCCACCGAGGTCGCCTCAAGGGAATGACCGCACGCCTCGTGAAAGATCACACCGCCAAAGCCGTTTTCGATGGCAACGGTCATGGTGCCTGCGGGACAGTAAACTGCGGAAAGATTGGTCAGCGCCTGCCTTGCGGCACGCTCGCCTGCGGCGCGGGGAGAGACCCTTTCAAAAAACTCGATGCCCATACCGCCGCCGGGGCCGTAAAAGCCAGACTGATTCTCGCCGCCGTCGGATGCCACCGCAGTGATGGCAAGGCGGGTGCGGATTTTGCGATCCTCACGGCAAAGCCCCTCGGTATTCGCCACCAAAAAGCGACGATCCACATCCATATAAACGCCCTGTACCTGAGAGATTTTCTCATCCAAGCCGGAGGCAGCATCGGTTGCCTCGCGCAGAATATCTGCCTTGCGCTTGGTTTCCACGTTGCCCGGCAGATGCTTGACCCGCTCGATGGCGATGGGATCGGGAGTGAGGTTGATGGGGGTGGTCTGACCGTTGCCATCACCCACGGCACCTGCCACGGCGGCGGCACATTTCAGCAGCCCTGCGCGGGTGGTATCGGAGGTGGAGGCATAATAGGTCTTGGTGCCGACGAAGGCACGGATACCGACGCCGGAAAGCAAATTGTCACGAACCGACTCGATCTTACCGGAGATCAGACGGAGCTGACCCGAGCGCTCCTGCTCGGCAAACACCTCGGCAAAATCGGCGCCTGTGGAAACGGCGATGCCGAGCAATTCTTCCAGTAGCTGTTTTTCGATCATAAAAGCTCCTTTACAGGATTTACATTCTTCATTACGGAATAATGAGACGTATTTTACTCTAATTTAAGATTTTAGCCTTAATCGGGGTGCCGCTCGCCCAATATGGTGCGATACTTTTGATAGAAACTCTCAAAGCAACCGCTCTCCAGCGCCTCGCGGATCTTGCGGGTCAGGTTGTTGTAGAAGTAGAGGTTGTGGGTGACCGCCAAGCGCATACCGAGGGACTCCTTTGCCTTGATCAGGTGGCGGATATAGGAGCGGGAGTAGCTGCGGCAGGTGGGACAATCACAGCTACTGTCCAAGGGTCTTGGATCCTTGGCATATTTCTCGTTGAGCAGATTGATCTTGCCATGCCAAGTGAAGAGATTACCGTGCCGCGCGTTGCGGCTGGGCATGACGCAATCGAAGAAATCCACGCCCATGTGCACTGCCTCCAGGATGTTGCAGGGAGTGCCTACACCCATCAGGTAGCGGGGCTTATTTTCGGGCATATGAGGCTCCACCGCGTTGATGATGCGATACATCTCCTCGGTCTCCTCCCCTACCGCAAGACCGCCAATGGCATAGCCATCCAGGTCAAGCTCGGAAATCTGCTGCATATGCGCGATGCGCAAATCCTCATAGGTGCTCCCTTGATTGATACCGAAAAGCATCTGATGAGGATTGATGGTATCGGGCAGGCTGTTCAGCCGTTCCATTTCCGCCTTACAACGCACCAACCAGCGATAGGTGCGGTCACAGGATGCCTTAACGTAATCGTAGGGTGCGGGATTTTCGATGCACTCGTCAAACGCCATGGCGATGGTGGAGGCGAGATTGGATTGGATCTGCATACTCTCCTCGGGCCCCATAAAAATGCGCTTACCATCCACATGGGAGGCGAACTTTACACCCTCCTCGGTAATTTTACGCAGAGAGGACAGGGAGAATACCTGGAATCCACCGCTATCGGTGAGAATCGGGCGCTTCCAATTCATGAATTTGTGAAGCCCTCCCATTTCGCGGATCAGCCCGTCACCGGGACGGATGTGCAAATGGTAAGTGTTGGAAAGCTCGACCTGACAGTCGATCTGCTCCAGCTCTACGGTGGAAACACCGCCCTTGATGGCGGCACAGGTGCCCACGTTCATAAAAACGGGGGTCTGGATGTCACCGTGCACGGTTTGGAGCGTGCCGCGCCGCGCGCGACCGTCCTTCATTAAAACTGTAAATTTTGACATATGAAGTAATCCTTTCGGAGCCGAGAATACAGCTCGACCCATTTTGAATTGTGAAAGAGGCTGCACGGATCGCCCGTGCAGGAATAAAAACTATGATCTCTGAAATTGATGGTCAATGTAAGCGTGCGTCAGCTCCATCGCTACGGGACGCCCGTGGGGGCAAACCGTGATATCGGGAATCCTTTGCAATTGCTCACAAAGCCATTCCGTGTATTCGGGAGGATAGTCCCTGCCCGCCTTGATCGCCGCCTTGCAAGCCCCTTGGTAAAGGGCCTTTTCAAAGACGATCTCACGGGAAAGGGTCGCGTTGCCCGTCCCCTCGTGAAGCTGGTCGGCAAGCACCTGCAAAAGCTCGCCTGCCGCCCCGGGCGAAAGTCCCTCGGGAATCTCGCTGACCGACACACCGTGCTCGTTTGACGTATAGGCAAAACCCACCGCCCCGATCTCGGCTTGAAAAAGCATCAATGTATCCATATCCCGTCGTGAAAGGGTCAGCTGCATGGGAATGAGCAGGATCTGCGTGACCTCTTCTCTGTTTTTCATATTGGCACGCAGCTGCTCGAAGAGCACCCGCTCGTGGGCGGCGTGCTTGTCAATCAATAACATTTTTTCCCCGGATTCCACTACGATATACGAATGAAAAACCTCACCCACGATACGCCAAGGGGTAATCGTGGCGGGGGGCTCCACGGAAGCAGGCGCTTCCTGCTGAGCTACCGATGGCGACACCGGCACGGCACCGACCACGGGAGCATCCCGATCGGTGGGGGGCGGAACAGTAACGGGAGAAACAGGCGCCGACGGGGCGGTCGGTCTCGGCGGCACGGGGACGGCAATCCCCTTTTCCACGGGAGGCTCTCCGTTTTTGCGGAACGGAAGGGTCGCCGATAGCCGATCGCCGCCCGAAAACCGCTCGGTATATTCGGCGGCACTCATACGGGCAAAGGACTCGGAATCCTTTTTAGCAGGTGCTTGGGGCGCCATCGGTGCTGCGGAGATCGAGATCTGCCGCGAGGCAACCGATTCCCGCTTGCCCTCCTCGATCGGCACAAAAGCATTGGCGGCACCGAGTGCCGCAGACTTGATCTGCATGGCGGGGCGGGCGGAATTGGATTCCAGCGCCGCGCGCACCGCATAATAGACCGCCTCAAAGACGGGCTTTTCGTTAGAGAATTTGACCTCCAGCTTGGCGGGATGCACGTTCACATCCACCGCCGCGGGGTTGACCTCGATATACAACACACAACAGGGGAATTTTTCGGGCGGGATGAAGGAGGTATACGCCTGCTCCAGCGCCGCGGCGGCGGTGCGACAGTTGATATAGCGCCCGTTGATGAAAAAGTTCTCGTAATTGCGTTTGGGACGTACATTATCGGGACGCCCCACAAAGCCGCTGACCTTCACACCTTCCCCCGTGCCCTCCACGGGGATCATTTTACCCACGAATTCCCTGCCGAATACGGCGTACATGGTACTTTCCACCTTGCCGTCGCCGGCGGTGTCAAGGCGCATATTTCCATCAATAATCAGTCGAATGGCAATATCGGGGCGGGACAAGGCAATCTTTTCCACGTAGGTGGAAACGGCGATCGACTCGGAAACATCCTTTTTCAAGAACTTGCGCCGTGCGGGCACGTTGGCAAAAAGATTTTCCACAATGACCGTGGTGCCCACGGGAGCGCCCTGCTCGGTGATATCCTCTACCTCACCTCCGTGGGAGACAAGCAACGAGCCGTAGGGCGCATCGGCGGTACGGGTGATGATGCGAAGATCGGAGACCGCCGCAATGGCGGCAAGGGCTTCGCCGCGGAAGCCCAGAGTCAGAATTCCGTCCAGATCGTCCGCCTCCTTAATTTTACTGGTGGCGTGGCGACGGATGGCGACGGGCAGATCCTCCGGAGACATACCGCAGCCGTCATCGGCGACCCGCATAAAGGTCACGCCGCCGTTGCGGATCTCCACGGTTACGTGGCGCGCCCCCGCATCGATGGCGTTTTCCAGCAGTTCCTTGATGACCGAGGCGGGGCGGTCCACCACCTCGCCTGCGGCGATCAAGTTGGCGACCGCAAAGGAGAGTACATTGATCTTTCCCATATTACATCAACCTCTTTTTCAGATCAAACAAAAAGCTCATGGCTTCATAGGGGGACAGCGTGTTCAGATCCATCTGCTTTAAAGCATCAATGACCTGCTCGTTGGCAAGATCCTCCATGGAGATGGCTCCGTCATCCTCTTCCTTTTTCGGTTCTGTGTTGGGAGTCTGCAAGGCTCGTGCGGTGCTTTCCGCTTGCGCCAAAACCTCCTTGGCACGGCGGATCACCTCACCCGGCAGACCTGCCAGCTTTGCCACCTCGATGCCGTAGCTGTCATCGGTGGAGCCGCGGACGATCTTGCGCAGGAAGGTGATATTATCCCCTCGCTTTTTGGCGGCAATATTGTAATTCACCACACCGGGCAGCTCTGCCTCAAGGGTGGTCAGCTCATGGTAATGGGTAGCAAACAGCGTTTTGGCGCCGATTCTGCGGCTATTGGTATACTCCACGATGGCGCGGGCGATGCTCATGCCGTCAAAGGTACTGGTTCCCCTGCCCACCTCATCGTAAATGATCAGCGAACGGCGGGTGGCATTGCGCAGAATATAGGCGACCTCGTTCATCTCCAGCATGAAGGTCGACTGCCCCGACGCCAGATCGTCGGAGGCTCCCACGCGGGTGAAGAGCTTATCCACTACGCCCACCCGCGCCGAGACGGCGGGGACGAAGGAGCCGATCTGTGCCATAAGCACGATCAGGGCGACCTGACGCATATAGGTGGATTTACCCGCCATGTTGGGGCCTGTGATCAGCATCACACGGTTGGCGGTGGTATCCAGCTTGGCATCGTTGGGGACGAAATAGCTATCTTTGACAAATTGCTCGACCACGGGGTGTCTGCCGTCCTTGATCTCCACCACATCACTGTTGTCCACCTCGGGGCGGACATAGTTATTCTTTGCTGCCACATCGGCAAGGGAGAGGTAGACGTCAAGCTCCGCCAGACGGTTGGCGACCCGCTGAATCCGCTCGCCCTCGGCCGCGACGGCGCTACGAACCTCCTGGAACAGCTCGTATTCCAGCGAGCAGACCTTATCGGCGGCGCCGAGAATGGTGGATTCCATATCCTTGAGCTCCTGAGTGATATAGCGCTCACCGTTGGTCAGGGTCTGCTTACGTATGTAGGTATCGGGCACCTGATCCTTGAAGGAGTTGGAAACCTCAATATAATATCCGAACACCTTGTTATAGCCGATCTTTAAGGTGCGGATGCCGGTTTTTTCCCGCTCTTCGGCGGCAACCTTGTCAATCCAGGATTTACCGTCGGTCATGACCGAGCGAAGATAGTCCACGTCGGCGTTGTAGCCTGCGCGGATGAGCCCGCCCTCACGCAAAATGAAGGGCGGATCCTCAGCAATGGCGCGGTCAATCAGATCGCGGAGCTCGGCAAGATCGTCCAGATCCTCGTAAATGCGGCGCAGCTCCCCGTCCTGACAGGCGGAAAGCAGACGGCGCACGTCGGGCAGGACCGATATGGTGGTCGCCACCGCGCGCAGATCTTTGGCGTTGGCGGTGCCGTAAACAATGCGGGTAATCAAACGCTCCAAGTCAAGGACGCCCGACAAGGTATCTCCCAGCTCGCCGCGCAACATAAAGTTGCCGAACAGCTCCTCCACAGCACCCTGACGAGCGGCGATCTCGCGGGTGGAAAGGAGTGGATGCTCCACATAAGATCGGAGCAGACGGGCACCGGGGGCGGTGCGGGTCTTGTCCAGCACCCAAAGAAGGGTACCCCGCTTTTCCTTTGAGCGCATGGTCTCGGTCAGCTCCAGATTGCGGCGAGTATTGATATCCATATCCAAATATTGCCCGTCGGAGTAGATATTCAGCTCTTTGATGTAATTGATATCACTTCTCTGCATGTCGCAAATATAGTCAAGCAGTGCGCCCACCGCAGAAATAAGAGCACGGTCGTTCTCACAGCCCTCGGGTAGCTTTTCCCCGAATTGAGCGCGGACCCGATCAAGCGCCGTGTCGTAATCGAAGCGACTCCCCTGCCCGTCGGTGAGCATGGTACCCACGCGAACGGTCAGAAACTCAGCAAGCTCGCTGAAATCGGCGCGGTAAAGGTCGGTAATGACCTCACTTGGGAGATAGGTGCCGATCTCGCTTTGCAATCGCGCCTGTACGTTATCCCCCGAAAGCACAGTGGCGTAGACCTCTGCGGTGGAAACATCGGCAAAGCAAAGACCGACCGACGCTTCACCCAAGCAGACGGCACAGACGAAATTATTCTTCTTCTCGGTGAGCATACCGGGCTCCAATAAGGTACCCGGCGTCACCACGCGGACGATATCCCGCTTGACCAAGCCCTTTGCCTTGGCGGGATCCTCCATCTGCTCGCAGATGGCGACCTTGTAGCCCTTTTCAATGAGCCGCGCAATGTACCCCTCCGAGCTATGGAACGGAATGCCGCACATGGGTGCACGTTCGGCCTCACCGCAAGCTCTGCCCGTCAAGGTCAGCTCCAGCTCGCGCGAAACCTTGATGGCATCGTCAAAAAACATCTCGTAAAAATCACCGAGACGGTAAAAAAGCACATAGTCCTTGTATTGATTTTTGATCTCAAAGTACTGTTGCATCATCGGTGTCATAAAAGGCACTCCTTATCTTGAAAAATCGGGCAGGATCAATGACATCCGCCGCAAGTGGAGCAATTATGCGTACAAGAGGAAGGCTGTTCACCCGTGATGTTGTAGGTGATGGTGGAGTTGACCATATTCATGAGATCGTTCACATCATTCTGGGCTGCCTCCAGGACTTTATATACCTCAGTTTCGGTGATCTCGGTATAAAGAACATCAATCCGCTCTTGGATCATTTTCAAAAGATTTTCGTCTCGCTCCTCTTTGATTGCCTCATTTTGGATGGCCTTTTGCTGGACCTCGTATTCGGTCATCAGTCTGTTCACACGCTCGTCTGCCTCGTACGCCTTGCGCGCCTCCTCTAAGGCGATCAGACGCTTATCCTCTTTGAGCACCTTGCCCAGCTCTGCGGCCAATTCAAAAATTCCCATTGCTTTTTCTCACTTTCACTTGATTTTTTTTGCCGTAAAGGGCGAAGGGGGCAACGCGGTCGATCTTGATCGTCGCCCATTCCCCTGCGGGGGTGCCGTCGTCCTCCCAGAAAACGATCTTATTTTGTCCGTTGCGTCCCGACAGCATACCGTCGTCCTTGCTGAGTCCGTCGCACAGCACCCGCTGCTCAGTACCCATCAGGGGCTCGTTGGCATCAAGGGCGATCTGCTCCTGAAGCGCCAGCAATCGGTCAAACCGCTTGCCGCTGACCTCCTTGGGAATCTGATCCTCCATCGCCGCCGCGGGCGTGCCCTTGCGGGGAGAGTAGATGAAGGAATAGATCATATCAAAGCGCACGCGGGAAAGCATGGAGAGCGTGTCCTCAAAATCGGCATCGGTTTCACCGGGAAAGCCCACGATAATATCGGAGGTGACGGCAATATCGGGCATTTTCTCGCGCATATAATCGAGGATCGACAGATAGGCGGCACGATCGTAGTGACGGTTCATCCGCTTGAGGATCGTGTCACTGCCCGATTGCAACGGCAGATGGAAATGATGGGCGATATGCTTCCCCGCCGCCATGACATCCACCAAGCGCCTTGTAGCGTCCTTGGGGTGACTGGTCATGAAGCGCAGTACGAAATCTCCCTCGATGGCATCCAGACGGGCAAGAAGCTCGGCAAAATCCACGCCGTGTGACTCGCCCTTGCCGTAGGAATTCACATTCTGCCCCAGCAGAGTGATATCCTTATATCCCCTTGCCACCAGATCCCTGACCTCGGCGATCACGTCCTCGGGGGCACGGGAGCGCTCCCTCCCGCGCACGTAAGGCACAATGCAATAGGAGCAGAAATTGTTACAGCCGTACATGATACTGACCCAGGCGCGGTAAGGGCTGTCCCGCAGGATCGGCACGTTCTCGGCAATGGCGTATTCCTCGTCCCCGCCGAAGATGCGACGCTTTTGCGATAATTTCTTGGCAAGAAGCTCAGGCAGTCGGTGCAAAACCGAGGTGCCAAGAATGAAATCCACATAAGGATAACTTTTTCTCAACTGCTCGCGGCGGTGCTCCTGCACCACCATGCAACCGCAAACACCGATGATCAGATCGCGGTTCTTTTCTTTCAGGTGCTTATACTGTCCCACAATAGAAAGCGCCCGCTTTTCGGCATGCTCGCGAATGGCACAGGTATTGACCAGGATCAGCTCGGCCGCCTCGGCCGATTCCGCGATCTCATATCCCATCTCTTTTGCCATACCCGACAGCTTTTCGCTATCGGCCACATTCTGCTGACAACCGAAGGTCAGAACGAAAGCACGGGGCGGACGACCGTTTTCGGTAGCAAACGCCGCGCTGTGTGCCCGTACTGCGGCAATAGCCGCGGCGCTGTCGCCCTCACCCAATGAAATTCTATCAACTTCCCGCATAAAAGGGATCTCCTTAGCTATACAAGTAATTTAATAATTAATTATAACGCACGTAAGGTGAAAAGTCAATACGGCGGTTGGGAAATTCACAAAAATGACGAAAAAGAGCCCTACGGTGCATGCACCGTAGGGCTCTTTTTCGTTGGATCGACACAATCACAACCCATGAACCGACCTTATTTGTCGGAAAAAGCAAGATCGGGAGTGGTAAAGGTCTCGCCCTCGGGTGTAACGAAGATCACTTGTGCGGCAACCGTCTGACCGGCAAGGAGTTGCTCCGCTTTCTCCCTGCCCATCACCAAAAACGCAGTGGAAAGTGCATCGGAATAAGCCCCTCTTTCGCAAAGCACCGCCACCGAGGCAATGCCGGAATCGGAGGGGTAACCATCTGCGGGATCGAGTACATGATGATATTTTATACCATTCACGGTTACATAGCGCTCATAATCACCGGAAACCGACAGAACGCCCACAGGATCGGTCAGAATACCGACATTGGCGGAGCTGTTACGTGGATGTCGCAACGACACCTTAAACGGTGTGCCATCTCCCTTTGCACCAAGCGTTGCCACACTGCTACCAAAGGACAGAAGCGCACCGGATACACCTGCCTGCTTCAGATAATCGAGAACACAATCGACGGCGTAGCCCTTGCCGATGCCCCCCAGATCAAGAAGCGCACCTTCACCGAGAATCGTGCATACACCGTTCTCAAAGGTGAACCCTTGCCGTGCGGCATATAAGGCGGCAGACATCTCTGCGGCATCGGGTAGCGTATTGGTCTCACCTGCTCTCTGCCACAATGCGGTAATGGCTCCCATGGTCGGAAGATAGGCACCGTCGGTCAGCGTCATCACATCGACAGCTACCGTCAGAGCTGCCCTTGTATGAGCAGAAAGCTCTCCCGCAGAGCGCGCACGATTGATGCGAGATATATCACTGTCCTCCTTGGTACGAGACAGCGCAGCTTCGATTTCCTGCAGGAGCTGTAGCACCGCCGAAAAATGTGCATCAACTCCTGCGCTCTCGCCGTAGATACGAAGGGTAAAAACCGTATCCATGACATAAAAAGTTTTTTCTGAGTAATCAACGCTCTCGTTAGAGCACGATAGCAAAGAAAGACATAAAACAATACATAATAGAACGCATATTATCTTTTTCACCACTTCACCCCCGTTTAAAGAGCTTCTGCAATTGGGGCGTACATAGATTAAGGATTAAGCCTGTCACACCGCCGGTGATCATTCCCGCTAACAGAAGAATGGGCAGATAGGTCAGCAAAACGCCGCTGTCAAACAGGATTACAGCCGCTATGATCTGCCCCAAATGGTGCCCTGTAGCAGACAGGATCGACACCCCTAAAAAGCTGAAAAAACGGTTAAAAAACGGGCGGCAGAGCCAGAGAAACAGATAGGCGAGCAGGCCGCCGAAAGCGGAGAACATGAAGGATACCGGCGTGCCGAACAAGAGTGCCGAAAGTCCGATCCGAAAGGCCGAAACCAAAGCAGCATCCAAAGGCGAGCCGAAGAAAAACAGGACTGTGATCACCACATTTGCCAAGCCCAATTTTACCCCGGGTAATGGCAGAAGCAAAGACAGCGGAACCAGGTACTCAACAAAAGAAAAAGCCATGGACAAGGCCAGCAGGGCGGCATTTCTGCAAAGACGCGCAATCCTTGCATCGCGCCTGCCGCGGGGATCACCCCGCGATGAAGTCGACATTTCTATCCCCTCCCCCTGTAATATTGACCGAAACGCCTGCCGCCGCACAGACGATAGAAGTCCCTTGAGCGAAGATCTTACCGGTATGCTCACAAACGAGATCGGGACAATCGGCGTCGGTCACAAAGACCTCGCCGTTCTCAATATGAACGGTCAGGTGATAGCCGCGGGACTCGATAGGATACACCGTGTCCTTAGCAAGAGAGAGCGTAGCAACCAACTTGCCCTCTACCGATATTTCCACCGTATTTCCCTGCTTCGCCGTAAAAACCGCCCACAGAAGCACACCGGCAAGCATAAGAACAAGCAGGATCGCCACCGCATCACCCGGGCGAAACAGAATTCGTTTTTGTGCCGTTTCCATGCGAAAATCCTCCCTGTCTCGTTATTTCACTCTATTATACTCCAAATTCGCGCAAAAAGCAAGTTTTCTCCGCTGAATCGCTTGACTTTAGCAGAGCGTTTAATGTATGATGATAATACCCGAAGGAAAGACTAAAGCTTCTTGGAATGACAATACCGGATGGTATGATTTTATCGGTGACGACGGAAAACGGGATAAGGACAAACACACAGCAAAAATCGGAGAAAAATCGTCATTTAAGCAAGAACGCCCCGTGACAATTCACGAGGCGTTCCTCTTATCTGACCAATGCAGAGAAATATTCCTTCGCTTTGGCAAATTCTTCTTCGTTACTGCTTTTCCCACCCATATAGAGGGGGGCGGCAAGGCAAATAACCGTATCCTCCGGCAGTTTTTTCATAGCAATATTTTCCCGATACAGGGCGGTATCGCCCAATCGCACACCGTAGCAAACGGTTTTCCCCTCCAAATCGGTCGTGGTGATCGCCCCCTCGGGCATATCGTCCAGCACGGCACTCAGATTCATCAGCTTGCCGTTCATTTCCTCATAGAGCCAAGGGTCCAGAAAAAGAATGGAGGTCTCACCGGTCTGTAAGTAACTGTAAAAGCTGTTGTACTCCGTGGAATTGTTGGAGGTATTGATGAATATATCCTGCTCGGTATAAGCTTGGATCTGCTCCTGAGAATAAACAGTATAATACACCACATCTACCTTTTTGGAACCGTCACCGTCATAATCGGCCGGCAAGTACGTGCCAAGACAGTTTTTAAGGTCGGACAGCCCCGAATCCTCGGTCATAAAACCGTAAGGTCCAACCGTCAATACGCTGATATCACCGCTTTTTTCCTTACTGCACATTTGCAGTGTACAAACAAGGATCACCACGGCAAAAAAAGAAATGATAATCGTCTTCCATTTATGATGATACCAGAAATTATCGAGCCAACGGTAGATCTTACCGTGCTGCTTCTCTGCTCCAAAGGCTCCATCGCCGTTTATACGGATCTCGCGCCCCTCGAGCTTTTCTTCTCTTTTCTCTTCGGAATCGTGCATAAACAATCCTTTCTTACATAAAAGATCGACATCGGTAAAATAGCCTCCCTTCAAAAACCAAGGGAGGCTATCATCAGATTCAGTCAAGCGGTTTCATCGTCGGGAAGAGCAAAACATCCCGGATGGAGGGACTGTCGGTCAAAAGCATGACCAAACGGTCAACACCGAAGCCAAGTCCGCCTGTGGGGGGCAGACCGTATTCCAGTGCGGTAACATAGTCATAATCCACCTGCGCACGGCAGTTGGGATCCAAGGCCTTGCGCTCTGCAACCTGGCGCTCGAAGCGCTCCTTTTGATCGATGGGGTCATTGAGCTCAGAGAAGGCGTTGCCAAACTCGGTAGCATTGATGAAATACTCAAAGCGCTCGGTGTAAGCGGGATCGGAAGGCTTACGCTTGGCAAGAGGACTGATCTCTACGGGATAGTCGTAAATAAAGGTGGGCTGAATGAGATTCTCCTCTACAAAAGCATCAAAGAACTCTGCAAGGATGGCCCCCTTGGTGGGTACCTCGGGCAGTTCCACGTGCTTTTCCTTGGCGATGGCGATGGCTTCCTCGTCGCTCTTGATCTCGTTGAAATCCACGCCACTGTATTTCTTAACAGCCTCCAGCATGGTCATACGCTCCCAGTGCCCCAGGTCGATCTGATGACCGCAGTAAGGGATCACCAGGCTACCGCAGACCTTCTCTGCCACGGTACGCATCATTTCCTCCACCAGATCCATCAAAGCGTGGTAATCGGTGTATGCCTGATAGAGCTCGATGGTGGTAAACTCAGGGTTGTGCTTGGGGTCCATGCCCTCGTTGCGGAAAATGCGTCCGACCTCGTAAACGCGGTCCATGCCGCCGACGATCAAGCGCTTTAAGTAAAGCTCGGTCTCGATACGAAGCACCATATCCATATCCAGGGTGTTATGGTGAGTCATAAAAGGACGGGCGCTGGCGCCGATCTCAAAGGGGGTCAGAATAGGGGTATCAACCTCCAAAAATCCCTTGGAATCAAGGAAACTTCGAAGCTCGCGCAAAATAAGGCTACGCTTCACGAAGGTATCCTTGACCTCGGGGTTCACGATCAGATCCACATAGCGCTGACGGTAGCGGGTCTCCAGATCCTTGAGACCGTGGAACTTCTCGGGCAGGGGCAAAAGGCTCTTGGCAAGCAGCACAACCTCGGTGCAGCGCACGCTGAGCTCTCCCATTTTGGTGCGGAACACAATGCCCTTCACACCGATGATATCACCGATATCCATCTTCTTGAAGTCGGCATACGCCTCCTCACCGATCACATCACGGCGGACATAGATCTGAATATCGCCCTTATCGTCACGCAGATGGGCAAAACTCGCCTTACCCATCACGCGCTTAGTCATCATACGACCGGCAAGGCAAACCTCAGCATCGGTTTCGGCCTCGGCCTCCAGATCCGAAAAACGCTCCTTGATATCGGCAGAGTAGGTATCCTGGGGATACTTGGTTATCTGAAAGGGGTCATTCCCTGCCTCACGCAGTGCGGCAAGCTTTTCACGACGCACGCGGAATACATCTGCAAGATTGACTTCTTCAGCGGCTTCGGCCGCTTGGTTTCTTACTTCTTCAGCCATTGTGGTCTCCTTTTTAATCCCTGGTCACGTCCAGAATACGGTAAGAGAAGGTAAAGCCCGATGCCTCGACGGCGCCCTTGACCGTATCGCCTGCACGATGACCGATCAATGCTCTGCCAACAGGAGAAAGATCGGAAATCTTACCCTCTGCCACGTTCGCCTCGTTGGAACCGACAATACGGAAGGTCACTTCACTGCCGTCGGTTTCATCCACGGTCTTAACAGTAGAACCGATGTCGATGACACCGTGCGCAACCTTGGAGGAGTCATGGATCTCGGCATTCTCGATATCTGCTTTCAGTTGCAGGATGCGTGCCTCGTTTTCTGCCTGGGCATTACGGGCGGCATCATATTCGGCGTTCTCGGAAAGGTCACCGAAGCCGCGTGCCACTACAATATCATTCTTAATGCGCTCGCGTTCCTCACCCTCGCGCCAACGAAGCTCTTTGACTAATTCGTCATAGCCTTCCTGTGTCATTGTTTTTTTCTTTTCGATTGCC
>JAFTNU010000029.1 GCA_017451735.1 Clostridia bacterium
AGATGACCTTCGGCTTCTCCCGTGACGACGCAGGCAAGTTCCTGGACGCTTACTACGACACCAAGATCTACGAGAACGATCCCTTTGCAAAGCTCGACCAGAACGGTGTCGGCAAGCTGGTGAAGATGGCTGCAGATCTTGGCCGTAAGACCCGCCCCGACATCAAGCTGGGCATCTGCGGCGAGCACGGCGGCGACCCCTCCTCTGTGGAATTCTGCCACAAGGTTGGCCTCACCTACGTTTCCTGCTCTCCCTTCCGCGTACCGATCGCCCGTCTGGCTGCCGCTCAGGCTGCCCTGAAGGACTGACGATAAGATCATAATTTTTGTGCCGAGGCATAAAAATTGACACAGAAAAAGACAAACTAAAATACAAAACGCACCCTTGCTCTTGCAGGGGTGCGTTTTTGAGTACCGAAAATAAGGGCTTTCGGGCATAGCAACAAAATAGTGATCATCGCATTTGACCGGTCAAATACAAACGGGCGAAACCAAAATCCTTTACAAACACAAAGAGCAAACACACAAGGTAAAATCTTGTATATCTGCTCTTTTTCTGTTAGTGAAGTTTCGCTCTCGCGAAAGTGAAGTTGCACCTTTTATTTTCTTTTTCGCCGTCTGCGGAAAAAGCTTTGCAATACTTCTCTGCACTCATCCTCCAACAAGCCGCCTTCCACAGTGGGGTGGGCTCCCAGTGGGTAGCGAGGCAGGTTGAGCACACTGCCCATGGCGCCTGCGGTAGCGTCCTTGGCGCCGTAGACCACCCGTCCCACGCGGGCGGCAAGGATCGCTCCCGCGCACATGGGACAAGGCTCCAGAGTCACATAGAGGGTGCAGGCCGAAAGACGCCAATCGCCCTTCACTTCTCCGGCGCGGCGCAACACCTCGATCTCGGCATGGGAGGTGATATCATTTTTTTCTTCCCGACGGTTATGGGCGGTAGCAATGATCTGACCCTCACACATCAGAACAGCGCCGACCGGTGTTTCACCCGCCGCGGCGGCCTCGTAGGCCTCCCGAAGCGCCAATTCCATGGCAAGTCGGTCGGTTTCTGCGTTTTTTTTCATACCGTCGGGGGACATTTTGCCTTTCTCACTCATTGAATCGTCCTCAATAGAGAAAAACGGCCATCAGAATCAGCGAGATCATCTGTATGGCACAAATGGCCAGAAATACGATCATAGGGATAGAGAAGAACAAACGCACACGGCGGCCCGGCAGGATCTCCTCTGTTGTGTACTCGGGGTCTGCGGGCAGCTCCTTTTCAAAGCATCCCGTCTCCAAAATCGCTTGACGGTTGTCCTTTTGACGCAATAACAGAAGAATGGCACTCAGCAATCCCAGGCTGAAGACCACACCTTGGATCACGCCGTAAACAGCGCTTGCCGTCAAAGAGGAAAGCCGCTCGTAGATCACGGTCTGCAGGACCGAAAGAAAGTTATTGACAAAGTGCAGCAGCACACAGGTCCATATCGACTCGGTTTTTACATAGATGAATCCCAGCACCAATCCCGCAACCGTTGCATAGAAAAGCTGTTCCACATTCTGGTGCATAACGCCGAACAGCAATGCGCTGGCAAACACCGCAGTAGTACGGCCATACGGAAGCAGATTGGAGAGGATCAGGCCGCGGAACAAGAATTCCTCCACAAAAGCGGGCACCACGGCCATGGTGAGAAACATAAGAATCAGCTGGTAGTTGGAGCTGGCGCTTTGCGTCCACAGGACCTCTTCGGAAAACGCACTGTAATCAAAAACGCTGACGATATAAGAATTCACATATGCGGCGGCCGTGACCGTAGCGATTCCCGCAAAAATATACAGGGGCGTTTCACGCGGCAGTCGGCGCTCCAGGTACATGGGAACAACTTTTTTTGAGCCCGAGAAAAAGTGAAAGCAGAATACGGGTATCGTAAATACCGCGGCGTACAGAAAGGCGTACACCAGCTCATAAAGGATATCGGCAGCTCGTGCGCTCAACGCGCCCGTGAGATAAGGCACTACGCCCATGACGACGCCGAACAGAAGAAACAGTGCCTCAAATATCAGCAGAGCGAACGCGATCCGATTGATGCTGTCGCGGTAGTTTTGTTCCGCGGATGTCATGGTCTCCCCTCCTCCCGTATTTCAAATGAATACCTTATTATTGTACCGCATTTTTCTCTGTCTGTCAATGACCGCGAAAAATTTTCGCTCCTACTGGAAAATAGCGGCAAAGTATGGTATACTGTAATCAGATTGTTCACAGGAGGACGACACATGGCCATTGCTGACAGACGCATCGGATTCGTACATCCCGACGACTCCCGTCGCCCCATTTATTATTTTGAGCTCCCCGCCGTAGGCCCCGTGATGACCGATGAAATGCGAGAGCACCTTTGCCGCGAGGTAAAGAAATGCCGCGCTTGCGGTTGCAGTACCCTGATCCCCCAGCTCCCCTTCGGCACCGAGCCAAATGCCGCCGAGCTTGCCACGGTCAAGCAGATGTATGCACTCGTTCTGGAAAAGGCCAAGGAGCGGGGACTGACGGTGGGCTTTTATCTTGATCCCGCTTTTGAACACGCTGTCATCCACGCCATGGGCGAGATCGAGGAGCACACCCTGCGCGCAAAGCTGCTGACATGCAAGGAATATGTCTGCGAGCGGAGGGAGCGCACCGAGCGGCGTCTTTCCCGCGGGGAACGGGTCTCGCTGGTAGCCTTTTCGGAAGAGACCTGCGACATCATCGACCTGCGTCCCTTTGTAAACGACGGTAAGCTTTCCTGGCAGGTCCCTTCGGGAAATTATGTCATCCGCGAATATCTGGTCACCGAGGACACCGATCGCGAGGCCGCCAATTACCTCTCTTATGAAAGCTCACTTGCTTACATCCGATCGGTCTTTTCGCTTTTTGCCGATACGTTTGCACCCTATTTGGGTACGACCCTGAGAATGGTGGCCTACTCGGGCATCGGCTTCAACGGGATCAACCGCCGCAGCTGGGATCCCGATTTCAATCGGACCTTTGAGGAGCGGTTCGGATTTGACCCCGCCCCCTACTACCCTGCTCTGTTCGGCTACATCGGCCCCAAAACAGCCCATATCAAGGCCTGCTTTATGACGGTGCGCGCCTCCCTGTTGCAAAACGGGATCTTGCGCGCCCTGCGGGATTTTGCCACCGAGATGGGGCTCACCCCCTTCGGCAATCTGTCCGAGCCCAAGCTCACCGCCTGCTCCTTCTCCATGGGGGATGCCATGCTTTGCAACATTTACGCCCCCTGCGCCCTGTTTGACAAGGCCTATATGTACGGCACCAACTCGGTCAAGATCGCAGCGGGAGCCGCCTATAACTTTGATATTGAGCGGGTCAATGCCGAGCTCTTTCGCAACTACCGTCGCCATGACCGCGACCGCCTTTACAAGGATGCCATGAATGCTTTTGCCCGCGGCGCCAACTGCACCGCGTTGCATCTGACCGACGAGCTGACGGGTGACAGCGAATTCTGCGATTTCACAGCCCGTGTACAGACAATGCTGCGGGGCGGCCGCCATGTGGCCGACATCGCCATGCTTTACCCCATCTACCACCTGCACAGCAACACGGGTCTCTACTTCTCTGACGCCAAGGGCTATGAATATCCCGCGACTCCCGCTACCGCCGATTACATGACTCTGATCAACTCGATCTCGATCTATTCGGGGCACGATCTGACCCTGCTCCACCCCGAAGCGGTCAACACCCGCTGTCATACCGAGGGGGGCGTGCTGTATCTTGACAACGAGCGGAACCAAGAATCCTTCCGCTTGGTGGTGCTCCCCGGAACATCCATGATCAGTCTGCAAAATCTGCGCACGTTGAAAAAATTTTATGACGAGGGCGGCAAGATCCTGGCCACGGGCGTTCTGCCCACCATGGCCTTTGAATATGACGAGACCGGTGATAACGACCGTGAGGTCCGCCGCCTGACCGAAGAAATTTTCGGCCATGAGGCCTGTGACCCCCGCATCATGCGGGATTACTGCCACAACAAAAACGCCGCGGGAGGCGAGGCCACCTTCCTTTACTTCAATGCCTCCGCCGTGGATGGCACCCGCATGACCCGCAGCTCCACCGTCAACGAAGCGCTGAACTCCTTTGGTCTGCCCTTTGACATCTACATCCCCGGGATGCTCCGCCTGGAATGCACCGGGGCGCTGAACTCGATTTATCCCGAATTTCATACCATCGGATTACACCGCACCATGCCCGGCGGTGGTATGATCAACCATATTCACAAGCGGCACAACGATTGTGATATCTACTATTTTTCCAATACAACGCAAGCCGAATACAACCACCATGTGTTATTGCGGGGTGCCTTTTCGGTGGAGGAATGGAATCCCCACACCGGCGAGATCTCAACACGCAAGAGCCGACTGCTCTCCTACAAGGGCGAATACTACACCAATCTGCGCCTGACCTTAAAAAGCTGTGCCTCCACCTTCTTCTGTGCCACTCCCATTGCCGTGGAGGGCGAGGTGGAAAAGATTGATTCCATCAACCGTTTGCAAAGCGAGCATGCCGCGCTGATGAGCGAATTTTAACGCAATAAGGAGCAACCGTATGAATAAATTCATCACCATCTCCAACCTGAAACAGTTCGCTTATGTCAATCATGCCATCTGCCGAAAGCCCATACGCGGCATTGTGATCTCCTTTTTTGGATTGGGCAATACCAAAATAATGAGCGCCGAGACCTCGGCGGGTGTTTCCTTTGGTGAAAGGGGAATCCTTTACGTTCACCCCTATAACGACCCCTGGAACTGGATGAACCGGCAATCGGTGGCCTGCACCGACGAGATCATCGATGTGTTAATCGATGCTTACGCTCTGCCCGAGGATATTCCCGTGGTCTCGACAGGTGGCAGTATGGGCGGGCTTTGCTCGCTGGTCTATGCCCGCTACGCCAAGCGCACGCCCGTGGCTTGCGTTGCCAATTGTCCCGTTTGCGATCTGCCCTATCATCTGACCGAGCGGGAGGATCTGCCCCGTACTCTGTACAGTGCCTTCTGGCACGAGGAGGGGGAGCTGGCAGATGTACTGAAAACCGCTTCTCCCCTCCATTTGGCAGCCGATATGCCCGATATCGACTACTATATCTTCCATTGCACTGCCGACAAGGCGGTCAACAAGGAAAAGCACTCTGACAAATTTGTGTCTGCCATGAAAACGGCAGGACGTAATGTCATATATCATACCGTAGAGGGTTGCGGCCATTGCGATCTGCCCGACGATATGCGGGCGCTGTTTCATCAATATGCGGCAGAGGAGATCCTGTCTCGCACAGACGGAGCAGCAAATACATAAGACAAAGTCCCGAGCGCATAGCGCTCGGGACTTTGTCTTATTCACCGCGGATCAGCCCTTGCAATCTCTCCCATGTGGCGGGAGCGCCCTCCCCCTCGCGGATCTCCAGAATAATGGGGCCGTGGTTCAAAATACCCGTGTGCCATGCCCACAAAAAGCCGTCGAAGGAGACCATCCCGTCGTGCCAGCCGGTGATGGGATGATGATTGTGCATCTTGTTATCCTCTTTTGTGAGCACCGTCTGATGCAAGTGATAGGAACGCACTTCACGGCCGATCACCCCGTACCATTTTCCGATGGGATACTCCTGTGAAAAGGGTACATTGTTGCGCGCGTGGCCTATGTCCAGGCGCAAATGGCAGGCATCGGCTCCCAAGCGTTCACGCAGAGCGTTTCTCCAGCCCACCACATCCATGGGGGTACAGCCGTAGGGCAGGCGCAGGGGCTCTCGACGGGAGCCGGGAGCGGTATGATTGTTCTCTACCAAAATGTCGATCCCCGCCTTGGCCACAGGCAACAGTGCCTCTGCCGTCGCATCGGCCAGCTCCTCAAAGGCAGGTGAGCCACTTTGCATCACTTCCATCGCAATATGGGGCGGATGCACGGTGATCAGATCGGCTCCCGCACGCACCGCATCCATTGCGGCGCTTTGGAATTTTGACACGTGTGTAACACCCTCGTCATAGCCAAGGGAGGGTAGATGCAAGGAAAAGGTCTGACCTCCGCCCCTTCTCCAGGCTTCCAGCAAAGGGAGATCCTCCTCGTTGATGCTTCGCAACTCCAAATGGCGAACACCATGCTTGATGGCAAAGGGCATGTCCCGCTCCACCTTGCTTTTATTATAGCAGGTGATACCCAAAAGGTCTGCAAATTCCAGACGCTCCTCGGCAGTCCACGTTCCAAGCAAGCCGCGGGAGTATGAAAGCTCGGTCAGGCCGTCGATCCCCTGCTCGGTATCAAAAATGCAGATCTGCGCAGGGCCTCCCTTATTTTTATCCGGATCCAGCGCCCGCATGGAAAGAGTGGGGACGCCCTCAAAGGAGCCCACACCGTAAACATGACGGTGTCCGCTTGCCCACAGCAGGATGCGTTGTCCCTTTGCTCTGCGCGCCCGGATCCAATCCTTTAAAAAGGTTAAGGAATCCTCATCCAGATATTTGGCGGGCTGATGGCTGCACAACACCAGATCGTCGCGGTCGTCAATTTGGTCGAGCCGTTCGCGCTCGCCGGGGAAAATACAGTCATGGGAAGCGTTGATACCCACCAGGCGCACATTTCCCACCTTCAGACCGTGGGGGTAATTACACAAAAAACGCTCTACCCCGGGGGCCGTTCCGGATGTGCGCAGGTCCGAATTTCCGGGCACGATCACCGAGGGACAGGGCAACGCGCTCACCCGCTCCCGAAATCGCATGGCCGCATCGGGGGCGCCGCAGGCGGTGATATCGCCGAGCCAGGCGCAGGCATCCGGCCGCAGGCGCGTCAACTCCTCCAGCGCCCAATGCAGCGCCTCCTCCTGGGGCGTGCTTTCAATATCCGACAAATGGGGATCGGCCAGTAAAGCAATTCTCATATGCGTTTCTCCCTTCTCATTCATTGATTTTATCATAGCATGCAGGCCGGTCAAAATCAAGCCGTTCATAAAAATGCGCCGCATTGAGAACAAATTACGTCCCCAACGCGGCTTTATATCTTATTTCAACTCATCCAAGAAGAACGCTCGCGTCCACGCATGGTTGCCCGCCTTATCCTTGACCTCCAGGCGGAACCAGGGAGCGGTGCGCATAGCGCGGCACTCCTTCTCCCCCTCGATAAAGGGATTGATGTCAAAGGATACCTCGGTGACAGGCTCCTCCTCGGAGCCGTGCTGCACATGCTTATAACGCAGACTGGTCACCAGCCTGACAAAAACTGCCTCGGAGGTGGTCATATGCACCACACCGTCCTCAATATAAAGCTCCTTGATCTCGGGGCCGTTGGAGGAATAGCAATCCCCACGCTCCAGAGCATCCATGATCGCACCGTATTCCAGCCGATCAGCCTTGATCATGGTCCATCCGCCATAGGCGCTGGAACTGAGGCTGTGGGCGTCATCTGCAGCCACGGGAACCAAATGCTGGCCTTGGTTGAGCAGATCCTCAAAGGGCTGAACCGTATCCTCCATGCCGCCCCGTGCGGAGCCGGTGTTATAGACCTCCACTCCCCACAGTCCTTGCATACCGGAATAGTCGCTGTAATTATGCAACGACCAGACGGGATGGTTGTAGCAAACAAGGAAGCCATCTGCCTTGGCCTTGCGGATCAGATCGTTATAAGCGGCCACCGAATAATGCTTACGATAATTGTTGTTGGCGGCCGCCTCGGAAATATAGGGCTTGGACTGCTCCAGCCATACAAACTTACCCGAGCAGACAGCACAATCCTTTTTGGCAGGATCCTTGGCATAAAGATTGAGATGGGTGGACTTATTGTATTTAAAGCCGCCCGGCCAGCCATCATTGATGGCAAGCTCCACCGCATTGATGGCCACAAAATCCTCATCCGTCAGCTGATTTTGCGGCACGAACACCTCGTGATCGGTAAAGGCCACCACGGAATATCCATGGCTCTTGTAGCCCGCCTTTGTCTCCTCGGGGGTGGTGGTTCCGTCGGAAACGGTGGTATGTACGTGCAGGTTGGCCTTATAAAAATTACCGTTTTCGGGCAGAAGATACTGTCTCATATGAGTGCCTCTCTTTCTTTTTTCTCATTGTAGCATCACTTTTTGTCAATGTCAAGCCTAACACTGTTTTTCCACAAAATAAACCAACACAAGTG
>JAFTNU010000030.1 GCA_017451735.1 Clostridia bacterium
AGGAACCTGTAAGCGAAGATTTTTTGAGTGATTTTGATGTTGGACACGCGCAGGAAAGTGTGGACTTTTCAAGCGTGAACAGCGTGAAAAGCACCGAAAAATCTCGCTTACAGGCGAGTTCGCATTATTTCCGCCTGGCTAGGCGGCCCACCTTCTCTCTCTGTCCGCGGGGCCTCGGCAATGGCAATGTGTTCCCGGAGATCAAAAATAACAGGCGGTGGCACACGTGCCACCGCCTGTTGTCATCATTCGCAAGGTTCAACCGATTGAGATTCGGCTACTGTCAAAATCTCCATAAGAAAGCCGCGGCAGCATCGGTTTTTGATGCTTGTCACCAAAAGTTTACAGATGACTTGACAGATGTAAAACAATGTGCTACAATAACGTCGGTTAAAAATTTGTCAAAAATCTGTTCCGAACGAAGGTATTTTATGAAAGATGACATCAAACGACAGATCGAGCGGCTGAAAAAAGAGAAAAATGCCGTGATCCTGGCTCACTACTACTGTGAGGATGCGGTTCAGGCCCTGGCAGATTTCGTGGGCGACTCCTTTTACCTTGCCAAGGTGGCCAAAAGCACCACCGCCGATGTGCTGGTGTTTTGCGGCGTCTCCTTTATGGGGGAGAGTGCCAAGATCCTCAACCCCGAAAAGACGGTGCTGATGCCCGATCTCGCCGCCGATTGCGCCATGGCTCACATGGCAAGCGTTGAGCGGATCGAAGAAATGCGGAAAACATACCCCGCTCTGGCCGTGGTTTGCTATATAAACTCCACTGCCGCGCTCAAATGCCACAGCGACGTATGTGTGACCTCCTCCAACGCGGTGAAGATCGTCAAGGCTTTGCCCAATCAGAATATTTTCTTCATTCCCGATGAGAATCTGGGCAGCTTTGTCAAGGAGCAGGTGCCCGAGAAGAACATCGTGGTGAATGACGGCTACTGTCCCATTCACAAAGCCATGACCGCCGCGCAGGTGCAGGCAGAGAAGAAAAAGCACCCCGGGGCATTGGTGCTCTCACATCCCGAGTGCAGGAGCGAGGTGCTGGCGCTTTCCGATTACATCGGCAGTACGGCCGATATCATCAAATACGCCAAGGAGAGCGAGGCGCGGTCGTTCATCATCTGTACCGAGGTGGGTGTTGACTATCGGCTGAGGAGCGACAGCCCCGACAAGGCCTTTTACTATGTTACACCCTGTCCCTGCTGTGCCGATATGAAGCGCAATACCCCCGAAAAAATTCTGGAGGTCCTGACCACGGGGAAAAACGCCGTCGAGATCCCCGACGAGGTGCGTCGCCGTGCGTTGCTACCCCTTGACCGTATGTTGGAGCTGGCAAAATGAAAACCGATATTTTGATTGTGGGATGCGGCGTCAGCGGCCTTTACTGTGCCCTTAACCTGCCGCGGAATAAAAAGATTCTGATCATTACCAAATCCGCCGCCGAGAACAGCGATTCCTTCCTGGCCCAGGGCGGTATCTGTGTGTTGAAGGATGACAGTGACTATGATGCCTTTTTTGAGGACACCATGCGGGCGGGACATTACGAGAATAACAGGCAATCGGTGGATATCATGATCCGTTCGTCGCGGGAGGTCATTGCCGATCTGGTGGCCTGCGGTGCCCGCTTTGAGAAGGATGGAGACGGGTTTGCCTATACCAAGGAGGGGGCACACTCGGCCCCGCGGATCCTCTTTCATGAGGATGAGACCGGCAAGGAGATCACCTCTCACCTCTTGGAGACTGTTCGAAAGCTTGACAATGTGACGATTTTGGAGTATCATACAATGGTAGATCTGATCGTGGAGGGGAACACCTGTTACGGTATCGTCATGCAGGATAAGGCGGGGGGGCTCTGTTCCGTTCAGGCCGACTATACCGTGCTGGCCACGGGCGGTATCGGCGGATTGTACGAGCATTCCACCAACTACCGTCACCTGACGGGAGATGCCATTGCTCTTTCCCTCAAATACGGCATCGATCTGCAGCATATCGACTATATCCAGATACACCCCACCACCCTTTACACCAAGGAGAAGGGCAGAGAGTTCCTGATCTCCGAATCGGTGCGGGGGGAAGGAGCCATCCTGCTCAACAGCAAGGGGGAGCGCTTTACCGATGAGCTCCAGCCCCGGGACGTGGTGGCCAACGCCATTTTTGCGGAGATGAAGCGGGAGGGGAGCCAACATGTGTGGCTGTCCCTGGAGCGGATCCCCGCCAGAGAGATCCGGAGCCACTTCCCCCATATTTATCAGCGTTGCCTGGAGGAGGGGTATGACATCACCAAGGAGCCCATTCCCGTGGTGCCCTCTCAGCATTACTTTATGGGCGGAGTGGATGTGAATGCGTACAGTAAGACCTCTATGGAGCGTCTTTATGCCGTGGGTGAGACCGCCTGCAACGGCGTACACGGCAGAAACCGACTGGCAAGCAATTCGCTTCTTGAAAGCCTTGTGTTCGCCAAGCG
The DNA here is from genome assembly GCA_017451735.1 of Clostridia bacterium. Taxonomy (GTDB): domain Bacteria; phylum Bacillota; class Clostridia; order Oscillospirales; family CAG-272; genus Firm-07. The sequence goes on from JAFTNU010000030.1 coordinate 2,467, forward strand.
GGCGGCATGGGATATCATGAAGGATTACAAGAACTCCGACCGCACCGATGCGCCCGCGGTGGACCCCAAGCAGTATGAAAATTATACGGAAGAATATAAAAAGGCCGTTCTTGCGGCCATTGAAAAGGAGAGACTCAGCCATGAATAATATCACCATGAAACTGAATGCCGACGATCTGATCCTCAGCGCCCTGAAGGAGGATATTACAAGCGAGGATATCACCACCAATTCGGTCATGCCTCACTATCAATTGGGTGAGGTGGAGCTTCTGGCCAAGCAGGATGGCGTGTTGGCGGGCCTTGAGGTGTTCAAGCGCGTATTTCAGCTGTTGGATGAGAAAACCGAGGTGACCTTCGGCTTCAAGGACGGAGATACCGTCAAAAAGGGAGACCGGGTGGGGCTTGTGCGGGGGGATATCCGCGTGCTTCTGTCGGGCGAGCGAACCGCACTCAACTATCTCCAGCGCATGAGCGGCATTGCCACCTATACCCGTTCCATTGTGGAGCTGCTGAAGGGTAGTAAGACCAAATTGCTGGATACCAGAAAGACCACCCCCAATATGCGCGTGTTTGAAAAATACGCCGTGAAAGCGGGCGGCGGCTGCAACCACAGATACAATCTCAGCGACGGTATTCTGCTCAAGGATAATCACATCGGCGCCGCAGGCGGTGTCAAGGAGGCCATTCGTATGGCAAAGGAATATGCTCCCTTCGTGCGTAAGATCGAGGTGGAGGTTGAAAATCTTGACATGCTGAAGGAGGCCTTGGAGGCAGGTGCCGATATCATCATGCTGGACAATATGAGCGTGGAGGATATGAAGGAGGCCGTCCGTCTGACCGCAGGCAGGGCCGAGACCGAGTGCAGCGGCAATGTGACCAAAGAAAACATCGCCCGTCTGGTGGATATCGGTGTCGATTACATCTCCAGCGGTGCGTTGACCCATTCGGCGCCCATTCTCGATCTGTCTTTGAAAAATCTTCATGCCGTATAAGGGGTGAAGATATGCGGGCACAGGAGAGAAGAAAAGAGATCGTCGCCATTCTGATGACGGCCGCCGGCCCCGTGTCGGGGGGCGCTCTTTCCGAGCGACTGGGGGTCTCCCGTCAGATCATCGTGCAGGATATGGCACTGCTCAAGGCCGCAGGGTATGAGATCCTTGCCACCCACACGGGATATGTCATCAAGGAGAGCCCCTTGGCGGAGCGGGTCTTTAAGGTCCGCCATACCGGCAGTGAGACCGAGGATGAGTTATCCTGTATCGTGGCGCTGGGGGGCACCGTGGCGGATGTGTTCGTCTGGCACAAGGTCTACGGTAAAATGGCGGCCAACCTGAATATTTTTTCCCAACGCGGTATCGAGCAGTTCATGGAGGGGATCAAGAGCGGCCGTTCCACCGAGCTCATGCACATCACCGACGGCTATCATTATCATACCGTCCGTGCCGATTCCGAGGCGACGCTGGATGCCATCGCCGCCGCCCTGGAGAAAAAGGGATATATCGCTCCCGAGAAATAAATGAAAATCCGAAGGGCCCGCGGCCCCTCCCATGCAGGAGGGGCCGCGGGCCCTTCGAGGCTTTGCGTTATCGGGCGTCCCCGCTCAGCAGATCGGCCACGTAGTAAGCGTTGGTGTTGGCGTTGCGCCCTTCGGCGTCTGTGACGGTCAGGCGGATGTAGAGATCGTTGGATTTGACGGGGAAGGAGGCCTCGGTCAAGGGTGCCTTTTCCGCATATTGTACCTTTGCCTTGATGATGCCGTAGTTGGCGGTAATTCTGGCGGCAGGAGAGCACTTGATATGCACCTCGCCGTCCTCATACCACAGCTCATGGATGAGGGGACCCGTCGAGGCGTAAAAGCTGCCCGCCTCCATGGCGCGGGTGATGGTGCGGTAATCCAGGCGGTCGGCCTTGATCATGGTAAAGCCGCCGCAGGCATCAAAGTGAGGGGAATCCTCGGTGTGGGCGTTGTGGTTGTCATCGGTGGCGACACAGAAGATCCGCTGTCCCTTTCTGAGAAAGGCATCGTAGATCTGGGGGACATAGTCGTCATAGCCCGCTACCACACAGCCGTGATTGTAGATCTCCAGGGCATTGAAGCCCTCGTATTTCATGTACTGTTCGGGATCCTCCAGCGACCAGACGGGGTGGTTGTAGGTGACCCAGTAGCCCGCCTCGCGTGCGCGGCGGATGGCGTCGTTGACATTTTCAACGGTGTATTCGCGGATGTAATCGGGCTCATTCTCGTCAAATTCCACCCGATCCATATAGCCCTTGGCGTTGCCCCACACGTATTTGGAGCGGTGCCAGCAGGTCTGTGTCACATTGTCGGGCTCCAGAGCGATGATGCACATATGACAGCGCTTACATTCCCGGCCCTCCCGTCCGTTGGCGTGCTCCTTCAGCTCCAGCTCGTGAGCGTTGAGCGCCAGAAAGCTTTTATCGGAAAGCTCCTTGTGGTGGGGGATCAGCACCTCGTGGTCGGTATAGGCCACGATGGAGTAGCCATGCTCCATATAGAGCTGCTTGATCTCCTCGGGGGTCAAATGCCCGTCGGAGACGGTGGTGTGGCAGTGCAGATTCGCCTTGAAAAAGCGCCCCTGCTCGGGCAATAAATATGTTTTCATGAAAGCGTCCTCCATGTGTTACTTTAATTTCATCATACTCCAAACAAATGAGAAAGTCAAGCGTTTTTGCGGTATACGGACATGGTCATGCCGTATTTTTTGCGGAATTGCTCCGCCGCCCAGCTGAGGTTGCCGAAGCCGCTTTCAAATACGATGTCGGCAATGTCGTGATTGCTGTTCTTCAGCATATTGGCGATGAATTTCAGACGCAGATCGTTGATGAACTCCGAGAGGGTCAGCCCCATATATTTTTTCATACTGCGCGAGACGTGCTCCCGACTCTTGTCGGTCAGAGACAGCATCCGCTCGATGCCGTAGGTGAAATTGCCGTCCTTGCGCATTTCGGCGCAAAGGCGGGAGAGCCAAAGGGGCATCTCCGGCTCGCTTTCCTCGGTAAAATCCGCGAAAAAGCGGGTGAAGATGCGGAACAGCAGGATGCGCAGTGCGGTTTTCAGCCGCGGCTTATCCGAGCTGTCGATGGTGCGAATGTTGGTCATCTGTGAGAGAATGTAGGAAAACCCCGTGTCCGAGAGCTGCACATTGGGGGGAAGAACGGCGCCGAGCAGCCGGTCTGCGCAAAAGCCGTCTCCAAGGTAAGAGAACAGCTCCTCCACCGTCTCCCGCGTGATCGTGATATTGAGCATTGAGAACTGCTTGCCCTCCTGGGGGAGATAGTCGTGCGTGTCTGCGGGACGGATAAAGACAAGCGCCCCTCGCCTCAGGGGCAGGCGAGCTCCGTTGACAAAATGATCTGCCTCCCCCTCCAACAGCAGAAAGACCTCGTAATAGTCATGGTAGTGGGGGCGGAAGTATTCGGTGTCGCTGTAAACGTAGCGATAGGAGCATCCCGTGTCAAGATCCACAAAGCGCTCAGCGGTGAGTAATTTCGGTTCCATGGGCAAACTCCTTCCGATGGAAATATCACAATACCATAAGAATTATATCATAATAGCGGTAGAAAAGCAAGCGGGGATGTGCTACAATAAAATCAAATCAACCCCAACAGGAGGTTATTATGAAGATCAAATACAGAAAGATCAAGCGGTATATGCAGCTGCTTGCCGATCGGCGTTGGAAAAATTTGTGCCCCGTGGAGGGGATCATGACCTGTCCCTGCGGCTATAAAGAGGACAACACGCCCCCCGCGCTGTCCGAGATGACTCCTTACACCCAAGGGGAGTGGTGGGGGAGCGGCTGGGATAGCCATGCCTGGTTCCGCTTTACGGTAACGCCCACGGCGCCCAATACGTTTCTGCGCATCGAGACCGAGATCAAAAAGGGCTGGGATGCCTCCAACCCCCAGTTCATTCTGTATGTGAACGGTAAGATGGTGCAGGGGTTGGATATCAACCACAGAGAATCCCCGCTGACGGCGGGAGAGACCGCCGACGTGGCACTGTATGCCTATACCGGCCCCAAGATCGAGCGGGCACAGCTTTTTGCCGATCTCATGGAGCTGGATACCGATGTAGAGGGGCTTTACTACGACATCCGCTATCCTTTTGAGATGCTGGAGTATCTGAATAAGGAATCCAACGAATACGCCCGCATTGTGGATTACCTCTGGCGTGCCGTTTCCATGCTGGATCTCTTTGACCTTGACTCCGAGGATTTCCGCGATTCGGTCAAGCGTGCAAGAGAATTTCTTGCCAAGGAGTTCTACGGGGAATACTGCGGCAAGCAGAGCGCCACCACCGTGGGCATCGGTCACACGCACATCGACTGCGCCTGGAAGTGGACGCTCCGTCAGACCCGCGAGAAGGTCCAGCGCTCCTTCTCCACCGTGCTGGAGCTGATGCGCCGCTATCCCGATTATAAATTCATGTCCTCCCAGGCACTGCTTTATAAAAATCTGAAGGAGGAGGCTCCCGAGGTCTACGAGCAGGTCAGGGAGCGCATCAAGGAAGGGCGCTGGGAGTGCGAGGGCGCCATGTGGGTAGAGGCCGATTGTAACCTTTCCTCGGGCGAGAGCCTTGTCCGCCAGGTGCTTTACGGCAAGAATTATTTTATGGACGAGTTCGGCGTGGAGAACCGCGTGCTCTGGCTGCCCGACGTGTTCGGCTATTCCGCGGCACTGCCTCAGATCTTGCGCAAGAGCGGCGTGGATTGGTTTGTCACCTCCAAGATCTCCTGGAACGACACCAACCGTATGCCCTACGATACCTTCCGCTGGCGGGGCATTGACGGCACCGAGATCAATACCCAGTTCATCACCGCGCAGGATGACAAGGGCGGTGAGAGCAAGACGGGCTGTACCTATGTCTGTAACACCGGCTCCAAAATGGTGCAGGGCACCTATAAGCGCTACGGTCAGAAGCAGATCAGCGACGAGGCCATTCTGACCTTTGGTTATGGTGACGGCGGCGGCGGACCTACCGCCGAGCATCTGGAGCTTGCCGCCCGCGGTGCCAAGGGCATCCCCGGCGGACCCAACTTCAAGATAGACTTTGCCGGCGACTATCTCAAGCGCCTGGAAAAGAAGATGGCGACTCGCTTTGATGTGCCCTCCTGGCAGGGTGAGCTTTATCTGGAGTTCCACCGCGGTACCTATACCACCATGGCGCGGAATAAGCGCAACAACAGACAAAGCGAGCTTCTGTATCAGGATGCTGAGCTGCTCGGTACCACCGCCAATGCCTTGTGGGGTGAGGCGTTTCCCAAGGCAGAGCTGCACCGTGGCTGGGAGATGATCCTGACCAACCAGTTCCATGATATCATCCCCGGCTCCTCCATCAAGGAGGTCTATGACCAGAGCGATATCGACTATGCCGAGATCAAGCAGATCGGCAGCGAGATCGTGAGCGACACGCAGAAAAAGATCGCCAACGGTATTGATAAACGCCATGGCTATGTGGTATTTAACCCCCATTCCTTTGAGACCTGCGGTATGGTGACGGTGGATGGCAAGACCGTTCGCACTGCCCAGCCCGTTCCCTCAAAGGGCTACCTGACCACCAACGGCTTCGTGTCCGAGAATCACGTTGTGATCGAGGGCAAGACCGTGGAGACCGATGCGCTCAGAGTCGTTTTTGACGATGCCTGGCAGATCGTTTCGATCTATGATAAGAAGAATGACCGTCAGGTGCTGAAGGAGGGTGCTGTGGGCAATGAGCTCCGCGTGCATGCCGACTATCCCGACACCTACGATGCCTGGGAGTGGCAGGCCTACTCCAGGGAGGAGTATAAGACCATCACTGCCGTCCGCTCGGCGAATGTGGTTGAGGACGGTGTCAGAAAGGGCATCCGTATCGTCCGTCCCCACATGAAGTCCACCATCACCCAGATCATCTGGTTCTATGACGGCACCACCCGCATCGATTTTGAGACGGTTGCCGATTGGCACGACCGCCATCAGATGCTGAAAGCCGCATTCCCCGTGGATGTGAACACCGACAAGGCCACCTATGAGATTCAGTTCGGTACCGTGGAGCGTCCCACCCATTCCAACACCTCTTGGGATGCCGCTCGCTTTGAGGTCTGCGCTCATAAGTATGCCGATCTCTCGGAGGGGGGGTACGGTATGGCGCTGATGAACGATTGCAAGTACGGTCATGACATCCATGACGGTGTCATGCAGCTCTCGCTTCTGCGCTCTCCCACCGATCCCAACCCCGAGGCGGATCAGGGACTCATCCCCGTCACCTATTCGCTCCTGCCTCACGCAGGAACGCTATCCGAGACCGATGTGGCAAAGCAGGCCTATTATCTGAACTATCCCATGACGGCCGTGGCCGCCACGGGTGACAAGGATACCTTGCCCACCGCCTTCTCGGCCCTGTCTCTTGACAAGGATAACGTCATTTGCGAGACCGTGAAGCAGGCAGAGAAGGGGGAGGACACGGTCCTGCGTCTTTACGAATGCAAGAACCGCCGCACCAGAACCACGCTGACGCTTGGCATTCCCGCCAAGCAGGTGTTCCTGTGCGACATGATGGAGCGCGAGCAGACCGAGCTGCCTGTGACGGACGGTAAGGTGGAATTGAGCCTTTCCGGCTTTGAAATCCTGACGTTGAAGATCAAAGCATAAAAAAGAGGCTGGCGCGTTAAGGAGACTATGTGCAAAAATCGGAAATTGAAAAGGATCCTCTCCCGCATCCGCGACCGACGTTCCGTAGAAGTGTCATCCTGAGCGGAGGGAAAAGCCCGTAGCCGAAGTTTTGCGAGGTGTAGCGTTAGCCAAACGAGCAAAACCGAGGAGCGTCAGCGACGAAGGGATCTACTAAGGATTACCAATAGCTTTTGTAGCAAGTGTAACATTTATTGCGTTTGCTAAAAAAGTTACACTCGCTCACAATAAGCCATCAAAACGCCATACAAGATCCCGCCGCGCCTGCAAAGCAGGCGCGGCGCTTCGGCTTGGTTATCGCGCCAAGCCAAAGTTCGACTCCGTGGAGGTCGTTTCTATCCTGCACAGTCTTTCACGATATCTATCCACTCCGCTCAGGATGACACGAGGGGCCGTCGCACATCCCAGCAGGTAGCGATAGCGCACATTTTACAATGCAAGAGCAGAACTATCGGGCATTGCTATCCCGCATAGCGGGTGGGGGATTGTTGGGATGCAAAAGTAACTTTTGTTTCGTGACAATCCCTCCGTCATTTTCTTGCAAAAAAGCCTCCCTTTACATAAGGGAGGCTTTTTTGTGCAACTTTAATTTTTAATACGACGGCTCCTATACGTAATGCGCCTTGCGCATTTCCTTGGGCGAGCGGCCGTAGCATTGGCGGCAGACGTGATCCAAGGAACGAATACTTTGAAAGCCGCTTTCAAAGGCGATCTCGGCAATGGGCAGCTGGGTATCCTGCAGCAGAAAATGCGCGTGCTCCATGCGGTATTGGTTCAGCATGGATTTGAAGCTGATATTGAAGATCCGATTAAAGGTTCTGGAAAGATAATGATAGCTGTAGCCCTTCTCGGTGGCGATGTGCCGCAGGCTGATGTCGTTTTTGTAGTTGTTGGCGATATACTGCACCACCTCTGTCATCAGGGTGTCTGCCCGATCGCAGGGGATCAGCTCGGCCTTTTGCAAAAACTCCCCCGCGATGATATACAGGCACCCCTTCACCGTCATGCGCCGTTCTGCGGGCAGGCGCGCTGTGCAGAAGCGCGCGTTGCCGAACATTTCCGCCATCTGAACCAGAAAAAAACGGGTGATGTGCGGGGCGGGGGAGAACACGGGGGTCTGCGGCTTCTTTTTTTCCAAGGTGGAGGACATGGACCAGATCAGGTGGTCGTGCAGGCAAACGCGCCGCACCAGTGAATCGGGGGCAGGACAAAAAGCGTGTATTTGAAAGGGAACAACAAACAGCATTTCTCCTTCCTTGATGTCATACGCCATCTCGCCGATCTCGCACCGACATTCCCCCCGGATAACCGCTAAAATCTCAAAATTTTTGTGAAAATGCGGCGTTTCACAGGTCTCGCTCGGGGTCTCGATCACGTCCGTGTAAAATTCAAGGGTGGCGGTATTTTCAATCTGATGATAAACGCCGTTTTTCATGCGTTGCCTCCCAATGACAAATTCTTGCTATAATTATACAATGTTTGTTTTGAATTGTCAACGGAAAGGTGTTAGACTATACGCAAGTGCCGTGCGGCTTGGCCGATGCGGTCAAAGAAAAGGAGAAGCTCTTATGAAGAAAAGAATTTGCGCGATCCTGCTGTCACTTTGCATGCTGTTACCGCTGTTTGCGGTACTGCCCGTGTTTGCGGCAGACAACACCCCCACCGACGGTCTGCAGTTCAACAGCAACGAAATGTACTACATGGACGGCAAACCCGAGGCGGTGCCCCACACCTTTGAGGCGTGGATCTACATCCCCGAGACTCTGCCCGCGTACACCGACGGCGAAACTCGCGTGGGCTCGATCATCAGCAACTACTCGGGCTTTCCCGTGATGCCCTACATTCATCTTGCCGTTCTGAAGGGCTCCGACGGCTACTACCCCTCACTTGAGTGGAAGGAGCTGTACGACACCAACAACAGTAATAACGGCTTCCACGCCTCTTCGGCCGACAAGGAGATCCGCAAGGCAAACTTTACCGATGTGATCATTCCTGTGGGCGAATGGACGCACATCGCCATTACGGTGGATGCCCGCAATACCTCGGCCTACTGCTATCAGAACGGCGAGCTTGCGCAAAGCATCACGGGTCTGGAGTTCTTCCTCGGCGACCTTGACGTGCGCCTGATCGATCTACCCTTTGTGATCGGCAACGACAACCGCCCCGGCCAGCCCTACTACTTCCGCGGCAAGCTGGGGGCTCTCTCGCTGTATGCGGGCACCCGTACCGCCGCGCAGGTCAAGGCCGACTATGAAAACGGTCCCGGCACGACCGACACCGATCTTTTGGCCCACTGGGAATTCGCCCCCGATAATGGCGCGCTTCCTGCCACGGTGAGCGACCAAAGCGGCAACGGTCTGCACCTTTCCCTCAACCAGATGTGGATCGACGCGGGCGACGGGGATTTTGCCTCCCTGCCCGAGGACTACGCTTATACCATGATCGCCATTGGTGACACCCAGTACATGATCCGCGACGATGCGGCCAACACCACTAAGACCTATGCCAATACGGTCTATCAATGGATCGTGGATCACGCCGAGAAGCTGAATTTGCAGGTGGTCATGGGTCTTGGCGACATCACCGACAACGACACCGATGCACAGTGGACCGTGGCCTATAACGCCATTTCCAAGCTGAACGGCAAGGTGCCCTATACCCTGATCCGCGGCAACCACGATGTAAAGGTGGACGGCACGCTGTTTGACGTCAAGTTTGCCGCAGATGCCACCTACATGGGGCAATTCACCGGCGAGAACGGCGGCATGATGACCGAGGGCTCGGTAACCAACACCTACTACACCTTCAACGCCGAGGGCACCGATTGGCTGATCGTCAATCTGGACTGGGCGCCCACCGACGAGATGCTGGAGTGGGCCGATCTTGTCATTGCCACCCATCCCGATCACAAGGTCATCGTCAACACCCACTGCTATATGCATCTGGATGCCACCACCTGCGACAAGGAGGACACCAGCAACGTGATGACCGATGACCAGAACTACGGCGACGAGATCTGGGACAAACTGATCTATCACCATAAGAACATCGTCATGGTGCTGTCCGGCCATCAGGAGGCAAACCTTGTGACCATGACGCAAAACATCGGCAAGCACGGCAACACCGTGTCCCAGTTCCTCATTGACCCCCAGGCCGTGGACAACTACTACGACGGATCCGCCAACACCGAGGCGCCCGTGGGTCTGATCACCATCTTCTATTTTGACAAGGATGGCAGAACCGTTGACATCCGCCATTACTCCCCCATTCGCAATCAGTATTACCTGACCCGCAATCAGCTCTCCTTTGATCTGGAGGCCGAGGCCCCCCTGCAGGATACCTCCTGGAACGGCTATGCCATTGCCCCCAAGGGCAGCGGCACCGAGGCCGATCCCTACATCATTGAAAATGGCGGCAACCTCATCTGGATGGGCAATCAGATCAACACCCGCGTTTACTACGATTATGACGACTATGAGGCAGGCTATTTCAACGGCGTTTACTTCAAGCAGGTCTGCGACATTGATCTGAACGGCCTGGCAGTCTCCGCCATCGGTCACAGCTATACCACCGAGTACAAAAACGGTACGTCTTACAACCAAAACTGGATGACGGCCTTCGGCGGTCATTATGACGGCGGCGGCTACGCCATCAGGAACGGTCGTATCATCAATGACCTGACCACGCGCTACAATGACAATTACAGCTGGGCAACGGGTCTTTTCGGCTGCATTTACGGCGCCACCATCGAAAACGTGACGCTGGATCACATCACCGTTTACAGTGACGGCGTCACCGGTGGCATCGTGGGGCGTGCGGCGGCACCTGCCGACGGCAATGCGCCCTCCGACTTCAATGTGATCTCCAACTGCCACGTGACCGACACCTGCGACATTGTGGCGCGCTTCCCCTACGACAAGAGCCTGCGCCCGAACAAGCTGTCCTACGACACCATTTTCCAATTCGGCATCGTGGGCAGTATTTGCGGTATGGCACTGGCCACCACCGTTGAAAATTGCACCTCCGATGTGGAATTTTCGGTGGACGGACATCACGCCCTGGTGGGTGGCATCGTAGGCACAGCGGGCTACAATACCGTTGTGGATCATTGCGCCTTTACGGGCGGCGTGACCCTCACCGACAATGTGGGCATCATCGAGCAGACCTTTGGCGGCATCGTGGGTCTGATCACGCCCAACGCCGATACCGAGATCTATGCCAACGTGGGCAATATCGACCTCATTGGCACGGTGAAGATCACCAATTGCTACAACACGGGCTATCTGACCTATACGGGCACCGCCCCCTATACACAGGAGACCCGTTGGGGCGGCATTTTAGGCCATGCGCCCGCTCTCCCCTATCTCCCCTACGAGGAGACCCCCTTCCTCATTGAAAATTGTCACAACCTTTATTCTCTCTCGGGTGCCGAGGGTGACTTTGTAGGTGGCATCGTGGCAAAGGTTACCATGGGCGCAAAAAACAGCGCACTGACCGTAAAGAATTGCTCCTCCGTGGCCGTGAGCGCCACGGGTGGCAGCGGCACCAACGAATACCGCGTAGCAAACGACGGTGCCGTGGCGGCCACAGGTGTTTCCACCCTTTCTGCCGAGAAGGTGCTGAACACCATCAAGCTCCTCTCGTTGGAAATTGCCCTCGCAGGCAACACGGAGCCCAACGTATGGCTCGTTGGCGAGGGTGCGCCCACTGATGCAGCCACACCCGGTGATCTGTATCTGGACAGCACCACCGGTGACGTGTATCAATACGGCCTTGATTGGGAGCCGGTGATGAATATCAAGGGCGAAAAGGGCGATACCGGCGAGCAAGGCTCCCAGGGTGAAAAGGGCGATACCGGCGAGCAAGGCTCCCAGGGTGAAAAGGGTGACACCGGTGCCCAAGGCCCGCAGGGCGAAAAGGGCGACACCGGTGAGCAGGGCGAAAAGGGTGAGACCGGTGCCCAAGGCCCGCAGGGCGAAAAGGGTGATAAGGGCGAAAAAGGCGACAAGGGTGAGGACGGCACCTCTGTGTACAACTCGGATCAGGCCAATGCCGCCACCGGCGGCGACACGGTGCTGATGACCGAGGGCGGCAATGCTTTTGGCATCGTGGCAATGATCATTGCGGTCGTCGCGCTGATCGGCAACGGTGTGTTCGTGGTCCTTTTCCTCTTTGGCAAAAAGAAAAAGGCGTAAACAACAACACTTGCCACATTTGTCAAAAGTTGTAAACAAATTGTTAATACTGCGGGTAAGGAATAGACAAGAAAAGCGCGCATATGGTAAAATGTATACACTACTTTTAGGAGGTAAATCTCATGACTTGGTTTAACAAACAAAGCCGTTTGGTGCAGTTGCTTCTGCTCATCATCCCCTTTGTCAACTGGGTGACCGAGGTCATCGTCAGATGGTCCACTTGGTCGAAAAAGGGCGGTCTGCTCCGACTCATCATCTGCATCATCGTCACCTTCGGCGGTGTGTTTATCGGCTGGCTTGATTTTATTTGGGTTCTTCTGTTCAAGAAGCTTTTCCTGCAATAAGATCTACATAAAAGCTCCCAAGGCGAAAGCCTTGGGAGCTTTTGATTTTCGCGGGAGCAATGCCGGCCGCTTCAGATATGCTCCAATGCCACACACATGGCATAGGCGGCATAGGAGGCAAAGCCGTGGTCAAAGCTGCCCTTCATCTGGCGGTATTCCCACAGGGTTCCGGTTTTTTCTGCCATACCGCCGAAGAAATCACCCACCTCATCAAGGATCAGCTGATACAGCTCCAGCTTGAGTAGGGTCTTGAGGCGCAGATAAAGGCCGATAAAGGCGTTGACGGGCACAAAGCGACGTCCGCTTTCGGCCACCCCCTTGAAGCCGGTCAGTACGTGCCGTCTGAGGGCTGCATATTGGGGTGCATCCGGGTCGATATCTCCGAAAAGAATGGCGTAGTACTGTCCTGCCTCGGAGGTGTTGCCGGTGTTGTGGAGCACGCCGTCCCCATCCCGCTCGGCGTTATCGGTGAACAGCTCGCCGTCAAAGGAGAGCTCTGCCGTTTTGGCCCGGATGTGCCGCGCTTTTTTCTCCCATTCCTCGTTGCCGTACAGCCGATGGGCGGCAAGAAGCACGGCGGCGTACAGAAAATTGGTGGGATAGTTCACGTTTTGGGTCCAGCTGTTGGCGTCCGACCATTCCACAAAGTTCCAGGAGGGCAGATCCTCCAAAAGCCCGTCGCTGTTTTCGAATTTGGCGAAGTAGCGAAGGATCCCCTCCACCGTGGGGCGGAAGAGCGCGGGATCGACAGCTTGATTGCGCCGGGTTAGGTATTCTTCAACCTCCAGCACATACCACATGCACCATTGCGGAATGTGATACCCCATGCCGTTATCCTCGATCTTGATATCCGAGGGGTAGCACATGGCCAGCATTCCTTCGGGCAGGCGCGGGTCGTTGCAATGACGGTAGTTTTCCAGAAAGGCATCCTCCACGGGGACCTTGCCGAAGAAGTGGTACTCGGCCGTGCCCGTAAAGTAGGAATCGCAGAGCCAGCCTGCCCGCTCACGGGAGGGGCAGTCGGAGTAGAGATCCACTGCATTGTGGGCAAAGGTGCGCAGAGCGGCGCGGTAAATGCTTTCATGCACGGGATCCTCAAAGGTCGGTATACGGGCGCCCGTCATATCCCGCTCAAAGGTCTTGACGCCGAAGGAGGAGAGCGTTAAGGCGCCTTCCTTGACCATGACGATGGCAAAGCGCATGGTGTAGGGCTCAAAGCTTTGCAGGGCGTGCTCGCCTGCGGGCAGAAGATACTCGATCACATTATGGCAGTTGATGCGGGTAAAGGAGAAGGTGTCATTCTCACAGTATTCCGAATAGCCGATGACAAGGTCTGTCCGCCCGACCGTTTCGGCCGTCAGCTGCAGGAATCCGCATTCAATGCGGGAAAAATCCAGCAGGGCGTATTCTCCCGCCCGCAGTGTCAGGGGCAGGGAGCCGCCCTTTTGCGTGATGTGCTGCTCCTGCTGTTGGATCCATCGGCAGGGCTTGTAGGGGATCTCGCTCTCCTCAAAGCGTCCCCAGTATTCCGGGACGGTCTTCCAGGAATATTTTTGCTCCTTGCAGGGGAGCTCACCGTTATAGGCAAAGGTACCTCGGCAGGAGATCTTTTGCAGCAGGATATCCTCGTAATGGGGATAGGGCGCCACACGGGCAAGCCAAACGGGGGCGGCATCGGTTACCACGGTGGGCGCGGCGGAGGCGTCGGCCCCTTTGGTGAAGTCCCAGATCTCGCCGAAATGACGCTGAATGGAATAGCGCTCGGCCCTTTGCTCCTTTTCGGTCATGACCGCTCCCGTGAAATCCCGTCCGGTAAAGGCAATCACATCCGTACCGCGGCGGAGCTCGGCGCAAAGAAAAGAGGACTGCAGGCAGGTGGAAAGGGAGCGGCAGTGATAGCCGGCTACTTCAATGCGCAGGGCGTTTTCGCCGCCGTTGTCAAAGGCTTCCAGAGGCAAAATGTCCACACGGGCATAGCCCTTTGCCGTTCTGGCAGGGCCGAAGGCCGCAAATTTGCCGTTGACGAAAAGGCGGTAGAACATGGCGGCACTCAGGTGCAGCTCGGTGCCCTTGAGACTGCCTGTTTTTGCGGTGAAGGCCACAAAGAGATTTTTCTCGTTTTCAAGATCTTGAAGCCATACGGGCTTTGCTTGTCGGAACATAACGGGGAGCCTCCCTTTTATATTGATGTCTTCATGATATCGCAAAGCGGTATTTTTGTCAAGTTGAGCATAAAATCGGGCAGAAAAAAAGAGACCTGCGGTCCTTTCGAAAAAATTTGACGAAAAAATGCGAAATTCTCGCGTTTCGGGTCTTGAAAAATCACCTTTTTTGTGTTACAATGTGTTCGTAAAAACGTGCGACGGTGTACGGATCTGTTCCTTCTCCGTCGGCTTTTTCATTTTCCACATGCAGGCGCATTCCGCGCTTGCGATCTGCAAATATAAAAGGAGATCTATATGGGCGGTTTTTTTGGTGTAGCATCTGAAAGCGATTGCGTGTTCGATCTGTTCTTCGGCACAGACTATCATTCTCACCTGGGCACCCGTCGCGGCGGCATGGCCGTGTACGGCGAGAACGGCTTTAACCGTGCGATCCACAATATCCAGAACTCCCCCTTCCGCACCAAGTTCGAGCGGGACGTGGACGAGATGAAGGGCAATCTCGGCATCGGCTGTATTTCCGACAGCGAGCCGCAGCCCCTGATCGTTCGCTCGCACCTGGGTAATTTTGCCATCACTACCGTGGGGCGTATCAACAATATCGAGGCGCTGGTCAAAAAGTCCTTTACCGAGGGCACGACTCATTTTCTCGAAATGAGCGGCGGCGATATCAATGCCACCGAGCTGACCGCGGCGCTGATCAACCGCAAGGATTCGATCGTTGAGGGCATTCGTTACGCCCAGGAGCTGATTGATGGTTCTATGTCCATCCTGATCCTGACCTCCGAGGGGCTTTACGCCGCCCGCGACCGCCTGGGCAGAACGCCTGTGCATATCGGCAAAAAGAAAGGGGCTTACTGCGCCTCCTTCGAATCCTTCGCTTATCTCAATCTGGGGTATGAGCCCGAAAAGGAGCTGGGACCCGGTGAGATCATGTTTCTGACGCCCAAATCTGCGGTAACCGTTGCGCCTCCTCTCGGAAAGATGAAGATCTGTACCTTCCTGTGGGCCTATTATGGGTATCCGCCCTCTGTCTATGAGGGGGTCAGCGTAGAGAAGATGCGCTACAATTGCGGCGATTGGCTGGCATTCCGTGACGAGGGGCTTGAGGCCGACAGCGTGGCGGGTGTGCCCGATTCGGGTCTTGCGCATGCCATCGGCTATGCCAATAAGTCCGGTATTCCGTTCTCCCGTCCTTTCATCAAATATACCCCCACCTGGCCCCGCTCCTTCATGCCTCAAAAGCAGACGCAACGAAATCTGATCGCCCGTATGAAGCTGATCCCGGTGGATGCACTCATCCGCGATAAGCGCCTGGTGCTGATCGACGATTCGATCGTACGGGGCACTCAGCTGCGTGAAACGACCGATTTCCTCTATCACAGCGGCGCCAAGGAGGTGCATGTGCGCACCGGTTGCCCGCCTATTCTGTTCGGCTGTAAATATCTGAATTTTTCTACCTCCAAATCCGAGCTGGATCTGATCGCCCGTCGGGTGATTCAGCGTCTGGAGGGGGATCACAGTGCCAAGCTGGAGCTCTATACCGATCCCAATACGCCCGAATATGAAAGAATGGTGGAGGAGGTGCGTAAGGAGATGCACTTTACCACCCTCAAATATCTGCGCCTGGACGATATGATCGCCGCAACGGGCCTGCGCGAGGACCAGCTTTGCACCTACTGCTGGACAGGAAAAGAGGATTGACAAAGGGCGTCGATGCTCACGCATCTATGACCAAGATTCCTTATACAAGCAAAAGGGAGGACAAGACAGTGTCTTGTCCTCCCTTGCCGTATTCATAAGCGGCTCTTGTCACAAGCATTTTGCTTTCCCTGTGGAGATACCGTCGGGTAACGGGGCATCGGTACAGATATAATCGATGTCGCAAAGGGTGGTGGAGCGATAAAGCGAGGTGCGGGAAAACTTACTGCTGTCGCAGAGAAAGCACCGCACGCTTGCCCGACAAAGCATTTCCCGACGCAAGAGATTATGGCTTTCGGTGCTGTCAAAGATCTCTCCCGCATCCGAGAGGGCAGAGCCCGAGAAAAAGCAGAGGTCCGTATGGATCGAGCGGAGCATATCCAGAGCGAATTTGCCGGTGGTCACCGTGGCGGAATCCGCAGGTAGAGCCCCACCCAGAAGATAGGTCCGAATGCCCTTTTCGGTGGAGAGATTTGCGGTCTCGATGTTGTTGGTGAACACGGTCATGCCTTTCCGCTCTCCGATGAATTCCACCATCGCCGCGGCGGTGGTGGAGTCGTCCAGCAGGATCGATTGATCGTCCCGGAGCAGGATCGAGGCTTTTTTGGCGATGGCGCGCTTGGCCGACCTGTTGATCTCGCTGCGAATGGCGATCGGGGGGGCCGTGGGATTGCCGCCTGCCGCCACCACGCCGCCGTAGTTGCGCTTGACCACCCCCAGGGCCTCCAGGCGGGTCAGATCCCGACGGATGCTGGAGGGACTGGTAAAGAGCAGGGCGGCCAGCTCCTGCACGCTGATAAAGCTCCGTTCGCGCAGCAGGGTAATGATCTGCTGCTCTCGCTCATTTGTTTTCATTTTATCCTCCGGAATGCTCATTTCGGCGCAACGGAATGAAAAGCTGCCAAAGTTGCCGCCGTGCCTTGCTTTTGACACAATATCCGTTTATTATTATAGTCAAAGAGATTTCCAATGTCAACATAGCGTGATCAAAAATGAGCAAAAGGAGTAAAGCATGAGCACAAATATCAAAGTAAATTTTGAAAAGAAAACGGGCAAGAGAATACAGCCGCTCCACGGCTTTAATTCCGGGCCCATGACCAAGGTCTTTACCTACGATGCCCGCCCGCTTTTTGTGGAGGGTGGTTTTCCCTATGTGCGTCTGCACGACAGCGAATACCCTTACGGCTCGGGGGAGTTTATCGACATTCCCTGCATCTTTAAAAATTTCGACGCCGACGAGAATGATCCCGCAAGCTATAACTTCGGTAACACCGATGAATATATCCGTCAGTGTCTCAATGTGGGCAGTAAGATCATTTACCGCCTTGGTGTTTCCATCGAGCATTCTCCCGTGAAGCGTTATACACATCCGCCCAAGGATTTTGCCAAGTGGGCAAGAATTTGCGAGCATATCATTCGCCATTATAACGAGGGCTGGGCTGACGGCTTCCTTTGGAATATCGAATATTGGGAGATCTGGAACGAGCCCGACCTGGATCGCAATACCGATAACAAGCGTTGCTGGGGCGGAACGGCGGCAGAGTTTGCCGAGCTCTACACAGTGGCGGCCCGCCATCTGAAGGCATGCTTCCCGCATCTGAGGATCGGCGGTTGCGGATTTTCCAACGTGAGAAACGAATTTATCGAGGAGTTTTTTTCGGATATTTCAAAGCGATCGCCCCGCGTGCCCCTTGATTTCTATACCTGGCATCGCTATAAGGGGGAGGCGGCGGCTTATGTGGAGGGTGCCGCCATCGTGCGCAGCCTGCTGACCGAGTTCGGCTACGGCGAGGTGGAAAGCATTCTGGATGAGTGGAACCTGATGTATGCCTGGGATCGGGCAAATCAGGCAGAAAGCTACCGCGCCATGAAGGATCACCGAGGAGCCTCCTTCTATGCGGCCACCCTTTGTGCCCTGCAGGAGCAGACCGACGTGACGATAGCCACCCAGTTTGAGGCGGATGTGGTGAAGGAATTCTGCGGCGTTTTTAATGTGAAAAACATGTGCGTCGGCGGTTTGAGCTCCGGCTCCGCAAGGCTTGCCGAGCTGGAGCCCACAAAGGGCTTTTATGCCTTTAAATCCTTCAATTCTCTCTACCGTATGGGTGATTCCGTGACACTGCATTGCGATCATGACGACATTTTTGCCACCGCGGCGGCAGGGGAGTGCGGCAACGGCGTGTTGCTTTCCAATCAAAGCGGCGGGGAGGTCGATGTGACCCTTAGCCTTTCGGGCGTAAGGGGGAGCATCATCGTCCGCTTGACCGACGCCGACCGTAGCAACGAGCGGATCCTGGAGCTGGATGCCGGTGCCACCTGTCAGCTACGCTTGTCCATGCGCCCCGATTCCTTTGCTTATATCGGCACCGATCTGCCCGATCCCGTGCCGAATGATGAGGCGTAAAATGCATCTTAAGACCCGCCCCGAGCCGTCGGCTCGGGGCGGGTCTTTGATTCGGCCAAAAATCGGCGAAAAAATTTTCAAAAAAGGGTTGACAAGTTGGAACACTTGACTTATAATACATTTGAACAATTGCTCAAATGAAAGGAGGAGGCTTATGACACAGGAAAATCAAATGCCCACTTGTGACTTCTTGTGTGCTCATGAGGAGCTGGTGGAGCGGGTGCGGGAGCAAATGCCTGCCGATGAAACGCTCATTGATCTGGCGGAGCTTTATAAGATGTTCGGGGACAGTACCCGCATCAAAATTTTGTACGTGCTTTTTGATTCCGAGCTTTGCGTGTGCGATATTGCCAGCCTTTTGGGTATGACGGTCTCTGCGATTTCTCATCAGTTGCGCATTCTGCGCTCTGCCAAGCTGGTGGATTTCAGGCGGGAGGGGAAAACCGTTTTCTATTCTCTTGCCGACGACCACGTTCGTACCATTCTCGGTATGGGCATGGAGCACATTCTGGAGTAACGTATCACAAATTTTATGATATGAAGGAGTATTTATCATGAAGAAAACATTCGAAATGGAAGAGTTGGATTGTGCCCATTGTGCCGCACGTATGGAGGAGGGGATCCGCAAGCTGGACGGTGTGATCGATGTTTCGGTTAATTTTCTCACCCAAAAGCTGACCCTGGAGGCCGAGGATGCGGTCTTCGAAAAGGTATTAAAGCAGGCGGCCAAGGTCTGCCGCAAGGTGGATTCCCATTGCAATGTGATCATCAAGTAAGGCCATGACAAAAAGACAAAAAAGAAATCTGTGTCGCATCATCGGCGGGGCGGTTCTGCTTTTGAGTGCATTTCTGTTGGAGCATGTTTGGCTTGCCGACGCGCGGCTTGTTCTGCGCATGCTTTTGTATCTGCCCGCCTATTTTCTGGTGGGGTATGATGTGCTGTGGGAGGCGTTCAGTAATATTCTGCGCGGGCAGGTCTTTGACGAGAATTTTCTCATGGCCATTGCCACGGTGGGGGCTCTGGCTGTGGCATTTCTCCCCGGCGCCGAGGCCGAATTTGCCGAAGCGGTCTTTGTCATGATCTTTTACCAGACGGGGGAGCTGTTTCAAAGCGTTGCCGTGGGAAAAAGCCGCCGCTCCATTTCGGCGCTGATGGATATCCGCCCAGAGACCGCCCGCGTGGAGCGGGCGGGGGAAGAGGCGGAGGTATCCCCCGAGGAGGTTGCCGTGGGTCAGGTCATTGTCATCCGCCCCGGTGAGAAGATCCCCCTGGACGGGTGTGTTTTGAGCGGCCGATCCGATCTTAACACCCTGGCGCTCACAGGCGAGGCGGCTCCTCGCGCCGTGGAGGTGGGGGACACTGTGGTCAGCGGTTGTACCAATCTGACGGGTGCTTTGCGCGTACGGGTGGAAAAGCCCTTTTCCGAATCCACCGTTTCCCGCATTTTGCAGCTGATGGAAAATATGGGTACCCGCAAATCCCGCAGTGAGCAATTCATCACCCGTTTTGCCAAGTATTATACGCCCTTTGTGGTGATCGCGGCGCTGCTGGTGGCCTTTCTCCCCCCGCTTTTTTCGGGAAATTTCGGCGGGAGCTTCGCCATGTGGCTTTCCCGCGCTCTGACCTTTTTGGTCATTTCCTGTCCCTGTGCTTTGGTGATTTCGGTGCCGCTTTCCTTTTTTGGCGGCATTGGCGGTGCCTCGCGCATGGGTGTTCTGATCAAAGGATCCCAGGATCTGGAGGCGCTTTCCAAGACCGAGATCGCCGTGTTCGATAAAACGGGAACCCTGACCTGCGGCAGCTTTACCGTGACCGATGTTTTTCCTGTAGGGGTGAGTCGCGAGGAATTGGTGATGCTTGCCGCCGCGGCAGAGTCCGAATCCAATCATCCCATTGCCAAAGCCCTGCACGCGGCGGCAGGGGAGCGATCCTTGCCCAAGCCCGAGCGTGTGACCGAGGTGGCGGGCAGAGGGATCCGCGCCCATGTTTTGGGAGAGGAGGTCGCCGTCGGCAATCTTGCCCTGATGCAGGAGGTGGGTGCCGATGCCGTTTCGATTCCCGCATCGGGAACCGTGGTTTTTGTCGCACGTAACGGCACTTATCAGGGTGCTGTGGTGATCTCGGATACCGTCAAGCCGGGGGCCGCGGCGGCGGTGCGCGATCTTGCTGCCTGCGGCGTGAGCCGCACTGTGATGCTGACGGGCGACCGCCGCGAGACCGCCCGTCAGGTGGCGGAGCAGGTGGGCGTGACCGAATGGCACGCCGAGCTGTTGCCCATTGACAAGGTGCACGAGGTGGAGGTGTTGCTGGCCGCGCCACACAAGGGAACGCTGGTCTTTGTGGGGGACGGCATCAACGATGCCCCCGTGCTGGCTCGCGCCGATGTGGGCGTGGCCATGGGTGCCCTTGGCTCCGATGTGGCCATCGAGGCGGCGGATGTGGTGCTGATGGATGATGATCCCCGTAAGCTGGCCCGTGCCATCAGGCACGCCCGCCGTACCCTTTCCATCGTGCGGCAGAACATTGTCCTGGCCCTGTCTGTCAAGGGCGCGGTGATGCTCTGTGCTGCACTGGGCATTCTTGGCAGATGGCAGATGCCCTTGGCCATTTTTGCCGATGTGGGCGTGGCGGTGATAGCGATTCTTAACGCCATGCGCACCCTTCGGCAGGCAAAATAAAATGAATATCAAACAGCCCTGCACCGTGATTTCTGCGGTGTAGGGCTGTTTGGCATTCAAAAGGAAATATTTCCGTATATATCGCAAATGACCTTGGCGTCGATATTAACTGTTTCTATTGTTGCAAAAAGGAACTTATCCTTAAATACGGCATTACCGTAAGCGGTATTGTCACTTTTCCATGTGCTGGCGGAATCCAGCTTCCAGGAGGAGTCATAAATGGAGTAGGAATACGTGGAATCGGTGCAAGTAGAGGAAACACCCTCTACCACATGAAAGGTTCCTGTTATCGTAAAACGAAACAAATGCTCATTATTTTTGTTGTAGTAATCAAAGTTCGTATTTCCTGTTTTGGTGTATGTAGTTGATCTGGCCGAATATAGGTGGGGTTGCTCCGAAACTGTTTGAACAAGATAGGAACCGTTATCAAAAAACGTAACGATACTGTTTTCTTCAAGGGGAGCAGTATCGGCAAAGATCGGAACAGCAGTGAAAGCGATTAAAGTAAAAAAGGCCAATAGTATGGATACGATTTTTTTCACGGCTTAATCTCCTTGGTTTTGATATGTGGGCTCCAATTCGGAGGAACTGAATTTGTGATAATTCGAGCCGCTTTCGTTTATTCGATAAAGCAAATAGGATGTGAACGCCAATCCTGCCGCTAAAAGAATTGCCAGGCCTGCCCAAATTTTGATACGCTTTGACCTTTTGGAGCAATCAACGGTTTCCTCGGGTGAGAGCGCAGATACAACGATAGTATCGGGGGTTCCAAACTGTGCCTGTACATCCGAAAGATTGCAATCGGGATGATTTTCGGTATATTCTTCGATTTGCTCAAAGAGGTCGGTCAAAATTTCTTTTTGCTTTTTATGAGAGTAGGGTAGTTTTTTCTTGATCGCTCTTTTGTATTTGCGTAAATCCTTGCGGTTCATGGGTTATCCTCCGTGCTTTGGATCAGCATTGTCATGCCCTTTATCATATCTTGGTATTCTTTTTGCAGTATAGATAGGTAGTCATAGCCGGCCTGCTCGATGTGGTAGTAATTGCGGAAACGCCGTTTGCCTGCCAGCTCACGGCGTTCACTGATCTCGCCGTTTTCCAGCATGCGTCGCAGAGGGCCGTACATAGAACCGACATAAAACTTTAAATTCCCGCTTGTGCGCTTTTCAATTTCCTGATTGATCTGATAGGGGTACATATCTCCTTGGGTCAGAAGTGTGAGAATCACAAGGTCGATTACGCCTCTTTTCAGATTTTCCTGTATATCTTCGATGTTCCTCATTTTGGGACCTTTCGATTTTCTTATAGAATAGCATATTTATTACGTGAAATCAATATTGTTTATCAAATAATAAAAAACGTACAGAAAGGTATTGACAAATTTAGAATATTTGTGTAGAATGAAAATAAGAAGAGGTGAAACGGTTATGAAACGAAAAATTGGGATGATTGCTGTGATCACCGCAATAACGCTTTTGCTTGGAGCGCTATTGGGCGTTTTGATCGAGCAAAAGGTTAATCCGACAGTAGAGATCACCGCGTGGGAGTGCCAGGGCTATGAGGATAGTATTGTGATCGGCAGCTTGAAGGTGACGGAGTATGCTGAATCGCCGTATAACGGTACAAGATTTACACCGAAAAATCAGGAAGATCTGCAAGCCATGATAGATATGTCTCCGTATTATGTCGGCACGATCTCCACTCATTTTTCGTTTAGTCCCACATCAGGTTGGCTATTTTACAAGGATAACAACAGTTACCTTTTGTGGCGAGATGAGACGTCCGGCAGGTATCATCTGGATAACCTTTTTTCGGATTGCGTGATGAATAACGACCATTTTATATTTCCTACATTTGTCAGCAGTTATTTTTCTGTTTCCCAAATGGAGTATGCCGAAAATAGCGGCTATGATTTGGCGCAGAATGCGATCTACAACTGGATGAATTACGATCAGGCTAAAGTGTTTTACAGTATTTATGACGAGGATTATGTCATCTTTGATGATTTTAATCGTATCATTTGTGTGAAGGGGTACAGTGAGTATACTAAGGCCGTATCTTCCTACCCCAATATCGTGCTGAATTTTGCCGAAAGCCGAATCGGCTGCAAAACTGAGACAGGGGACATTATATACCTTTAAGGTGTAAGGACGATTGGGATCGGAGTGAGAGGAATGAAACGAAAATTTGGGATGATTGCTGTGATCACTGCAATAACGCTTTTGCTTGGAGCGTTATTGGGCATTTTGATCGAGCAAAAGGTTAATCCGACAGTGGAGATCACCGCGTGGGAGTGCCAGGGCTATGAGGATGGTATTGTGATCGGTCGCCTGAAGGTGACGGAGTATGCCGAATCGCCGTACAACGGTACAAGATTTACACCTAAAAATCAGGAAGATGTGCAAGCCATGATAGATATGTCTCCGTATTATGTCGGCACGATCTCCACTCATTTCTCATTTTGCTTTTCCACGGGATGGTTGTTTTATAAGGACAACAACAGCTATATCCTATATTACAATGAGGACTCTCAGACCTATAGGCTGGACAACATAAATTCTCAGTGCACCATCGATGGGCATCCTGTTTGCTTTCCCACATTTGTCGGAACGACATTTTCCTCTTCGCTTTTTAAACAGTTTGCAAGCTATGGAAAAAATTATGCACAGGAATCAATCTACAATTGGTTCAATTATGACGAGGCTAAAGTGTTTTACAGCGTTTATGATCGGGATTATGTCAGCTTTGATGATGCCGCTCAAATGATTTTTGTAAAAGGATATCATGTGGATCATGCTACAATGTATTCTTACCCCAATATCGTGCTGAATTTTGCCGAAAGCCGCCTCGGTTACAAAACCGAAGCAGGAGAGATTGTTTACTTTGGATAAAGAGTGTTCCTGTGAAAGGCATCCCTTTTCGGCAAGGCTCGACAAACGTCCTGGGGGCATGCAACAAGCCCGAAGAAAAGGGGGAGCACAAGCCCTTTGAGGGGGTGGAGGCCAAAATCTGCCGATCGATAAAAAATGACCCCTGTCAAGGCCATGGCCTTGGCAGGGGTCAAGCTTATACCGTTGCGGGCTCTTTTACGTTTTCTTCCATCGCCTCGGGCGCATCCTTTACCGTGTCGGGGGCGGCCGGGATCGCAAAGCGGATGGCGGCAGGGCAGACCTCGATGGTGAATTCGTTTTTCTCCACCACCTCGCCGTCCAAAGAGAAGGCGAAGCCCTTGGGGGCACAGACACGAACCGATTTTCCGCGACGGTAGGTAACGATATTGCGGAATCGGGGGTCATCCAGGTGGGAGCCTTCCTTATAGGCGCCGATCAGCTTGATCAGGGTGAAGCGGGAAATGGGGCGTACCAGACAGATCTCAAGCAGGCCGTCGGTATTATCCGAGTGCGGCGCGCATTTGTAGGAGCCGCCTACATAAGAGCCGTTTGCCACGGTGCACAGCAGCATTTTGCCATCGTTGATCTGCTCGCCGTCCACCCAGACGGTGCAATCGTTTTTCATGGCGGTCAGTACCGCTTTGACGATTCCCGTGGCATAAGCGTTCTTGCCACCGATGATCTTCTTGCGTCTGACCTTCTCCATGGTACGCACAACGGCGGTATCAAAGCCGAAGTTGGTCACGTTCAGTGAATAGCGGTCATCAATGCGCATGATGTCCACGGGAGTATCTACACCGTTCACCAAAGCGTCGATATCAAGAAAGCGCTCGGCGCCGCCGTAGTATTTGACAAAGTCGTTGCCACTGCCGCAGGGATAGCAGGTCATGGAAGCGTTTTCGTGTCCCACCAAGCCGTGCAGTACCTCATTGGCGGTACCGTCGCCGCCGCAGGCGTAAAATCGCAACAACGTATCGGGCTCTGCCTTACATCGGTTGCGTACGTATTCGGTGGCATCGCCGGGGCAGGTGGTATAATAGAATTCATATGTCAGCTTTCCGTCATATTCCTTCATTTTTTCCTGCAGATGACAGATCTCCTTGTCGCCGTTACGACCGGCCGCGGGGTTATAGATGAAAATATGTTTCATGGGGATATCTCCTCTTTTGTGCTAACCTATTCAGTATAGCACATCATGAAATGATTTGCAAGCCGATGTACTGCAAAAATGAAGTAAATTTATCCAAAATGTGACAAATTAGGAGCGGTTGTAGCGAAAACCGCGAAAAAGGCTTGCAGGTAGGGGGAATTTGTGATATACTAAATTTAAATATATTATAATATTGCAACAGGCGAAAGGAGGTCGGCAAATGCCTTCGTTTACCAAAAATGCCATTGTGGAGTCCTTTTTGCGCATTGTGGGAAAGAAGCCGTTGGATAAGATCACGGTGCGGGATGTAGTGGATGATTGCGGGATCAACCGCAATACGTTTTACTATTATTTTCGGGATATTTACGCGGTGCTGGAGGAGATTTGTCACGAGGTGGCGGAAAAGCTCCCCGAAAACGAAACACTTTCGGCCACATTGACCGCTTTTTTTCGCTTGCTCTATGATTTTGCCGCCGATCATCCCCGTACCGTCAGGAGCCTGATCCTATCCCTGGGTCATGACGGCCTGGAGCGCTATTTTGCCGCCGATATGGATCGGGTGATCTTTGACTGCCTTTTGCGGGAGAGTGGAGAACGACCGTGCTCACGCGATTATTTGCGGCGGTTGACTGCTTTTGTCCGCCACGCTGTGTTCGGTATCTGTACCGATGCTCTGCGGAACGACCGTCGGGAGGATCCGGAGGCCATGCTGTGCGATCTGTCGCGGATTCTGGATACCTTGGCGGCATCGCTCCATGAAAAGCATTAGGCAATTTTCAAAAAATGTCTGAATTTCGGATATTTGCGCCCCTACTGACCGAAATTCGGTCAAGGGGCGCTGTTTTGTCCATAGACGAAAAATAGGGTTTATTATAAAATAAGTGGTATACACCACCGAGTCGCGCTCTTCGGTGGAGCACGATTTTAAAAGAGGTGCAAATGAAAAGATTTCTGGACTTTTTGAACGCCTGTTGGATCCATCCCATACGGGCTATTCTGATTGTTCTGACCCATTTGTTATATCGACCGAAGGTCTATTATGAGTCGGGCAGATCTCCCCGTGGGCATATAGGGGAGCCGATGGTATTGACCTGCAATCACTTGCGGGGATGTGACGGTGCGGTGATATCGGCGATCTTTCATCGGGAGCGCATTCACTCCATTGCCGCCAGGCGATGGTATCGGAAATGGTATTTATATCCCTTGCTCCGTTGCGGGTACAGCATTCCCATCGATAACAAGTCCGCGGCCTGGCTGCGGGCATCCACCAATGCCATACATAACGGAGACAGCGTACTGATCTTTCCCGAGGGAATGGCAGTGCCGGGCATGGAGATCCGTCCCTTCAAGCCGGGTTTTTTGCTTCTGGCACAAAATGCCGGTACACCGGTGCTCCCCCTTTACATGGAGGGATGCTACAACCGTCCCTTCTTCAAGCGGTTGCGGATCGTGGTGGGTACGCCCTATGTACCCGATCCACCCCCCGAGGGTGACGGAAATAAGCATGAGTATTACAGGGAGCAGTGCGAGATCCTCTATCAAAAAACCGTTGCTTTGCGCGATTTTCTTGCCGAAAAGCGCAAGAAAAGAAAGGATAGATCATGAAAAGAGCCAATATCGTCAAAGAGGCGAGAGTCATTCACGTGGTGGCCTCTGCGTTACTGCTGTTGTCCGGCGTTCTGCTGATCGCCTGGACCGATGCGGGTGATACCGTTACCCGTTGGCTGTTGGGCGCCAATTTTGCAGTACTTGGCGCCGCCCGCGTGTTGGGCTATTTTGCAAACGACCTCTATCGCCTGGCCTTTCAGTATGATTTGGCCCTGGGCGTATTCTGTGTGATCTTCGGCGTGCTGATCGTCATTCGCCCGGACAGTGCGGAGAATGTGATCCCTTACGCCATCGGCATGTATGTGCTGCTGGATGGCTTGCTGAAGTCCCAAACCGCCTTTGATGCCAAGGCCTTTGGCATGAAGCATTGGTTCGGACTATTGATTTCCTCTACCCTTGTCTGCCTTTGCGGCATTGTGGTACTGGTTGGCTCTACCATGTGGACGCCCCGCTTGCTTGTGGGGATCGCCCTGGTGCTGGACGGCGGTGAGAACGTGTGGAATACCATGGGCACCGTGCGAGTGCGCGCCAAAAAAGAGGACCGTTTCGGAGATTTGCTTTAAATATCTTGATACATAAAGGAGAACCATCATGGCAAGCATCAGAATTTTTACCGACTCCTGCTCGGATCTGGGCAAAGACATTCGCGAAAAATACGGCATCGAATATCTGAAAATGTGCACGGTATTCGAGGGGAAGGAAAGCCCCGCCGATCTGGACTGGACACAGCAAACCCCTCGCGAAATGTATGACATCATGCGCGGCGGCAAGCGTATCCTGACCACCCAGGTGCCCCAGAGCGAGTTCATCACACATTTTACCGCCGCCATGGAAGCGGGGGATGCGGTCATCTATATCGGCTGCGCACTGCCCCTTTCCAAGTCGGTTGAGACCGGTACCATTGTGGCCCGCAATCTGAAGGAGCGGTTCCCGGGCGGGGAGATCTACTGTGTGGATGCCACCAACTCCTGCCTTGGTGAAGGCATGCTGACCGTTCGCGCCGCCGAGCTGCGGGATGCGGGCAAGTCTGCCGCCGAGATCGTGGCCGACCTGGAGGTCAAAAAGCATGAGATCAATCAGTTCGTGACCGTCGGTTCCTTGGATATGCTCAAAAAATCGGGCCGTGTGAAGGGCTCTGCCGCATTTTTCGGCAATCTGCTCGGGGTCAAGCCCATCATCATTTCCGATTATAACGGCCAAAATGTGCCGATCAAAAAGGTCAAGGGACGCAAGGCCTCCCTGGATGCCTTGGTGGAGCTGATCAAGGAGATCGTGGTGGATCCCGCCTCTCAAACCGTTTATGTGGGTCATGCCGATTGTGAGGCGGATGCGCTCTATCTGCGTGACCGCCTGGTCAAGGAGCTGGGCTTTGCCGATGCTTATGTCAACTTCATCGGTCCCATCATCGGCGCCTGCATCGGCCCCGATGCCATTGGCGTGTGGGCGTACGGTAAGAAAGTAGAGACCGCGATTTAAAATGGCAACTTATGAATTAAACGGCACGCTCTTTGCCGATATGGTGCGGGGCGGTGCGCAGCATCTGCGTGCCAACGCACAGGTCGTTAACGACCTGAATGTGTTTCCCATTCCCGACGGCGATACGGGCGACAATATGAGCTTGACCATGGAGGGGGGCGGTGCCGCCATCAACGGCGTGGCATCCGATTCGATCTCCTATATTGCCGATAAGCTGGCGGGCGGCATGCTGCTGGGTGCCAGAGGCAATTCGGGCGTTATTCTTTCTCAGTTCTTTGCCGGCATCGCAAAGGGGCTGGCCGATGTGGAAAAGGCCGATGCCAGAGCATTGGGCGATGCCTTTCAAAGCGGTGTGAAGCAGGCCTATGAGGCGGTGCTGACCCCCACCGAGGGGACCATTCTGACCGTGGCCAGAGAGGCCACCGAATATGCGGTGGCGCGCATCACGCCCGACACTACGCTGGAGGATTTCTTTTCCTATTTCATCAAGGAAATGCACAACTCTCTGCAGCATACTCCCGAGCTTTTGCCCATTCTTAAGGAATCGGGTGTGATCGACAGCGGCGGCGCGGGTCTGGTCTATGTGATCGAGGGCATGAACAAGATCCTGCACGGCGAAAAGGTGGCGGAGGGAGACACTTCGGCACCGATGGTGCAGCAGGCCGTGGATACCTCCTCCTTTACCGCCGACAGCGTGATGACATTCGGCTATTGCACCGAGCTGCTGCTGCAGCTGCAGAACAGTAAGGTGGATGCCGAGCATTTTCCCGTCAGCACCATTTCCGATGCACTGACGGCCATGGGCGGTGAATCGATCGTTGCCGTAAAAAACGGCACCGTTGTAAAGATTCATGTGCATACCATGACTCCCGGCAAGGTGTTTGAGTACTGTCAGCAGCTGGGGGAGTTTCTCACGGTCAAGGTGGAGAACATGGCGCTTCAGCACAGTGAGGCCAAGGTGGAGAACCGTTTTGCGCCGACGGAGCCCGAAAAGCAGGAGCACAAGCCCTTCGGCGTGGTGGCAGTGGCCACCGGCGAGGGGATCAAGGAAACCTTTCTCTCCCTTGGCGCTGACTATATCGTGGAGGGAGGACAGACCATGAACCCCTCCTCCGAGGATTTTCTGGCGGCCTTTGACCTGGTCAATGCCGATACCGTTTATGTGCTCCCCAACAACAGTAACATCATTCTGACCGCCCGCCAGGCGGCGGGACTCTATGATAAGGCCGATATTCGCGTGCTGGAAAGCCGCACGGTGGGCGACGGTTACGCGGCGCTGACCATGCTGGATTTTGAAAGCGGAGACCCCGATCTGATCGAGCAGAATCTGACCGATGCCATGGCAGGGGTGGTCACCGGCATGGTGACCCGCTCGGTGCGGGATTCTCATCTTGGCGGTCTGGATATTGCCAAAAACGATTATATCGGATTTGCAGGGAAGCAGATGCTTTCCGATTCGACTACGGTGTCGGGGGCGGCCTGTGAATTGCTGTCGGGACTGGATATGACCGATCGGGAGGTGCTCATTGCCATCTGCGGCAAGGAATCGAGCGCCGAGGATATGGCCACGGTGCGACGCTATGTGGCCGAGCATTTTCCGTCGCTGGAGCTCTATGAGATCGACGGCGGGCAGGACATTTACCACTTTATCTTTGTTTTGGAATAAGAAACGGCCGGACTTTCCCACTTGGAAAAAGTCCGGCCCTCTTTTTGAAAATTACCTTGACAACGGTATGCGAAATTCGCTATAATATGGATAATAAACCAAATGAAAGGGGTGTCTGAATGGCAGAAAAAAAGAGTGGCTGGGCGGCTTATAACGAGCGCGTCCGTAATGAAGCCCAAAAGCAAGGCAAGAAAAGCGCCAAAAAAGCGGTGAAAAAGGTCCACACCGCAACCAAGGTGGTGGCGGTTCTGTGTGCGGTGATCGGTATCGTGGTGGGGGCCGTGGTCTGCTTGACCATGTCCAAAAACGATCGCTTCCTGTTAAAGGGGCAGACCGATTTTTCCATCGACGCGGGTACGACCTACACCTATACGGAGGAGGGCGTGGAGGCGTATTGCTTCGGGCGGGATGTTTCCGATAAGCTCAGCGTTGAGGTCAGTGAGGGCATCACCAAGGATGCCAACGGAAATTATGTGATCCCCGCCGAGGAGGGCGTTTATACCATCACCTATACCGTGGATTGCATCAAGTTCGGTGAGAATGCCCCCAACGGTATCATCAAGCGCATCCGTGTTTTTTCGGTGGATGCCGTGGAGGATGACGGCCGGGGCGGGACCGTGAGTGAGGAGGTGGCAGACTGATGGCACGTAAGAAGAAATTTTCTGCACCGTTGACGGTTTTTTTGGCAATCGTATGTCTGGTGGTCGGTTGCGCCGTCGGTTATCTCGGTGCCGCCATGTACGGTGCCGCCAGCTTTAAGAGCGACGAGGCCCCCCGCACCCTGGTGCAGGGCGAGATGCAGATCCACTTCCTGGAGCTGGGCAACAAGTACACCGGTGATTGCACCTACATCAAGGCGGGGGAGACCGATATTCTCATTGATGCGGGCTCCAAAACCTCCAGTATTTCCACCATTTCCGAGTATATCAATCAGTACGTGACCGACGGCAAGCTGGAATATGTTATCGTCACCCATGCCCATCAGGATCACTACGCGGGCTTCACACAGCTTGACGGCAGTATTTTTGATTTGTATGAGGTGGGGACCATCATTGATTTCGCCATGACCAATCAAGAGGAAAAGGGTACCAATATGTACTCCAAGTATCTGAGCGAGCGTGCGGATGAGATTGAGGCGGGGGCGGTGCATTATACTGCGGCCCAGTGCATCGAGCAGAATAAGAACGTGTTTGATCTTGGCAGTGGCGTCACCATGACGGTTCTGGACAGCTATTACTATACTCATAAGGCCGAATCCGAAAATGACTATTCGGTTTGCACGCTGTTCACTTACGGCGATTACAATTATCTCTTTACCGGGGACCTGGAGGAGGACGGCGAGGAGTATCTGGTAGAAATGAACAGCCTGCCCGAGGTCGATCTCTACAAGGCCGGTCATCACGGCTCCAAGACCTCCTCCTCCGAGGCGCTTTTGTCGGTGGTTAAGCCCGATATGGTCTGCGTTTGCTGTTGTGCGGGCAGCTCGGAGTACACCGATACCGATGCCAATCAGTTCCCGACCCAGGCCTTTATCGATCGTGTGGCGCCCTATACCGATAAGATCTACGTGACCACTCTTTGTGTGGACTATGATGCGGGCACCTTCCAATCCATGAACGGCAATATTATGGTGGTGACTACCAAGAACGGTATTGAGGTCACCTGCGGCAGCGGAGACAGCCGCGTGCTGAAGGAGTGGGAATGGTTCAAGGAGCACCGAACATGTCCCGATGCGTGGAAGTGAGAGGCGGGGCATGATCTATGTGACCTCGGATCTCCATGGCTATCCGTTCCCGAAATTCAAGGAGCTGCTGGCAAAGGCAAGCTTTGGCGACGATGATTTTCTCTTTATCCTGGGGGATGTGATCGACCGGGGCGGGGACGGCGCAGACTATCTGAAATGGCTGTTGGTGCAGCCCAATGCGGAATTGATCCGTGGAAATCATGAGGATATGCTGCTGGCCTGCTCCTTCCTGTTTGACGAGATCACCGAGCAGTCGGTGCGTGGGTTGAATGCAAGCCGTATGCAGCTGCTTCAGAACTGGATGCGGAATGGGGCGGAGCCGACGATCCGCGGCCTGTCCCGTACCGATCCCGAGACCAGAGCAGACATTCTGCAATATTTGCGGGAGACACCGCTCTACGATACGGTTTCGGTGGGGGATCGGGATTATCTGCTGACGCATAGCGGCCTTGGCAATTTTCAAGCGGGCAAAAAAATGCGGGAATACAGCCTCCACGATCTGCTGTGGAATCGTCCACTGATAAGCGATGCCTATTCTGCCGATTTTGTCACGGTATTCGGTCATACACCGACCTGCTGCTATGGAAAGGAATACAGCGGAAAAATGATCAGAACAGATACATGGATCGATGTGGATACCGGTGTTTCGTACGGCCTGCATCCCATGCTGCTCCGATTGGATGATGAGAAGGAATTTTATGTTTGACATAAAGCAAAACGAGCGTGGAAAAACTTCCACGCTCGTTTTGCTTTACAGATCTCCGCCAAGGGGCAGAGCCAGGGCAGTATTAAAATCCTTTCCGTCGGAAAAGGCAAGACAGAGCTTCATATACGCAGCAATGGGTGAGATGGGGGGCAGGGGGATCAGCCCCAGCCGATCAAAGAGATTACCGCTCTCATATGCGGTGCCGCTTACTTGGGTTCCTGCCAGAAAAACAGGGACGTTTTGCTTTTTTGCCGACATGGCAAAGCGGCGTAAGGGGCTCCCCGCAGTGGCCAGCGTACCGCTGTGATAGGTTCCGATCAGGACTGCGGCTGCGCCGTCAAGGGCGGGATAGCGCATGCCGGGGTGAGCATTCAGAAACAGGATGCGCCCGTCGCTGACGATCAGATCATTGCCGTTCATGGGGGGCTGGCCGTCCGCTTGCTCGGAATACTCCGCAACGGGATATACCTTACCCTCAATGATCTCGGCCACGGGGCCGCCTACGGAAAAGAGGGCATCGTCAAAGGTGCGGTGCGGGAGCAGACGGGAGGCGCGATGGATCTTGGTGCACTCTTGTTCATTTCGGTAGGAAATGTAAGTGCCCTTGGCATCCGGGGTGCTCCGCAGAAAATCCACCGCGCCACAGAAGTTGTCAAGTCCGTTGGAGCGGGGATCCTCCAAGGGATAATTGGCAGAAACCAATACCGTTGGCGGGTATTTTAGCCCCAACAAATAAGAAAGCGCCGCGGCGGTATATTGTAGCGTGTCGGTGCCGTGGGTGACGATCATTCCATCCCATTCCCCGGCTTT
The DNA here is from genome assembly GCA_017451735.1 of Clostridia bacterium. GTDB lineage: Bacteria > Bacillota > Clostridia > Oscillospirales > CAG-272 > Firm-07. Next base: position 35,693 of record JAFTNU010000030.1, read on the forward strand.
CTCCCTGACGCAGGCGGCGAGGGCGGTGATATGGGCAAAGGACAGATTTTCACTGAGAATGGTATAGGGCTCTGCGGTGGGAAAATCACTACCGTCACCCGTCCTTTCGCGGTAGAGGGACAGCAGCCGACGGGGGGAATCGTCGGTGGGTGCGATGCCTTGGTCGCTTTGACGGCTGCCGATGGTTCCGCCGGTAAAAATAACGCCGATTTTCATGGACGTCTCTCCTTTTTTGTGCATAATCCGGTATGAAGAGGGGCGCCCGCACGGGCGCCCTGCGGTTTTAGTATTTGCTCGAAGCGTTTTTTTATCCTCTGGGCACGAAGCCGAGCTTTTTCTGTACCTTGGAAAGGGTCTTGCGGGCGTAGTAAGCCGCCTCGTCGGCCCCCTTTTTCATCTGTGCCTCCAGCCCCGCCTTGTCGGCAAGAAGCTCGGCAAAGCGTGCCTGCACGGGTGCCAGCGCGTCGGCGCAGACCTCACCCACAGCGGTCTTGAAGTCACCGTAGCCCTTGCCCTCAAACTCTCGCTCGATCTCCTCCATGGTTTTGTCGGTAAAGCAGGAATAAATGGTCATCAGGTTATTGATGCCGTCCTTGCCCTCGGCAAAGCGGACACAGGTATCCGAGTCGGTGACGGCACGGCGGAATTTGCGGATGATGGTATCCTTATCGTCCAGAATGTAGACCACGGCGTTGACATTCTCATCGGACTTGCTCATCTTCTTGGTGGGATCGGCCAAAGACATGATCTTCTTGCCGTTTTGTGCGATCATGGGCTCGGGCACCGTAAAGGTGTTGGGGTAGATTTGATTGAAGCGCTCGGCGATGTTGCGGCAGAGCTCCACGTGTTGCTTCTGGTCGATGCCCACCGGCACCACGTCGGTCTGATAGAGCAGAATGTCTGCGGCCATCAGAGTGGGATAGGTGAAAAGTCCCGCGTTCACGTTGTCGGCGTGCTTGGTGCTCTTATCCTTGAACTGGGTCATGCGGGAGAGCTCGCCGAACATGGTGTAGCAGTTCAGGATCCAGCCCAATTCCGCATGGGCGGGGACGTGCGACTGGACATACAGGGTGTTCTTTTCGGGATCCAGACCGCAGGCCATGTAAAGCGCCAAAGTCTCGTAGGTACGACGGCGGAGCTCGGCGGGAACCTGGCGCACGGTGATGGCGTGCTCGTCCACCACACAGTAGAAGCACTTATAGGCGTCGCTGTAGGCGGAAAAATTGCGGATGGCACCAAGGTAATTGCCGATGGTCAGGTTGCCGCTGGGCTGTACGCCCGAAAAACAAATTTTCTGATCGTTGATCATAGTAGATGGTCCTTTCAAGGTTAAGAGATCACGGCCCGGGCCGCTTCGCCAAGGCGTTTTACGCCCTCCACGATCTGCTCGTCGGAGGGGGTGGAGTAGTTGAGACGGAAGGAATGGGAGGGGGCCTCGGTGTCGCAGTTAAAGGCGGTACCGGGCACCACGGCGACCTTGCGGGCAAGCGCCTCCTTGACAAAGGCATTCATGTCCACACCCTCGGGGAGCGTGCACCAGATGAAGAGCCCTCCCTCGGGGCGGGTGAAGGAAATTTCTTTGGGAAGGTGCTTTTCCAGCTCCGAGAGCATCAAGCCGCACTTGTGACGGTAGAGTGCGCGGATCTTTTGAATGTGGCCGTCCAGGTCGCACTCGGTCATGAAGCGGTAGCAAAGCATCTGGAAAAAGATGTTGGTGTGTACGTCCTCGCCCTGCTTGGCCACCGCCATCTTGGAGATGATGGCCTCGGGGGCGACCACAAAGCCCAGGCGCATGCCTGCCGACAGGATTTTGGAGAAGGAGGAGCAATAAATGACCAGTCCCTCTGTGTCCATGCTTTTGATGGTGGGGATTTCCCCGCCCGCAAAGCGGAGCTCGCCATAGGGGTTGTCCTCCAGAATGGGCAGGCTGTATTTTTTGGCGATCTCATAGATGCGCCGCCGCTTCAGGGAGCTTGTGGTGATACCCGACGGATTCTGAAAGGTGGGGATCAGATAGAGCAGCTTGACGCGGGGATTTTCCTTGATGGCACGCTCCAGCGCATCGGGATCGATGCCGTCAGGCCCCATCTCAACGCCCACGGTCCTGGCGCCGTTGGAGCGGAAGGAGTTCAGCGATCCGATGAAGGTGGGATTCTCGCAGAGCACCACATCGCCCTCGTTGCAAAAGGCCTTACAAGCCAGCTCAATGCCTTGTTGACCGCCCGATACCACGATGGTGCTGTCATTGAAGGCGTCGCCGTTGGTCACGGATTTGCCAATGCCGAAAATTTCCTTCTGCCGCTTGGCGATGGCCTCGCGCAAGGGAGTGTACCCCTCGGTGATGCTGTATTGTAGAGCGGGTACGGGGGTGTTGGCAAAAATGTCGGCGGAAATACGGGCGATGTCGTTCACCGGAAAGGATTCTGCCGCAGGGTTGCCTGCCGCAAAGGAGATGATGGAGGGATCGGTCAGATTTTTGAAAATTTCACGGATGGCGGAGGGCTTGAGCGTCGCCAGCTTGTCGGAAAAGCGATAATCCATATCTGCACACCTCGATGTGTTACATTATAATATATCATTCTATCATAAAAGACGTCCCAATGCAAGAGGATGCGGGCAAATCTTTTGAAAATGCAAAATCGGGATAAGCGCGCCCGCTCCGCTCTGTTGACGGAGCGGGCAGTTTGTGGTAAAATAAAGGCACCGAATAAAGGGAGGTACAAACAAAAAATGATCGAGCATGTTGTGATGTGGAAATTTAAGGACGGCGAGGGGCGCACACGGGAGGAGAACATGGCATATGTCCGTGAGCGGCTGTTGGCACTGCCTGACATCATCCCCGAGATCAAATTCATGCAGCTGGGACGGGATGTGTCGCATACGGAAATGTCTTATGATATGATGCTGGTCACGCGCTTTGAATCCTTGGAGGCCTTGCACACCTACAAGGTGCATCCTGCACACGTGGCTGTGTCCCAATACGTGAAGAAGGTCCGTACGGCAAGAGTGGTTCTGGACGCGGAACTGGACGAGAACGGAAAACTTATTTAAATAAATAGAAAAATAAATATATAAATTGTAATTTTGTGAATTAAAATTGGAAAACGACCCGTCGGGATACATGAAGCATGCCCGGACGGGCCGTTTTATCCCTCTTGACGAAACGCATGATTGGGTGTAAAATGTCGATGAATTCTAAGAGAAGGAGATTTTTCCTGTGGACATCGTATTGACGGTCGTGCAATATATCGGCATCATCGCCTTTTCCATATCGGGGACGATCGTAGCCATTAAAAAGCGTACCGATGTTGTGGGTGCGCTGATCTTCGCTCTGCTCACCTCCTTTGGCGGTGGCCTTATGCGGGACCTGATCCTCGATCGGCCCATCAGTCTGCTCTGGTCAAAGGATTATCGCTATATGGCACTGGTCTGCATCGGCGTTTCGCTGGTTTGCTTTCACTGGCCTTCATTGGTCGTACCGCCGAGTTTATCCGTCGGCATGAGCACGATTTTTGGCTGGAGCTTGCCGATGCCATCGGCCTTTCGGTCTTTTGCGTTTCCGGTGTGGATGTAGCCATTGCCACAAGCGGGACGGGAAATATCCTGCTTTTGATCTTTTGCGGATGCATCACCGGTGTGGGTGGCGGTATTCTGCGGGATATCTGCTCTGCGGAGATCCCCGGCCTTTTCCGTAAGCATATTTATTTCATTCCCGCCATCGGCGGCACGATGCTTTATGTTTTCACCTACGGCATACTGCCTCGCCTTGTCTCCATGCTGATCAGTATTGCTGTGATCATTGTATTCCGCATGCTGGCACACCGCTTCAAATGGAATATGCCGGTCCCGGGTAAAAACCCGAAACCGGCATCGGAGCCCTGAGCTTTTGTCTTTTATGCGATACAGGAAAGAAAAAGGGCGAACAGTGCGGCGAGGGGACGCAGGGGTACAGGTCCCATTGTCTTGATCTGCTCGGTCAAAGCGGTCAGCGTGGCCTTTGAAAAGCTTTCCTTCGGGAACAGTGCATTTGCACCTTTGGCAAAGGTTTTTCCTACGGCGATGCCCGATGCAGAGATCGCGTGATCGCCCAGGGCCCCGTACAGTCCGATGGCAAGAGCCCCTACGGCGTAGCATCAGATGGCGATGGCTCCCGCAGCAAGAACACCGCAGGCAATGGCCCCCGCCGCGAGCACTCCCAAGGCAATGGTGCCCAAGGCCAGGAGGCCTATCGAGAAAAGGCCGAAGGGGATTACTCCCAGTGAAAACAGTCCAAGGGGAAGGACTCCTCTGGCCAAGAGACCCAGCGCGATCACACCCGTGGCATTGTTGCCGATGGCCACGATGCCGCGGGCTCTTTTGCCAAATCCCACCGAAATATGGACCAAGGGCATGCCCCGCACTGTTTTTTTACTTTTGTATTCAAAGGAGGCAGTCCGCAGATTCAACACGATCGTGTGCTGGGAGGAGGCGCTCTGCTCGGGGGGCTCCAACGGTTCCGGTTCTCCGGAGTCTACACCCATCAGCTCATCCAGGGAGATATTCAGAATTTTGGCGATCCTGGGGAGCTTGTCGCTCTCGGGCAGGGCCAGATCCGATTCCCATTTGGAGACCGACTGACGGGAGACCCCGAGGACTTTTGCAAAGTTCTCCTGTGTGATATTGGCCCGCCGTCGGGCCGTTGCTAATCTTTCGCCGAATGACATGGGCATGCTGCCTCCTTTCGCTTGCTGCTTTAATCATACCCCGTTCCGCTCTGTTTGTCAATGGCGGGGCGGTTTCTTTTTGTCAACTGCAGGTTGCGTTTTTGGGAAAGCCTGCTTTCTCGGCGGCTTTTTTGCACCGAGCCCCTTTTTTGCGAACCTTTTACAACCTCCAACATAAAATGATATCGAGGGAGAGAAAACGACAAACTCCCCCAAGGCTTTATGAGGAGGATTTATTATGAACAACTGCCTGGGTAACGTGTTCGGCGATAACAACTGCTGCTGGATCATCATCATTGCGCTGATCGTTCTTTGCTGCTGCTGCAACGGCTGATTTCCCCCGACACAAGTAAAAAAGGAGAGGCATGCCTCTCCTTTTTTACTTTGGAAAGTATTGGAAGCGCGGGACCGCCCCTTCGGAAAATCACCCAAAAAACAGAACCGTATTGCTTTTTTGGTGCAAAAGCCCGTTACAGGACGCACTTGCCCCCGGGGAGCTCATTCCTTGCTCTGCGATAGCAGATGCCTGCCGATCTTCACCGTATAGCGCAACCAATCGGCGCGTGCGGCATCGGGAACATTTTGCGGCTTGATCTCGTAGGTAAAGTCCCCCCGCTGTCCGTAGTGGACTTCATCCAGCGCGCGCATGACGCTCTGCCAGTCGATGTCCCCGAAGTAGGGGAGCAAGTGCTCGTCTTGTCCCGCTTTGGTGTGATTGTCGTTGATGTGGGTGCAGATCAGACGGGGACCGATGGCGCGAATGGCGGCGGCTACATTTAGCCCCGAGATGTTGGCGTGCCCCGTGTCAAGGCAGATGCCCACATCGGGATCGTGGATGGTGTCCACCAGATCGATCAGCTCATAGATATCTCCCGCGCAGTAGCGGCGGTGACGGCGCCCGAAATCGATCATATTTTCCACAGCTATCCGGATCCCCGCCTTTTTGGCGGCCTCTATGTAAGGCGCCAGATAAGCAATGCAGGCATCGCGGTTCTCGGCGGTCGAGTAGATGGATGCGTGGGCCAGATTGAAGGGATGGAGCACCAGATATTTGGCACCAAGGCGCCTGGCCGCCTCCACGCAACGCAGCGTGGTGATGTGCTGCAGGTCGCGGTGGGGGTAGTGGGGATCATCCCATTCGGTGCCGCCCATGGTGTTGCCGTGGGTCTGGCAGACCGGCAGGTGCAGTGCCTCGGAGGCGGCGCGGTATGCCTCTACGGTCTCCTCCCACGTGTCAACGGCCAGAGGAGCGCCGGGGGCACAAAGGATCCAAAGGTTTATATCTACCGAGTCATAGCCCGCTTCACGGATTGCCGAAAGGCTTTCCATGGGAGTATAGGTGCGATCGGTCCCCGGAATATGATAATGTAACCAGTGAGAAGTGGATAGTTTCATCGGAGCAGCTCCTTTACGGTTTCTTTTTTCAGTATAACATTTTTTTGTAAAATTTGCAATGGCCGGGAGGAAAAAGCTGTCTTTGTGAAAATATAGTGATGCCCCTTGACTTTTCTCACGGAATCGGGTACAATAAAAATAGGAAAATCATCAGAAAGGTGAATGAAAAATGTCTGACAACAAGCATGACGCAGAGGTTGAGATCTACACCCTGCAGGATGAAGAAGGAAATGAGCATGAATTTGAGCTGATCGGCACCTGCGAGCGAGGCGGCGTGACCTATTATGCCATGATCCCCGCCGAGGAGAGCGAAAAGGACGACGAGTTCTGCGAATACGTGATCCTCAAGGGCGTGATCGAGAACGGCGAGGAGACTCTGATCTCGATCGACGATGACGACGAGTTTGACGATGTAGCCGATTATTTTGACGATCTTTTCTCCGAGGAGATCGACTACGACGCCGCCCCCGAGGCGCCTAAGAAGTAAGACGGGGATCGACCAAAAATCCGCCTGCTTAGTGCGTGATAGTTGCGTTTGTGGAGCCTACACTCATGAAATGGAGCCCGGAACGAGTCCGAGCGTGGTTTGCAGACCTCCCTTTCCGTACCGATTGACTTGTCTCGGACGGGGTGAAGGATGCTGGGAGCAGTAAAGCGATCGGCAGGGCACCGCCTTGTTTAATACAGGGTTCTCGTCACGTGATTTACACGGCTCGGCGGGTTTGTGTTCAACGTCTTTGCGCGAAAAAAAGCGATACCTTTGAGCTTTTGCGTGCCTTGAAGGTGCGCCTTACAAAGCTCAAATTGCACTCGTTTTTGCGCGAATGTGCGTTGAGAGAAACCGGATGATAAGATTAGCTATGCGCCCTCGTGGGGCATTCGAGCATTGCTCCGCGCGAGTTGATTGCGCGGAGCAATGCTGCTTTTTACAAATATATTAGAAAAGGAGATAGAGATATGGGTATTATCAAAGCGATTTTCAGCGCTATGGGCGGCGGTCTGGCCGATTCCTGGCAGGAGGTACTGGAAGCCGACAATATGAGCGATACCACCGTTTTTACCCGCGGTGTAAAGGTGCGTGCGGGCGACAAGCGCAACAGCAACAAAAAGGGCACCGAGGATACCATTTCCAACGGTTCGATCATTCATGTTTACGATAATCAGTTCATGCTGCTGGTGGACGGAGGAAAGGTGGTGGATTTCACCGCCGAGCCCGGTTACTATAAGGTGGACAATTCCTCTATGCCCTCCCTTTTTGCGGGACAGTTCGGGGATAGCCTGAAGGAGACCTTCAGCCGTGTGAAATACGGCGGCGTACCCTCTTCGTCGCAAAAGGCCTATTTTATCAATTTGCAGGAGATCAAGGGCATCAAATTCGGCACCCGTACCCCGGTCAATTACTTTGACAACTTCTATAATTCCGAGCTCTTTCTGCGGGCCTTCGGCACCTACTCCATCAAGATCACCGACCCGCTGAAGTTCTATGCCGAGGCCATTCCGCGCAATAAGGACAGAGTGGAGATCGGCGATATCAACGAGCAGTATCTTTCCGAATTTCTCGAGGCCTTCCAGGCGGCCATCAACAAAATGTCGGTGGACGGTATCAGAATTTCTCATGTGGCAAGCAAATCCCGCGAGCTGTCGGAGTACATGTCCAACGAGCTGGATGACAACTTCCGATCTCTGCGGGGCTTTGAGATCCTGTCGGTGGGCATTGCCAGCGTTTCCTATGACGAGGAATCCAAGAAGCTGATCAATATGCGCAACCAGGGCGCCATGCTGGGCGATGCCGCCGTGCGCGAGGGGTATGTTCAGGGCGCCATGGCCCGGGGCTTTGAGGCGGCGGGGAGCAATCCGAACGGCTCCGCCACCACCTTTATGGGCATGGGAATGGGTATGAATGCGGCAGGGGGCTTCGGTGCCTTCTCCGAGACCAATCGTGCCCAGATGCAGCAGCAACAGCAGCAGAGAGCGGCCGCACCCGCGGGCGGCTGGACTTGCGCTTGCGGTGCGGTCAACAACGGCAAGTTCTGTGCGGAATGCGGCGCCAGGAAGCCCGAGGCCGCAGGCAACTGGACCTGCTCCTGCGGACATGTGAACAACGGTAAATTCTGCGCCGAGTGCGGTGCTAAAAAGCCTGCCGACGACGGCTGGTTCTGCACCGATTGCGGTACCAAAAATACAGGTAAATTCTGCGCAAATTGCGGTAAGAAAAAGGACTAAAGCATGAACACATCAGCAACGGTTACATACCAATGCCCCAACTGCTCGGCAGGGCTTTCCTTCCATCCCGAAAAGCAGAAATTCTGCTGTGAATTCTGCCTTTCCGAGTTTACCGAGCAGGAGCTTGCCGCAACCGAGACCGCCCGCGCGGCGGAGGAGGCGGCAAGCGAGGCGGCCGAGCGGGCCGCCGAGGAGGGGGAAACCCCCGACGAGGAATATTGCGCTCAAATGGGGGAGTATCACTGTGCCGCTTGCGGTGCGGATATCGTCTGTGACGAGGCCACCGCCGCCACCGAGTGCCCCTACTGTCACAATCCCGTGATCTTGGGCGGGCGGCTTGCGGGGCAGATGCGCCCCCAGAAGGTGATCCCCTTCAAGTTTGACAAGGAGGGGGCAAAGGAGAAATTCCGTGAGTTCACCCGCAAGAAGTGGTTTGTCCCCAAGGAGTTTGTCAGCGAGGCGCAGGTGGATAAGATTTGCGGTATTTATTACCCCTTTTGGTGTACCGATGCCGATACCACCGCCGCCATGACCGCCCGTGCCACCCGTGTGCGCACTTGGCGGGCAGGGGATTATCGCTATACCGAAACCTCCAATTTCCATATCGTGCGCAAGGGCGAGATCCATTTTGAGGATATCGTCACCCCGGCGCTCAAGGAGGAGGACAGGGAAATGCTCAACGGTATCCTGCCCTATCCTTCCGATTCCTTGCAGGATTTCTCTATGCCGTATCTTTCTGGATTTGTGGCCAAAAAGCGTGATATTGAAAAAGAGGCCGTCCGCGAGGCAGTGCGTGCCCGCATGACGGGATATGCCCAGACGCTGTTGCAAAATACCATTCACGGTTATGCCACGGTGGTGCCTACCGCGCCCCGTATGCTGACCAAACGGCTCCATTGGGATTATACCCTGATGCCCATCTGGCTCCTGACCTATACCCGCAAGGGGAAAACGTATACCTATGCCATGAATGGCTATACGGGCAAGGTCTGGGGGCAGTTACCCGTCAGCGGAAAGAAGCTGGCTGTTGTGGGCGCCATTGTGGGGGCGTTGGCGGGCGTGATTGCGGGACTGCTTCGCTTTTTCCTGTTTTAAGGGGGTAACGGTATGAGAAAAGTATACTTTTTGGTACTGTGTGTGCTCCTGATCGCCGCTCTGTCACTGCCCACCCTTGCCCATACCGCAACGGTGTACGATCAGGCCGACCTGATCCCACTCCGACACGAGCTGCAGATGAAGCAGCCGTACGATTGCGATGTCCCGAACGGTGTCAACTTTTATGTGGTGACCGCAAGCAATCGGATGACCTCGCGCGAGGTGGTGAATCTGTGCCATATCGGCAACGATGAAAATGCCGTGGTTCTGGTCATCGATCGGCAGAACGATACCTACTACTATGAAATGTTCACCTACAATTGGGCGGATGATGCCCTTTCCGACAGCGAGGTGGACGATATTCTGGATGACCCCGAGGTGTACGAGTACATCAAGGGCGGCTATCTGTACGCGGGATGGGAGCGGTTCTGCACGCTTGTGGAGAGCGAGCTGCAAGCACAAGCGCAGCTGGAGCGGGAGCGTGAAGCCCGCAAGCCCCTGATGTCGGTAATCGTCGGCCTTGTGGTGGCCGTTCTGGCGGGTGGAGGTACAGCTCTTGGTGTGTTCCTGTACTATCGCAGAAAGCAGCACGGCGAGACCTATCCGTTGGACCGTTATGCCAGAATGCATCTGACCGAATCCCATGACCGCTTTGTGGGCAGCTTTGTCACCCGCGTACGGGTGCAGAGCAACAATGGCGGCTCCGGTGGCGGCGGACGCGGCCCCTCCGGCGGCAGTCGGGGCAGAAGATAAAAAAAGACGGCGACCTGTTATGGCAGGTTGCCGTCTTTTTTTATACCGTTTGCCGCTTTTTGCGATATTCTCCGGGAGTCATACCGTATAAGCGCCTAAAGCGTCTGGAGAAATTGGCGTAGTCCCGAAAGCCGGCGTACTCATGGATCGCGCATACGGGAATATCGGTAAAGGTCAACAAATTCTGCACATGAGAGAAGCGGACGCGATCCAAATAGGTTTTGAAGTTCATACCGGTCTGACGGGCGAACAGCTCGGACAGATAGGTAACGGAAAGTCCCAAATGCGCCGCCGTATCGGCCAGCGTGATGCCGTTTCTGAAATTTTCGGTGACGTACAGCAGAGCGTGTTGGATATAGGGCATCGGTTCGGCCCCCGATGTGCGAGGGTAGCAGGAAAGCTTTTGCATCACGCAGGTCAGTAAGGTGCGGGCATAGTCAATATGTGTCTCATGCACCTGTACCAGCTCGCTCAGCAGGGCCAGCATCAGCGGGCGGTCCGCCGTGGTCAGAAGAAACGGCGGAGCGGCGGGCGCGTACAGTACGGGCAGAGAAAAGGCAGGGTTATCATATTCGCATTTGAACATGATGTTGATCATATCCGCGTCTGCATTGCGGACGGCGTGCGTGTTTGCAGGGGTCAGGAGGAAAAGCGTGCCGGCGTGCATGGGATATTCCCGACCGTCGATCACGCAGGTGCCGCCTCCTGCAATGATATATTCCAGCTCGAAAAATTCATGTATGTGTGGGTCTGCGTTCCCGGAAAAAGCTTTGCGTGAGGCGGAAATAAAGTCATTGGCGATTTGAGCTTCCTTTTTCAGTATGATCACGGCAGAAACACCTCCACGAGCTATTATAGCATGCTATCCGAAAAAACGCAATGTTTTATGCAAGAAACGCTATAGGCAATTTTTATGGGATGCGCTATAATCGTAGCAGAGGATGTCTTACAAAAAGCAGGAGGAACGGTATGAAAAAGATATACATGGTGGGCAATGCCCATCTGGATCCCGTCTGGCTTTGGCAATGGCAGGAGGGATTTGCCGAAATAAAAGCAACCTTTCGCAGCGTCCTGGACCGCATGAAGGAATTTGATGATTTTATCTTCACCTCTGCCTGCGGTGCGTACTATATGTGGATCGAGCAGAGTGACCCCGGAATGTTCCGTGAGATACAGGAGCGGGTGCGGGAGGGACGCTGGTGCTTGGTGGGCGGTTGGTTGATACAGCCGGACTGCAATATCCCTCACGGCGAATCCTTTGCCCGCCATGCACTGATCACCCAGCGGTATTTTCAGCGAAAATTCGGCCGCATGGCGGTTACCGGGTATAACGTGGATTCCTTCGGCCACAACGGCAATCTGCCCATGATCCTGCAACAGAGTCGTATGAAAAATTACGTGTTTATGCGCCCTATGCCCCATGAAAAGGAGTTGCCCGCCCATTTGTTTCAATGGGAGAGCGCGGATGGGAGCCGTGTGAACACGTATCGGATCCCGTACTACTATAACATTGACAGCACGCCGCGGCATTTTGAAAAGCTTTTTGAGATCGATGCCATAGAAGAGGGCACCGACCAAATGGCCTTTTACGGGGTGGGCAATCACGGCGGCGGCCCGACAGTCACATTGCTGAAGGAGCTTCATGCGGCTCTTCCTCCGCATTTCATTTATGCGGATCCCGACGCCTATTTTGCCGCACAAAACACCGATGCGGCGCCGGTGGTGCGGGATGATCTTCAGTATCATGCAAAGGGCTGCTACAGCGCTTGCGCACAGATTAAACGGGGCAATCGCTATGCGGAAAACGGCCTGCTGACCGCCGAGCGTATGGCGGTGCTGGCGGGGCGGCTGGTGGATCTGACCTATCCCCAAGCGGAGCTGGACTACGCTTGGCGGCGGGTGCTGTTCAATCAGTTTCATGACATTCTGGGCGGCTGCTCGATCAGAGAGGCTTATGAGGATGCCGCCAAGCTTCATGGAGAGGCGATGGCCATTGCCGATCGGGTCACCAATCTTGCCTGCCAGCAGATCTCCTGGAAGGTTGACACGCTGGCGGGTCACGACCTGCACTGTCACGTTTCCGAGGCGGAGGCCGAGTCCATCGGCGTACCGGTGGTGGTGTTCAATCCCCATGCCTATGAGGTGTCGGCACCGGTACACATTCGCAAGAATTATGCCCGCGTCACCGATGCGCAAGGGAAGGATGTCCCGCTGCAAGCGGTGCGGGATTCCAAAACCAATCACGGGGATAAATACGCCACACTCTTTGCGGCAACTGTTCCCGCCCTTGGCTACGCGCTCTACCGCATGTTTCGCACTCCCGCCGCCGAAAAAGCGGAAAATCCCTTTACCGTTACCGAGCATTCCATGGAAAACGGCCGTTTGCGGGTGAGCTTTGACGAGAATGGCGAGATCTGCTCGTTTTACGACAAAAGTAGCGGGCGCGAATTGCTATCGGCGCCCACCCGATTGGCCCTTTACGATGATGAAAAAAATGATACCTGGGCACACGGTGTGCAGTTTTTTAAGGATCGAGTGGATTGTATCGTGCAGGGCAGGGTCACGGTGATCGAACAAGGCCCCGTGCGTGCGGGGATTCGCACCGAACAGCGCTTTGGTGACAGCTATCTGATCCGTGATTATTACCTGTACGCCGACAGCGATGCGGTGGACATCAGGGTAAAGATCGACTTTCGCGAGAAATTCCGCGTGCTGAAGCTCTGCTTTCCGCTGGCCGGAGAAGGGCAGCGGGCCTATTGTCAGATTCCTTACGGCAGTATCGCGCGTCCGACCGACGGTAGTGAGCAGGTCTGCGGCGATTGGATCGCCATGACAGGCACCGCCGGTGGCATCGGCGTGGCCAACGATTGCAAGCATAGCTTTGAGGCGGAGGGCAACGTTTTGTCGCTGACCGTTCTACGCAGTGCGCTCTTTGCCGATCATTTCGGCAAGCGGGACGAGTTCTGTGAATTCATGGAGCAGGGCGAGCACCGCTTTTCCTACCGCATTTTCCCCTTTGCCTCTGCGGCAAAGGCCCAGCGGCAGGCAGAGGAGCTGCAAGGACCACTGATCGCCGTGCCGGAGACCTTTCACAAAGGGCCTCTGCCTGCTACATTTTGCGGCATGAGTGTTTCGGCGGAAAACCTTTCGGTGACGGCCCTGAAAAAGCACGAGGACGGAGCGGGACTGATCCTGCGTTGTTACGAGACCGATGGACGGGATACTGCGGCTGTGATTCGCCTGTTTGACACCGAGCATCCTATCACGGTGTCGCATGACACCGTCCGTACCCTGCTGCTTGAAAACGGGCGGCTGCGCGAGACGGATTTTATAGAATAAAATAGAATAAAGAAAATCGCATCCGTTGCCGATCAGGCAACGGATGCGATTTTTTGATACCGTTTGCGGATCAAAGTGCTTTTTCCAGCTCTGCGATGATGGCGGCGATCGCATGATCGCGGTGATTCACCGTGATGCGATCGGCGACTGCCTTGACTGCGTCGGTGGCGTTGTCTACGGCGTAGCCGATGTTGGCACTTTTTATCATGGAGATATCATTCTCAAAATCGCCTGCGGTGACAAGAAGGCGAGCGCCTACCATTTTTTTCAACCGCAGGGCGGCGGCGCCCTTGTTGTCGCCGGCACACATGATCTCGATGCCGATCGGCCAACTGCGGGCAATGGAAAATTCCTCTCCCGAAAGGGCGATCAGCTCATCCCGCAGTGCAATGGCCTCCTCCTCGGTCTCTGTGACGCAGAGCGCATTGTAAAAGGGGAGTGTACACATGGCCTTCAGAGCATCCACGTCGGGGGCCGCATCCTCGGCGCCGCTGTGCGTGCATCGGTAGCTGTGGGTGGAGCCGTCGTGGGCCACCAAGCGGGTAATGCGTCCGTTTTCCCAATAGGGACGCCCCAGCTCCAGGGCCTTAAAGTCCGATCTTCCGCCGGCATAGAGGATCTCATCGGTATTTTCGTCCAGTATCAGCCCGCCGTTGTAGCCCACGAGAGGAGCGTTGACCCGAAATCCGTTCTGATGTGCTTTCAAAAACAGAGGGTGACGACCGCTGACCACCGTAAAGCGTCCGCCGTTTTCCTGAAAATAGCGGATGGCTTCGCAGTTTTCGGGGGAGACCTCCGCATGGCTTGCCAGTGTACCGTCAAAGTCGGTGCATAGCAGAATTCCGTCGAATTTTCTCATGATTGCTCCTGTTCTGTAGCCTTAAAACTGAGGGGGATTGCCGTTGGGGGGATAGTGGCTCTGCGCTGCATCGATCATGTTGTTGATCTCACTTTGAATCAGCGCGACGCTTACGATGGGGATGATGATGCCGAGAATGATCCAGAGGATCTTGTTATCGGTCAGGGGCATGCCGTGCATCGCCTTGATCGCATTGATGTTATCATCTGCGTCGATCCCCAACAGTGCACCGCCCACGCCCGAGACAAAGAGCATGAGAAGAACGGTCAGCACAGGCGGGATCGAGGTCTTGTGTCCCTGCTGTTGGAGCGCCGTGCAAGTGACGTAGGTCCACCAGAGCATATAGATCCCGCAAGTCAGGATCGAAAAAACGATCACGCTTGCCACACTGCGTTTTGTCAACATAAAAGCACCTCCGATGTTTGATGTTATTATTGTAATACAAAAGGGCAGCTGTTGTCAACTGCCCTTTCATTTTTTGATTTTTGATTTAATTGCTGTGTACGATGCCGCGCTTGCGGTCGATGATGCGGTGCACCAGCTTGACGATCTCCACCAGAGGGATGATCGCAAAGGCAAGTGCCATGGCGATGCCGTATTCCTGAAGGCCCAGGTGTGCCAGGTTAAAGACGTTCGACAGGAAGTCGATCTCCACCACGGCCGTGGTCAACAGGAGGGAGAGCAGGCCTGCGCCCCAGAGCCATTTGTTCTGGTTCTTCATGGTGAAGATCGAGCCCTTCAGCGAGCGCATGTTGAAGGAATGGAAGATCTCGCACATGGAAAGGGTGAGGAAGGCCATGGTGGTACCCAACATTTCTGCCGAGTAGGTGCCTGCGGCAATGGCAGCGGCATGATGCATCTCGGCCAGAACATATCGGCCGATCAGATAAGAGGCCATGGTAATTGCGGTTACAAGAATACCCTGGTAAGCAACCGCCAGACCCAAGCCGTCGGCAAAAATGCCTTCCTTGGAGTCACGGGGCTTACGCTTCATCACATTGGCTTCGGGCTTTTCCATACCAAGGGCCAGAGCGGGGAAGCAGTCGGTGATCAGGTTGATCCACAACAGATGCACGGGCTGGAAGATGGTAAAGCCGATGAGGGTGGCAAAGAAGATGGAGAGCACCTCAGAGAGGTTGGAGGCCAACAGGAACTGAATGGCCTTGCGGATGTTGTCATAGATGCGGCGACCCTCGCCTGCGGCGGAAACAATGGTGGCGAAGTTGTCATCGGCCAGGATCATGTCGGCCACGTTCTTGGTCACATCGGTACCCGTGATGCCCATGCCCACGCCGATGTCGGCGTTCTTGATAGAGGGGGCGTCGTTCACGCCGTCACCGGTCATTGCGGTGACCTTGCCCTTCTTGCGCCAGGCGTTGACGATTCTTGTCTTGTGCTCGGGCTGTACGCGGGCGTAGACCGAATACTTCTCAACGGCGGTCTCGAATTCCTCGTCCGAGATCTTGTCAAGGTCGGCACCGGTGATAGCCTGGTCGGCGCTGCCGATGATACCCAGCTGCATGGCAATGGCCACTGCGGTGTCCTTGTGGTCACCGGTGATCATGATGGGGCGGATGCCTGCGGAGCGACATTCATCAATGGCGGGCTTGACCTCGGGACGGACAGGGTCGATCATGCCCACAAGACCGACATAGCACAGGTCGCATTCCACGGCCTCGGCCTCGTAGACCGTGGGCTCGGCACAAAGCGATTTCTTGGCGGCGGCCAGGACACGGAGGGCCCGATCTGCCATCGCCTTATTGGCGGTAAGGATGTCGGCACGGATGCTGTCGGTCATTTCAACCTCGGCACCGCCCACAAGAGCCTTGGTGCAACGCTTGAGAATTTCATCGGGAGCACCCTTGGTGAACTGGACGATGGAGCCGTCTGCGGTCTTGTGGACCGTGGTCATCATCTTACGCATGGAGTCAAAGGGAACCTCTCCCACGCGGACGTATTCGGCTTTCTGTACATTTTTGTCGTAGCCCAGCTTTGCGGCGTAGTTGACCAGTGCGCATTCGGTGGGCTCACCTACAGCCGTACCGGCCTCCCGATCAAATTCCGCATCGGAGCACATGGACATGGCGGTGGCAAGCAGCACCTCATCCTCACCCACATGATCCACAACGGTCATCTTATTCTGGGTCAGGGTACCGGTCTTGTCGGAGCAGATGATCTGGGTACAGCCCAGGGTCTCAACGGCAGTGAGCTTGCGGATGATGGCATTGCGCTTGGACATATTGGTCACGCCGATGGAGAGCACGATGGTCACCACGGTGGCAAGGCCCTCGGGGATGGCGGCCACC
The DNA here is from genome assembly GCA_017451735.1 of Clostridia bacterium. GTDB lineage: Bacteria > Bacillota > Clostridia > Oscillospirales > CAG-272 > Firm-07. Next base: position 52,366 of record JAFTNU010000030.1, read on the forward strand.
GCCAGAGAAATGGCGATCATGAAAAAGTCCAGCACGCTGTGGAAGGTGAAGTCGGCGCCGGTGGCCAGGGAACGGATGATGTTGATGCCGAACACCAGCACGCAGATGCCGATGACCAGATAGGTCAGGATCTTGGAAAGGCCTGCCAGCTTGATCTGCAAAGGGGTCTTGCCCTCCTGGGCGTTGGTCAGGGCGTCGGCGATCTTGCCCATCTCGGTATCCATACCGGTGGCAACCACCACGGCCTTGCCGCGGCCGTAGACCACGGTGGAGCCCATAAAGACCATGTTCTTGCGGTCACCCAGGGCTACATCGCCGTTCTCGCCGGCCTTGAGCATTTCCTCTTGCTTGGTCACAGGGACCGACTCACCGGTGAGCGCCGCCTCCTCGATCTTCATGGAGGCGCATTCGATGATACGGGCATCGGCGGGCACGGCATCGCCTGCCTCCAGCACGATGATGTCACCCACGACCAGATCCTCGCTGTGAACGGTGATCTGCTTGCCGTTACGAATGACCTTGGAGGTGGCGGCGGCGATCTCCTGCAGAGCCTCTATGGCTTTTTCGGCTTTGCTTTCCTGGAACACGCCCAGCACCGCGTTGATGAGCACCACGGCCATGATAATGATCACATCGGAGGGGAATTCCTTCTCCACGATTGCCAATACGCCCGAAATGATGGCGGCCACAATCAGGATGATGGTCATAGGCTCGGCCAGCTGCTTAAAGAAGCGGTGCAGCAGGGATTCCTTCTTGCCCTCGGCAAGCTTGTTTTTCCCGTTTTTCTCAAGACGTGTGGCGGCTTCCTGCTCGGAAAGACCGTCGTTGCCGCTCTGTACTTCCTCGAGAACCGCAGAGTTTTCTTCCAAATAATGTTTCATGCTTCTCCTCTCTGCCTTTTCGGCACCGTGTCAATAGGAGCGCGAGCGCCAAGGACGTAAAAAAGACTCATGCGGAGATGACCTCCACATGAGTCTCGTTAATCAAGGCAAGCCAGGTCATAATGACCAGTGATGTTGACTTGCCCGCCAAAGGCGTAACTACTCCCTCACGGATATTGTGGAAAAATTATATCATAAGTTTTTGGCCTTGTCAAGTGTTGTTTTGACCGAATTTGGATGCTTTAAAAGGGGTTATTCATCGTTTTTGGCGATTTTCTTTTTGTTTTCGCCCGATTTTGCGTCTTTTTGGCAGTTTCCCGTGCCGATCTCCCGGTTCTCATAGCATCCCAATCGGATGCTGGCCCGCCCGTGCTTGCCCCGGATGTCGGCCATGGTCTTTTCCACATGCTCCCGCTTGTCGCTGTCGGGAGAGGAGGCACCCGAGAAGATGTCCAGCTGCTCTTCGGTGTCACCCGAGACCACCAGCCCCGAGGCAGTGATCGTCAGGGCGCGGATGCTTGCCCCATATCCCCACGCCAGACGGATCAGCTCCATGGCGTGCTCGGTCAGATCCTGTTGAAGCCAGGTGGCGCGGCGCAGGGTGCATTGTCGCTGTACGGTACGGAAATTGGGATCCTTGATCTGCACCTGCACCACAGTGCATTTGCGGTCAGCGGCACGCAGACGGGCCGCCACCGAATCGGTCAGTGCCATTACACCCGCGCGGATCTCATCCACCCCTGCAATATCGCGGCGAAAGGTCATTCCGTTGCCCACGGATTTGGGAGCGGGGCGGTCGAAATAGGAGCGGACAGGCTCCTCGTCAAGACCGTTGGCATAGCGCCACAGAGTGTCTCCCGCTTCGCCCAGCCGCTCGGTCAGTAACCGCCTGTCGGCGGCGGCCAAATCGCCGATGGTGAGGATCCCCAGCCCCGAGAGCGCCTGAGTGGTGCGCCGTCCTGCAAACAGAAGAGCTGAGACGGGCAGGGGATAGGCCACTGTGCGGAAGTTATCCCGATCGATCACGGTGGTGGCATCGGGCTTTTTGTAGTCACTGCCAAGCTTGGCAAAGGCGCGACAAAAGCTGACCCCCACCGATATGGTGATACCGATCTCTTTTTTGACGCGCTCGCGAATGGTATCGGCCAGCTCCTTCGGGGTCTTTTGAAACAGGCGCAGACTGCCCGTTACATCCAGAAAGGATTCGTCAATGCCGAAGGGGTCCACCAGATCGGTGTAATCCAGATAGATGGCGTTGACCTTTTTCGATATTTTGCCGTATTCACCGTGGTGGGGCAGAACGCAGACAAGGTCGGGACATTTCTGCTTGGCCTGCCAGATGGTCTCGGCGGTCTGAATGCCGTATTTTTTGGCTCTTTCGTTTTTGGCCAGGATGATGCCGTGGCGGCTTTCCGGGTCGCCCGTCACCACCATGGGTATCGCGGCCAACGATGGGTCGAGCAGTGTTTCCACAGAGGCGAAAAAGCCGTTGCAGTCACAGTGTAAGATCACCCGATCCTTGCTCATAAATGCCCCTCCTTTCTTAAAATACAAATTTGCTCAGCATCAAATTCAATCCAACGCCGCCAAAAACGCGACATCTGCGGGGAGACCGATGCCCATCCCAAAGGGCTCGCCCTTGGGGTCACAGCGGCGCAGTACGTAGCGGGATCCGCCCAAAAAAGCCGCCAGACGGGGGGCGAGATCGGGATTTCCCCAATATTCCTTGAACAGGATCGTGTCTTCGCGCTTTTCGTAAAGCACGGCGGCATCCTCGCCGCATGAAGCAAAGCCGCCCCCGTCGGCATAAAGGGAAAGAAGCTCCGGTGTGGGACGGCAACAGGGCAGGGGTGCCAACGCATCTCTTGCGATCAGATAGGCGGTGGCAGACAGCAGATGGCAATGCTCGTCGGCCGCCGTGGCCGGCCCTTTGATCTGCATGATGGGTGAAATGGGGGAAAAGCCTGCCTTGGCGTAAAAATCAAACAAAGAGGGGGACATGGGGCGCAAAAAGACGGGATAGCGTGCGGCCTCCTGCAGCAATAGCCTTTTGGCATATCCCTTGCCACGGTGGTTGGGGTGGGTGGCGACCGCATAAAGATAGTGTGCTTCTACTTCTCCCTTGTGGGCTACAAGAGGATACGGTATCGAAAAAAGCATAGAGACGGGCTGTCCGTCCTCGCAGATTACCCGCAGACAGTCGGGATAACAGCGGTCGAACAAGGCCGTGGCAAAGGCCTCCTCCCCGGGAAAGGCTGTGTTGTAGAGCTCTGTACAGGCGGCACGAAGGGTATCCATACGGTCACCTCCTTTTTTATTCTATCAAAATTTTATCACACAACAGTATTGCCGTCAAGAGTGGCCGGCTTTCAATTTTATAAAAAAGGCTCCCTTATACGAAGGGAGCCGGTGCAGCTGTCAATAGAAAATCAAGGCTTGCAGGCGTTTAAGACGACTTTTCGGAATCGTCCGACGGCAGGACGGAGCGGATGGTCTCACGCCGTGTGCGTTCCTTGCGCACGGCCTTGCGGGAGCGGTTGAGGGCAGCAAAGGAATCGTTGAGAATGGTGCGCACCTCGGGATCCAGCTCGGCGTAAGAGCCGAGGATCTTGCGGATGCTTTGCAGCTTGTTGCCCGTGATTCCCGAAACGGTATCCTGCTCGGTGCTTTCCAGAATTGTAAACAGAGCCTCGCAAAACTGGCGCTTGCGCTCGGGACTGAGCTCGTTGACAAAGCGGTCGATGATGGCCTCGGTGTCCTGGCCGAAGGCGGTACGGGTATCGGTATACTCAAAATCAGCCCCCTTGATCTGCCAGGAGAAGGGGTCGTGCTGTAGGAGCCCCATTGCCGTGCTCTTGACGATCTTATAGTTGTCATCGTGCTCCAAAAGGACTGCCACAATAGAGGATTGGGGCAGATAAGTATGGATACGGTTGCGGATTTCCGCGTATTCGGGGGATGAAAGGGTGTCATCACAAAAGCCGGGGCCGTCGTTATTGTAAACGGCGCGGATGCGGTGACGGTGCTCGGGACCGCAATGGACGGCTGCATACATGGCAAGGTTTCCACCCTTGGAATGTCCGCCCACAAAAATGCGGCGCAGGGGATGGGCGGCCGCCACCTCCCGCAGATATGCGGCGGCGCGGATCTGCGCGGGTACGGGGCACTCATAGGTCATACGGAAGTCCTCCTGCCAGCCAATCAGCGTGTCGTCGGTGCCCTCAAACGACACAAACAGGTTTTGCCCCGGCAACAGGATGGTGATGGCGGCAAATTGCATTCCGCTTGTCGCATCCAGCTCTTTCCGGGCGGCCAGGAGCCGCAAAGGGGCAAAACGGGGTGAGCTTTGCAGGGATTTTAATAGCTTGAGGCGGTCTCCTGTCAGCTTGCTCCCTTCCTCGGTGAGAAGAAAGGCCGCGGCGGCGTCGGCCAACCGCATGGGCTCGGCACCGGGGGAGGGGGGCACGATGCCCTCTAAACGTATGTAGGGGAGCAGGGAGAAGATCAAAGCATCCACCGGGCAGAGCGAAACACTGCCAAAGGAGAGGTCCCCCCGCCAGTCGAGGTAATCAAAAATATTGTGCAAGACCGATGCCATCCTTTCTGTCGAATTCTATTTTTATGATAGCATATTCGGCGGGGACTGTCAAGGTGAGCGCGCGACGGGAATTTGCGGAAAAATGCATACGTTATGCCACTTTTTGTGCGTTTTCGGTTTGGAAACGGAAATTTAACATTCTGAACAAAGCAAAAACCGCATACCGTGTGGCACGGCATGCGGTCAAGAGAGTGGCTCAATAAGTTTTGTTGCTTCCACCCATGGGCTTGAGGGGCTGTACCGTAGAGGGCAGATCGGTCAAGGGCTGTGCCTGCCGCACGGGTCGGGGAGGCGTCTGCGGATCGGACACGGGTTGTTCGGTCTGTACCGTGGGGGCAGGTGCGACGGGGGTGGAAGGGGAGAGCGACTCGATGGGTGCGGTGCGGCTGTTCTCCTCCACAGGCTGCGCCGCAGGTGCGGGGGCCTCGAAGCCGACAGGCTCAACAGGTGCTGCGGGCTCGGCGGGCGGTGCCTCGCGGACAGGCTCGGCAGGAGCGGTCTCCTCAACAGATGGTGCGGGACGTGCCGGGCGGGCCACCGGTCTTGCCGCCAAGGGCTTGGGCTTTTGGGGCGCCGCTTGCGCGGGCGCCGCGGTCGGAGCCAGCTTGGAAAGGGCCTGCGTCAGTTTACGGGCCACCTCCTCGGAAAGAGCGCCGTCCGACAGGGCATGGCGCAACAGCTCCTTGGTCTCCTTTTCGGTTTCCAATTGCTTTTCGGAGTTGCTGACCAGGGTGCCGAATCCGTACAGGAGCCAGGTGAACATGGGGAGCAGAACAGCACACACAACCGAGATGACCACGCCCTGAAATCCTGCGGTACGCAGCGTCTCATCGGCGGTGTTCAGTGCAGAAAACAGAAAAAAGGCCGCCAGTGCCAGGCATCCCACAAAGCTGAGGATGGCCAGCAGAACCGCCAGAAAGCGGATACGTTTGCCGATATTTTTGAACATGACGATGCTCCTTTGTATGTCTTTTCTTTCATTATACGATGAATTTGCTTTCGTGTCAATAGCAAAAAAACGAGAAATGATCTTGCAAAAAGCGTCCGACTTGCCAAGTAGGACGCTTTTTGTGTGAAAGCAACGGAAAAATCCACCGAATTCCGTTGACTTTGGATTTTCCATATGATACAATAAAACCGTATACCACCGCAAACGCGGAATTTTTTACATAAGGAGAACCTATATGAGACTTCGTCCGCCTTCTGTATCGCTCATTACCATCGATCCCTTTTTCAACGTCTGGTCTCCCGCCGATCGGTTGACCGATGCGGATACCGCCCATTGGACCGGCTATACCAATGCCATTCTCGGCACTGTGGAGATCGACGGAAAGACCTACCGCCTGATCGGCAAGGATCACGGTGGAAATATTCCCGCCGCCAAGCAGGTAGAGCGGGATGTGGATTCCTTTACCACCACCTATGTATTCGAGCAGGACGGTGTGCGCTTGGCGCTCCTCTTTACCTCCCCCATCATGCCCGATGATTTCTATTATCTGACCCGTCCCGTCAGCTATCTGGAGATCCGCAAGGAGATCCTGGACGGCCACAGACACACCGTTAAGGTCAAGCTGGCCGTATCCGAGCAGATCTGCCTGGATCACGAGGGCGACGATGAGGTTGAGACCGAGATTCTTTCCCTGAAGGATGGCATTCAGTCTGTTAAGATGGGCTCCAAGAGTCAGCAGGTGCTGAATCAGGAGGGGGATGACGCCCGTATCGATTGGGGCTATTTCTATCTTTCCACCGATGCCAAAAAGGCCACCGTGGGCGTGGAAAAGCAGACCATCACCTTCTTTACCTATCGCGATCAGCCCGAGAAGGAGGCCGAGATGACCTTTGTCACCGCCGAGGCCACTCTGGGTGAGTCCACCCTGTTTACCTTCGCTTATGATGATATTGCCTCCATCCAGTACTACGGCAAGAATCTGACCTCCTACTGGAACAAGGACGGCGCCAAGATCACCGACGAGATCGTGGCCGCTCACGGCGACTATGATGCGGTCATCGCCATGTGCGATGTTTTTGCCGATGAAATGTTTGTGCATGCGGTCCGTGCCGGCGGCGAGAAGTATGCCGAGCTGCTCCAACTGGCCTTCCGTCAGACCATTGCCGCGCACAAGCTGGCGGTGGATGAGAACGGCGAGATCCTTTGGGTCTCCAAGGAGTGTTACTCCAACGGCTGTGCCGCTACCGTTGATGTTTCCTATCCCTCCATCCCCTTGTTCCTGCTCTATAATCCCGAGCTGGTCAAGGGTATGATGCGTCCCGTTTACCGTGTAGCCGCCAGCGACGAGTGGAGGTTTGATTTTGCCCCCCACGATGCCGGCCGTTATCCTTTGCTCAACGGCCAGAAATACGGCCTGAAGGATGGCGTGCTCCTTTATGAGAAGCAGATGCCCGTGGAGGAGTGTGGCAACATGCTGATCATGGAGGCCACCGTGGCCATTGCCACCGGGGATGTCTCCTTTGCAAACGAGCATATGGACGTACTGGATCAGTGGGTCAAGTATCTGATCGACAACGGCCGTGATCCCGAGAATCAGCTTTGCACCGACGACTTTGCAGGTCACCTGGCGCACAACTGCAACCTGACCCTCAAGGCCATCATGGGCCTGGCCTGCTACGGCATTCTCCAGGGCATGAACGGTAAGAAGCGGGAAGAGAAGAAGTATATCGATATGGCCCGCAAGATGGCCGCCGATTGGGCAAAGCGCGCCGCCAACGGTGACGGCAGCTACCGCCTGGCCTTCGACCGTCCCGGTACCTTCTCCATGAAGTACAATATCGTTTGGGATAAGCTCTTCGGCACCGAGATCATGGATCGCACCGTGATCGAATCCGAGGTGGCCTCCTACCGCCGCCGTGAGCATGCCTACGGCCTGCCTCTGGATAACCGCCAGCCCTACACCAAGAGCGACTGGCTGGTCTGGACCGCAACCCTTGCCGAGTCCCGTGACGACTTTGAGCATATGGTGAACAAGCTGTGGGATGCCTTTAACAGCACCCAGACCCGTGTGCCCATGACCGACTGGTACTGGACGGTGACCGCAGGGCAGAAGGAATATTCCAGCAAGCCCTACAACGAGCGTCATCCCCAGAAGCTGATCAAGGGCTTCCAGAACCGTACCGTGCAGGGCGGCTTGTGGATCAAGCTTTTGGAGTATACCGAGATTTTGAAAATCAAGTGATCAAAAGGGAAAAGCAGAGGTGCATCGCACCTCTGCTTTTTTAGTCCTCGCACAAGCCTGCCACCGCCAGCTGCATCCCCAAACGAAAGGCTTGAATAAAAATTTCCTCCTCCCGCAGGCTGCTGATCGTGGCAAAGCAGTCGTCGTAGTGATCTAACACGCGCTTCTCCTCTTCATTCAGGCGAGCGCATATTTTTTCTCTGTTGCTGTGGATCAGTTGAAACAGGCTGTCGATCTCAGGGTCGTTGGGTCCCGTCGATAAGGTCTCGGCATTGCTGTTCCAAAGGCTTTTCAGTGTTTTTCTCATGGGTAAAAACCTCCATGTAATTTTCGGAATTCGTCATATATGACTAATTCCGAAAATATTATACATCAGATGTGACGAAAAGTCAAGACAAAATTAATCATTTGTGATAATATTTTGTAAATAGTATAGTTTGGAGGAGTTTTTATGCAATACGCCAGTCGTTTAAGACAAATAAGAGAGGCAAGAAAATTAACTCAAGCTGATATCGCCAAAGTGTTAGGAACCTCTTATCAATATTATTGTATTTACGAATCAGGTAGACGGGATATGCCCTTTAGCAGGGCAATTGAACTGGCAAGATTTTATAATGTAAGCCTTGATTATCTTGCTGGGTTAATAGATACACCTCGAAAGTTAGATTAAATGTGCTGTAGGAGAGGAACCCCCCTCCGCAGTCATACCGTGATGCCTCTGCGTCATTTTTTGCTCAGGATGACACGTAGCTGGGATGTTTGCACTAACATACAAAAACGGGGGTCCCTGCGGACTTGTGATACATAGCGGCTGTTTGGTGTGTTTGCGCACGCACTCTTTATGTGTCATCCTGAGCGAGCCAACAAAGGCGAGTCGAACGGATCTCGCAAACGGCAAGAAGCCGTTTGCGTGGTATGTTTGCACGAAACTTTTTGTGACAAAAGCAACTTTCTCTCACGAAGGCTATTGGTATTCCTTACGAGATCCCGCCGCGGCTAACGCCTTGCGCTTTTGCTCGCTCGGATAGAGATTTTGGTAATTTGCTTTGCAAATCGGCGGCGTTGCCGCCACAAAATCTCCAGTTACTCGCCTTCGGCGAGTTCATTCCTCGACCCGCAAAAGTTCGACTCGCTGACGCTTGCTCAGGATGACACGTAGCCGGAATGTTCGCACAAGCGTTCATCGGAAACTCTTACTATTAATGCAATTTATTGCGAACATCTGCTCCTACGGCTCTCCTCATCCGTCAGGCTTGGCCTGCCACCTTCTCCACAGGAGAAGGTGCGTAAGGCTTTTCGCCAAAGGCGAAAAGATACTCCGCAGGAGAAGGCTACAGAGTAGCCAGCGACAAGGAGAAGGTGCGTAAGGCTTTTCGCCAAAGGCGAAAAGATACTCCGCAGGAGAAGGCTACAGAGTAGCCAGCGACAAGGAGAAGCTGCGTAAGGCTTTTCGCCAAAGGCGAAAAGGTACCCTGCTGGGGAAGGCTACCGTAGCCGCTATGTTCGCGCAAACCCGCATCAAAGCCTTCTCCTTTGGAGAAGGTGGCAGGCGAAGCCTGACGGATGAGGCCATCTTATGCCAACCCGTAGGGGATGTGCCCTCCCGCAATCCACGATCAACGAACGGGCGTCGCTACGCCGCAAGCCCCGCTCCTGCGTTTTTTCTTGACAATCCCTTTTTATCATTGTATAATGAACTCAATCATGATGCAAAGAAGGGAGCCCCCTATGGCAGACAAAAACAGTTGGAGTGAGCGCACTGCATTGCTGATCGGAAAAGAGGGAATCAAGCGGCTTTTCTCTACCCGTGTGGCGGTATTCGGCGTTGGCGGTGTGGGCGGCTATGTGGTGGAGGCCCTGGTGCGTGCGGGCGTGGGGGCTTTGGATCTTTTTGATCCCGATACGGTGAGTGAGACCAATCTCAACCGTCAGATCATCGCTCTGCGCAGTACCGTGGGGCAGTATAAGACCGATGTGGCGGCGGCACGGGCGCGGGATATCAATCCCGACGTAAAAATCGAGACACGTCATCTGTTTTTCTTACCCGAGAACGCAGGCGAGGTGGATTTTTCGGCATATGATTATGTGGTGGATGCCGTGGATACCGTAGCGGCGAAAATGGAGTTGATCCGCCGCACCAAGGCGGCAGGCGTCCCCATCATTTCCTCTATGGGAACAGGAAACAAGCTGGACCCCACCCGTTTTCGGATCAGTGATATCGAAAAGACCTCGGTCTGTCCCTTAGCGCGTACCGTCAGGGGACTTTGTCGCAAGGAGGGGATCAGACACGTGAAGGTTCTGTGGTCCCCGGAGCAGCCCATTCGCGTCACTCTGCCTGCCGAGCATGGCAGGCATGCACCGGGGAGTATTTCCTTTGTTCCCGCGGCGGCGGGGGTGGTGATTGCCGCCGAAGTCGTAAAGGATTTGCTCCGACAATAAGCGGCGCGACCCGTCGTTGCTCCTCGCAGACGAATTCGACGAACAATAGTTCGCCATCATCCGTCTGCTCCGGTGCACCTAGGTTCACTTGCTTTTTGTCCGAGCAGGGGAGGGACGGCGCGCCCCGTCGTTGCTTTGAGGGGCACTTTGTAGAAAGAATGCCCCATCCGTCAGCCGCAGGCTGACACCCTCCCCACCGGGGAAGGCTGATATCGTCCATAGCCATTCAACGGACGGAATGTTTGTAATGATTTCGAAAAAAATATGATATACTGCTATTGTTGAACGTGACAACTTTTGTAGCCTTCTCCGGTGGGGGAAGGTGGCGCCGTAGGCGACGGATGAGGCGTGCAAAACGCAGCTTGGCAAAAGAAAAAGCACACCGTTTGCAAAAACGGTGTGCTTTTTCTTTTTGTATTACTCCTGACCCTTGCAGGAGATCTTCTCGCCGCAGGCGGGGCAGATCAGGTTTTCGGGATCGATGCTTTCATCAAAGCAGATGGTGTCGCCGCACTTGGGGCACTCGACCTCAAAGGTCTCGTCCATATCGTAGTCGTCGCAGCCGTCACAGCCCTCGCAGTCGCCGTCGCAGTAGTCCTCGTCCTCATCGTCGTAAAGAAGCTCCTCAACGTCGCCCAGATCCTCGTCCAGCTCCTCGCAATAGTCGTTGAGCTCCTGCAGATCGTGCTCCAGACCGTCGATCTTGTCGGCCATGGCATCGACCATGTCAAGGAGAGCGGCAATCAGCTTGCCTTCCTTGGTGGTCTTGTCATAATCCAGACCGTCGGCAAGGCCCTTCAGATAAGCGGCTTTTTCGGTCATTTTCATAAGAAATTCTCCTTTTTGTGGATTATGCGCGGGAGAGATACTCGCCCGTACGGGTGTCGATCTTCAGCACATCGCCCTCGTTGATGAACAAAGGCACCTTGATTTCGGCACCGGTCTCGAGAGTGGCGGGCTTGAGGGTGTTGGTGGCGGTGTTGCCTGCAAAGCCGGGATCGGTCTTGGCAACGGCCAGCTCAACGAATGTGGGGGGCTCTACGCCAAAGACATTGCCCTTGTAGGAAATGATCTTGCACAGCATCTCCTCTTTGACAAATTTGAAGCTCTCGGGCAGCTTGTCGCTGTTCAGGGGCATCATGTCAAAGGTCTCCATATCCATGAAGTAATAAAGATCGCCGTCGTTGTAGGAGTACTGCATCTCCTTGCGCTCGATATAAGCGTTTTCAAATTTGTCGGTGGGGTTAAAGGTCTTTTCGATGACCGCACCCGTGATGACATTCTTCAGCTTGGTACGCACGAAAGCGGCACCCTTGCCGGGCTTGACGTGCTGGAATTCAACGACCTGCAGAACATTGCCCTGACCGTCGTCAAATGTGATACCGTTTTTAAAATCACCTGCTACTACCATGTGTGTTATACCTCCGAATCGTAATCTGTCCAAAAAGCGGGCCAAAAGCAGGCGCCCGCCGAGTTACAATATATTTTACTATATTATGACGCGCTTTTCAAGGGGTTTTGCGAATTTTCTTGAAAAAGACGGTAAAATTTCTCCCGAAATGGCCGTGATGCGTTGACAAACCCATTTTTTTGTATTATAATATATCCTGTATATTTATCATTTGTAAGTGGCGGGCCGTGCGGTTTTTGCCCGACCCCGAAATCAAAAACAGAGGTAAACAGCATGAAATTCATCAATATCGGCTTTGGCAACATGGTGGCCGTGGACCGTATGGTGGCCCTGGTCAGTCCCGACTCGGCGCCGATCAAGCGCCTGATACAGGATGCCAAGGACAGCGGTCGCACCATCGATGTGACCTGCGGCCGCCGTACCCGCGCCGTCATCATCACCGACAGTGAGCACGTGATCCTTTCCGCCATTCAGGCCGAGACCATCGCAAACCGATTGGAGAACGACTCTCTGGATGACACCGATGAGGAGGAGACTGAGGATGCCTGAGCGTAAAAAAGGCTTGATGATCGTGGTTTCCGGCCCTGCGGGGAGCGGTAAGGACACAGTCCTTGCGGAGCTGCAGGGGGATGAGCGCTTCCGCCGTTCGGTCTCGGCTACCACCCGTGCTCCCCGCCCCGGCGAGGTGGACGGAAGAGATTACCATTTTATCACCCGTGAGACCTTTGAACAGTGGATCGCCGACGGCGAGATGCTGGAATATACCGAATATTGCGGCAACTATTACGGCACGCCGAAAAAGGCTGCCGAGGCCGTAATGGAAAGCGGAACGAATCTGATCCTCAAGATCGAGGTGGAGGGTGCCGCCAATGTGGAGCGTCTGTATCCCGAGGCGGTGACCATCATGCTTCTGCCCCCCACAGCCGCCGTGCTGGAGGCCCGTCTGCGCGGACGGGGCACCGAGAGTGAGGAGGTCATCCGCACCCGTTTGGCCCGGGCAAGGGAGGAAGTGGCCCATGTGAAGGACTATGACTATGTGGTCTACAATCACGACGGCAGGGCCGCCGAGGCGGCCGAGATGATCCGCAGGATCGTCGAGGTCGAGGGGCATTCCACCGCCCGGAATCCCCATATTGCCGAAGCTTACTTTGCATAAATCCGTCTTTTACGAGAAACATATTACCGATAGAAAAAGGAGTATTATCATGATTTATCCCACCATTCAGGAGCTGACCAAGGGCAATTATAACCGCTACCAGCTGGCCATTGCCACCGCAAAGTGCGCCCGCATCATTACCGATGAATACGTGAAGCAGCGCACCGCCGCCGAAAGTGCACTGACCGGCAGCAAGGAGGGCTCCTCCACCATTGCTTCTCTCATCGATCCCGCGCTGGCCAACGAGAAGGCAGTGAAAAACGCTATTACCCGCATCTATAAGGGCGAGTACGACATTGTCGATTGCCCCGAGAAGACTGAGGAAGAAGAGACTCTGCCCGAGGATTGACGCATTGCGTGATGCGATTTCATCCGATAGGAAAAACGAGAGAAAGGGGGAAGAACGGTGCAGGAACGATATGTCAAGGTCAGACTGCTGGACGCCCCCTTTTGTCTTGAAAGGGATTATGACTACAGCGTCCCCGAGGAATTTTCCGATCAGGTGAGGCCGGGCTGCTTTGTCACGGTGCCCTTCGGAGGCGGCAACCGCCGCCGCATGGGGCTTGTGACCGCCGAGACCGGGCGTGACCCCACACTGAGCGCCACCAAACCCATCCGTTCCGTTTCGACGCCTCGCATTTCTCTCTCGGAGGAAATGTTGGGGCTCGTGTGCTTTTTGCGGGAGCAGACCCTTTGCACCACGGGTGATGCGGTACACGCCATGATCCCTGCGGGGGCTCTTTCGGGACTTGCCGAGCACTATCGCCGTACGGAGAAGCCGGTGGGTGATGTGCGCAAGCTTTCCACTGCCGAGGCATTTTTGCTGGCCCATCTGGAAAAGGCGGGGGAGTGCGGTGCGGAGAGCCTGAAGAATCGCTTCGGCCCCGAGACCGAGAAAAATTTAGCGCATCTGTGCCGCATGGGGCTGGTGGCAAGAGAATTGGCCGAAAAGAGCGCTATGGCAGTCAAAGAGACGGTGCTCTTTTCGCTTGCCGTATCGCCCGAGGCGGCCGCGGCACTGATCGACGGAAGGGTGAAAACACCTCGCCTGGGCGAAAAGCAGAAGCTGGCACTTTCTCTCCTCTTGGAAAAAGAGTGCACTGCCGACCTCCTGCGGGAGCAGGGGTGCGGCAAGCAGCAGACCGATGCGCTCCTGTCCCATGGGCTGATCGTCAGCCGTGCCGAGCGGAGCTACCGCAATCCCTATGCGGTGGAGACGACCGCTTCCGCGCCCGCCGAGCTGGTGCTCAACGAGGAGCAGCAGCAGGTCTTTGGAGAGCTGGAGCGCATGGCCGCCGACGGGGAGCCCCATGGGGTGTTGCTCCATGGTGTAACGGGCAGTGGTAAGACCTGTGTGATGCTCCGCACCATTGATGAAATGCTGAAGCGGGGCAAGGGTGTGATCGTTTTGTTGCCCGAGATCGCGCTCACGCCCCAATCCCTGTCCATTTTTTGCTCCCGTTACGGTAACCGTGTGGCCGTGATGCACTCGGCCCTGAATGCGGGGGAGCGAATGGATGCCTATCACCGCATTCTGGCGGGAGAGGCCGACGTGGTGGTCGGTACCCGCTCTGCGGTGTTTGCACCGGTCAAAAATCTCGGACTCATCGTCATGGACGAGGAGCATGAACACACCTATAAATCGGATATGAACCCCAAATACCACGCGCGAGATGTGGCACGGTACCGTTGCGCTTATCATAAGGCGATCCTGCTGATGTGCTCTGCTACCCCTTCTCTGGAAAGCTACAAGCGGGCAAAGGAGGGGCGCTATACGCTGTTGACGCTCAAGCACCGCCACGCGGGCGCCGAGCTGCCCGAGGTGCGTGTGGCCGATATGCGGAGCGAAGCGGGGGGCGGCAACCTTTCCCCCCTTGGCGAGCAGCTGACCGCAGCGCTGAAAGAAAATCTGGCGGCGGGCAACCAAGCCATTCTGTTTCTCAACCGCAGGGGGTACAATCATGTGGTGTCCTGCCGCTCCTGCGGACAGGCTGTGACCTGTCCCTCCTGCAGTGTGTCCCTGACGTATCACACCAAAAAGAACTCCTGGGATGAAGGATATCTGGTTTGCCACTTCTGCGGCAGACGGCAGCCCTTGCCAAAGGTCTGTCCCTCCTGCGGCTCCGAGCATCTGGCGCGCCTTGGCTACGGCACTCAGCGGGTGGAGCAGGAGCTGACCGAGCTTCTGCCCGGCGCCGGTGTGCTGCGTATGGATACCGATACCACCGGTACCCGCTTTTCTTATGACGAGCTGCTGGGCTCCTTCCGTCGGCATGAGGCCGATGTACTTTTGGGCACCCAGATGGTCACCAAGGGTCATGATTTTCCCGATGTGACCCTGGTGGGCGTGCTGATGGCCGACGCCTCCCTTTACCTGGATGATTATCGGGCAGGGGAGCGTACCTTCTCCATGCTGACGCAGGTCATCGGTCGGGCGGGGCGCTCGAAAAAGAAGGGAATGGCGGTCATTCAGACCTGTAATCCCGATCACGACGTGATCCGCCTGGCATGCCGACAGGACTATGAGACCTTTTACGAGCGGGAGATCAAATTGCGCAAGCTTCTGGTTTTTCCGCCCTTTTGCGACATTGCCCTACTGACGCTGTCCCATCGGGACGAGCGGGAGCTGATGCTGGCGGCCAAGGCGCTTTCCGATGAGCTGACCCGCCGTATTGCCGCCGAATATAACGATGTCAAGCTGATCGCCTTCGGCCCCTTTGAGGCACCGATCTACCGTGCCGACGGGCAGTACCGTATGCGCATGGTCATCAAATGCGCGCTTTCCAAACGGACGCGGGCGCTTTTTGCAGAGATTCTTTCTGCATTTCAAAAGCAGGGAAACGGTACACCGCTTTTATCGGTGGACTTTAATCCCTCCAATCTTTGACAATGTGTTTAACATAAAGGAGATACACTATGGCTAAATTACAGATTCGTAAGATCGGGGACGATGTACTGCGTAAGGTCTGCCGCCCCGTAGAGGAGATCACACCCCGTATTCTGACCTTGCTTGACGATATGACCGAGACCATGCGCGCCGCCGACGGTGTGGGCCTGGCCGCACCGCAGGTGGGCATCCTGCGCCGTATCGTGGTCATCGAGGTGGAGGAAGGGAATGTGATCGAGCTGATCAATCCCAAGATCATTGCCACCGCAGGGGAGCAGGTGGGCGCCGAGGGGTGCCTGTCGGTTCCCGGCCGTCGGGGCACGGTCAAGCGCCCCAAGCACGTGACGGTCCGTGCCACCAACCGCCGCGGCGAGGTCTTTGAAATGAGTGGCTCCGACCTGCTGGCGCGTGCCTTCTGCCATGAGATCGATCACCTGGACGGCAAGCTGTATGTAGACCGTGCTACCCGCATGGAGGAGGATTGACCGTGCGTATTCTGTTTATGGGGACCCCCGAATATGCCCTTTTCGCGCTAAAGGCGCTGGTGGCGGCAGGGGAGCAGATCGTGGGCGTGGTCACACAGCCCGATAAGCCCAAGGGCAGAGGCTATGAGCTCTGTCCTCCGCCCGTCAAGGTCTATGCCATGGAGCAGGGGCTTCCCGTGTATCAGCCCGCCACATTGAAGAACGGTGCCTTTGACGAGGAGCTGAAGGCTCTGGCGCCCGACCTGATCGTGGTGGTGGCATACGGTAAGATTTTGCCCCAAACGGTATTGGATTTTCCCAAATTCGGCTGTATCAACGTCCATGGCTCGATCCTGCCCGAATACCGCGGCGCCGCCCCCATGCAGCGTGCCATCATTGACGGCAAGACCGAGACCGGTGTCACCACCATGCAGATGGCGGCGGGGCTGGATACCGGTGATATGCTGGTGAAGGTCAAGGTGCCCATCGGCGAGAACGATAATTTTGAGGATATCCACGACCGCTTGGGCGTGGCGGGCGCCGAGGCGCTGACCGAGACCCTTGCCCGCTTGCGGGCGGGCACCCTGACGGCGATCCCGCAGGACGATACCCTTGCCACCTATGCGGCCAAAATCGAAAAGGCCGATTGCCTGCTGGATTTCTCTAAGGACGCCCGCACGCTCCACAATCTGATCCGCGGGTTGTCCCCCTTTCCTCTTGCCTTTACCTGCACTCCGGATGGCAAGATGCTGAAGGTACCGGAAAGCCGTGTGGGAGAGAAAAAAGCCCCGGACGGTGCGGCTTCTGGCACTGTCCTGGCTCTGGATAACACCATTACCGTTGCTTGCGGCAACGGTACGACTCTTGAGATCCTGCGGGTCCTGCCCGAGGGGAAGGGACGCATGAGCGCCGCCGACTATATCCGCGGTCGCCGACTGTCTGTGGGAGATATGCTCGGATAAGGAGGAGTTTTTATGTTATTCGGTTTATTTTACTTCGATTGGACCTTGCTGATCGTCATCCCCGGTATGCTGTTTACGTTCTGGGCACAATATAAGGTGAAATCCACCTATTCCCGCTACACGCAGGAGCTGCTCCCCGCCTATATGACGGGTGCCGCAGTGGCACGGCGGATCCTGGATGCCAACGGACTCTCGAGTGTGCCCATCGAGCCGGTGCAGGGGCATCTGTCCGATCATTACGATCCCCGCAGTAAGGTTCTGCGGCTTTCCGAATCGGTCTATCACGGGAATAACGTGGCGGCCGTTGGAGTCGCCGCCCATGAGGCGGGGCACGCTCTTCAGGATGAGAAGGGCTATGTACCGCTTAAATTCCGCATGGCCATTGTGCCTGTTTGCAATATCGGTTCCAATCTCGCCATGCCGTTGTTTATCATCGGACTTT
Organism: Clostridia bacterium; assembly: GCA_017451735.1. Taxonomy (GTDB): domain Bacteria; phylum Bacillota; class Clostridia; order Oscillospirales; family CAG-272; genus Firm-07. The sequence goes on from JAFTNU010000030.1 coordinate 69,797, forward strand.
TTATGGCAGGCCTGTCTGCCGTAGCCGATTGGCTGATGTTTGCGGGAATCGCCGCTTTTTCACTGTCCGTGTTCTTTCAGCTGGTGACATTGCCCGTGGAATTCAATGCCAGCCGACGCGCACTGCGGTGCCTGGAGGGCTCCGGCACCATGACCGGAGAACAGCTGAAGGGCTCCCGTAAGGTGCTTTCCGCCGCGGCCATGACCTATGTGGCGGCACTGGCCGTGGGTCTGCTCAGCTTGCTGCGTCTTGTTCTGATCGCGGCGAGTGCATCCTCCCGCAGAAACAGTCGATGAGTGTAGGTGTCAATAGCGGGAATCCCCGCGCTCTGGCGCTGGATATCCTTCTGCGTTGCGAGGCGGCGGGGCAGTATGCCAATCTGGCGCTGGACAGTGCTCTGAAGCGGGAAAGTGCCATGACGGGTGTGGATAAGGCCCTTTGTACGGCCCTTTTTTACAGTGTGATCGAGCATCGCATCACGTTGGACCATATCGTTGACGGACGTTCGTCCATTCCCCCCTCCGCTATCGAGCGGCGGGTACGTATGCTCTTACGTATGGGGCTTGCCCAATTGCTGTATTTTGACCGTATTCCCGATCATGCCGCTATCCATGAGACAGTGGAGCTGACGCCCAAGCGCAGTAAGGGTTTTGTCAATGCCATTCTGCGGGGCTTTTGCCGCGACGGGAAAGCAATGAACTGTCCCAATGCGGAAATAGAGCCCATGCGGTATCTTTCGGTGCGCTATTCGGTGCCCGAGGCGTTGGCAGAGGCCTTTGTAAAGGGGTACGGATTTACCCGTGCGGAGTCGATCCTTACTGCCTTTGAGCGAACGCCCGATGTGACGGTTCGGGTCAATACGCTTCGCCGCTCCCGCGAGGCTTTTGTCAAGGAATTCGGCGGTACGCCCACCGATATTGCCCCCAACGGGGTGCGTTTTCCCGATGCCGGCAGGATCGCTGATGCCCTGGCGGCGGGGGATTGCTTTGTGCAGGACGAGGCCTCCCAGATCTGTGTGGAGGCACTCGGTGCACAGCCCGACGAGCGGATACTGGATCTTTGCGCCGCTCCCGGCTCAAAATCCTTCGGTGCCGCCCTTTCCATGAAAAGTACGGGCGAGGTGGCAAGCTTTGATCTCCATGAAAACAAAATTTCGCTGATCCGCAGGGGAGCCGCGCTTCTGGGACTTGACAATCTGACGGCAAATGCCGCCGACGCACGGCAGGCAGATCCCGAGGTATTGGGGCTTTTTGACCGTGTGCTTGCGGACGTGCCCTGCTCGGGTTACGGTGTTCTTGCCAAAAAACCCGATATACGGTATAAGAATTTCGCGGATGCGGCAGGTCTCCCGCCCGTGCAGGCCGCGATACTGGAAAGCGGCGCGAAATGCGTAAGGGACGGGGGCATTCTGGTCTACTCCACCTGTACGCTTCTCCCTGCCGAAAACGAGGAGCAGGTTACCGAATTTTTGAAGCGTCACCCCGAATTTCGGTTAGAGCCCTTTACGGTGGGCGGGCTGTCCTCGGACGGTATGCTGACCCTGGCGCCTGACACCCACGGTACCGACGGATTTTTTATTGCCAAGCTGCGCAAAGGATAAAATATGGAAGAAAAAGACAAAAAAGAATTGCTGGCCCTGACACCGGGGGAGCTGGAAGAGCTGCTTGTGTCCATGGGCGAGCCAAAATACCGCGCCGGTCAAATCTTTCCCCAGCTGCACAAAGGCCTCTCCCCCGAGGAGATGACCAATATCGGCAAGGTGACCCGCGGAAAGCTGGCCGAGGTGTCGACCTATCATTTGCCGCAGGTCAAGCGCAAGCTGGTCTCGGCGCTGGACGGCACCATCAAATACTTATTTGAGCTGGCCGACGGCAACTGCGTGGAGAGCGTGCTGATGCACTATGAGCACGGCACCACCATCTGCATCTCCAGTCAGGTCGGATGCAATATGGGGTGTAAGTTCTGCGCCTCCACCATCGGCGGCAAGGTGCGCAATCTCACTGCGGGGGAATTGCTGGGACAGGTCATTGCCGCGGCGCGGGATTCGGGTGAGCAGATCGGCGGTATTGTCATGATGGGCATTGGTGAGCCCCTGGATAATTTTGATGCCGTGGTGCGGTTTCTCGACCTGGTGAACCGCCCCGAAGGAGTGAATATCGGCTACCGACATATTTCGCTTTCCACCTGCGGCCTTTGCGATCGTATTGACCGTCTGGCCGAGCTGAAATTGCCCATCACGCTGTCGATCTCGCTTCACGCCGCCGACGATGAAACCCGCTCGGCCATCATGCCGGTGAATAAAAAGTATAATATTGCCACCTTGCTTGCCGTCTGCAAGCGCTATTTTGACAAAACGGGTCGGCGTATTTCGTTTGAATATACGTTAATTTCGGGAAAAAACGATTCCAAAGAGGCCGCCGAAAAGCTGGCTCTGCTTCTCAACCGCAGCCTGCGTACCCGTACCGAGACCATGCCCATCCATGTGAATCTGATTCCCGTGAATGAGGTCAGAGAGACAGGCTTCCGTCGCTCGGGTGCAAAGGATGTCAAGGCATTTGCCGCCGTTCTGGAGAAAAACGGCATCCGTGCCACCGTGCGCCGTACCTTGGGCTCGGATATCAATGCCTCCTGCGGTCAGCTCAGGAAAGAGACCGCCGAGCAGGAAAAAGCGTAGACAATGCAAAAGGCTTGCGGTCGGATTCGGCTTGTGGGAGGATAATTCCCCCCGAAACGGGTAGAATAAGAGCAGATTTCGCCATAAAGGGGGACTGCTCCTATGTCGCGCAGCACGATGAAGACCAAAAAGAAAAGCACTGTCAAGCGTCTTGTGGTGGCGAATCTTGTCGCCGCGCTGGCACTGCTGACGGTGACGGTCGTCACACTATTCTGCCTTGGCCTGCTGGATAGCATTTTTGCTTTTTTATTTTAAACTTCCGAGAAACGGGGGAAACGATGCAATACGAGGAAAACGGAAAGCTGATACGAGGGGTTGGGGGACTTTACGAGATCGCCCTGAATGAGGGGGAGACGCCGCTTTCGGGGCGGCGGATCACCGCCCGTGCCAAGGGCAATTTCCGCCATGAGGGGATCACACCCCTGGTGGGAGACGCCGTGCGCGTTGCCTTTGATGAAGGATCCCTTTCGCGGGACGAGACGGGCAGGCCTTGCTCCTCCTCTGACGGTGGCGGTATCGTCATCGAGGAGATCTTGCCCCGTAAAAACGCGCTCATCCGCCCACCCATGGCCAATCTGGATGATCTCTTTATCACCTTTGCCGCGGCCCACCCCGCCCCGGTGCTTGAAACGGTGGATAAGCTGATCTCCATTGCAGAATACAACGGGATCGAGCCCGTGGTGATCATCGGCAAGCGGGATATGGCGCCCGACTATGCGGACGAGCTGAAAAAACTGTATACGTGTGCGGGTTTTTCTGCTTTTTCACTTTCTGCGGATACATGCGAGGGGGTGGAGGAGCTTCGTGCGTTTCTTGCCGCGCATATGACGGGCAGGACTGCCGCCTTTGCCGGAGCCTCGGGTGTTGGGAAATCCACTCTGCTCAATGCGTTGTTTCCCGATCTTTCCTTGCAAACGGGTGAGATCAGCCGCCGTATCGAGCGGGGCAAGCACACCACCCGTCGGGTGGAGCTTTATCCCATAGCGGGGATCGAGGGGGCGTATATTGCCGATACCCCCGGATTCAGCATGCTGGATTTTGTGCGGTTCGATTTCTTTTCCAAAGAGGATCTGGCGGGCACCATGCGGGAGTTTTCTCCCTACATCGGAGCGTGCCGCTATAAAAAATGCACCCATACACGTGAGGAGGGGTGCGCGATTCTCGCGGCGGTACAGGCGGGCGACATTGCCCCCACCCGCCACCGGAGCTTTGTCACCATGTACGATGCTCTGAAAACGAAGCATGATTGGAGTAAAAAATGATGCGTGCCTACATATACACGGGTGGGACGGTGGATCCTGCCCATATCACCGAGCACCCTAAGGGCGACGATCTGATCATTGCCGCCGACAGCGGATGGAACAATGCCATGGCTCTTGGCGAAAGGCCGACGGTGCTGATGGGGGATTTTGATTCCATTGGTGGAAAAAAGCTGCCGGAAGGCGTGGAAATTTATCGCGTTCCCGCCGAAAAGGATCTGACCGATACCCAGCTTGCCGTGGAGTTTGCTTTGCAGAAGGGAGCGCGGGATATCGTCATCGTCGGCGGTCTTTCGGGGCGCCTGGATCACACCCTTTCCAACCTGGCCATCCTGGAGCATCTGGAGGCCTTGCGGTGCCATGCCATTATAACAGACGGCCGTAACCGTGCCCGATTCATCCGGAATAACAGCACCCTCATCCCCCGCGGTGCGTATACCTATCTGTCCCTGATCGCCGCCGATCCTGTGGTCAAGGGCGTGGAGATCGACGGGGTGAAATATCCGTTAAAAAACGCGAAGCTCCGTCGGGATAATCAGTATGCCGTCAGTAACGAGCTGACGGGGAACTGTGCCTTCATCGCCGTCAAAAAAGGCGGGCTTTACATCATTGAGTCACGGGACGAAGGTACAAAATGATGACTCTGGAGGAATTCCATCTGCAGGTGGGCGAGACCGTAATGCATTGCCAGCACATCGAGGAGGAGATCAAAATGATCTATGCCGCCTTGCGGAAGGGAGATTTTGATCAAAACTATGAAACGGTGCGCAGAAAGCCCCTGGGCGATATGCTGATCGAGCTGCAGGCGCTGGATCGGTCGGATCATGACCCATACATTTTAAAGGAGGATTACGATTATCTGTTCCGTATGAAGAATGTGCGGAATCATTGGTGCCATCAAGCCTATGCCAATTTTCTTTATGTCAAGGATTTTTTACATTCCCCGGAGTATGAAAGGGAATGTCGCTTTCTGCAGCAGGATCGCGTCCGTCTTTGCAACCTTGCACATGCTCTGGAGCGGAGCCGCTTGCGGGCCGTGAAGCTTTATAAATATTAAAAATACCTTAAAAATACCTGTGGCCGCTAAGATGACCACAGGCGTTTTTTATGACAGTTCAAAACTCTTTTTCGGCACCCAGGGTGATCTGATGCTTCATCCATCCCGCATCCTCGTAGGTGATGGGCTCCCACGTGAGCTTGCGCAAAAGCGTTGCGGTCTCCTCCCGCGGGCCGCTATGGTCCGACCAGGGAGCCTTGGCCGCACCGCAGGCGCGGGCGAAGGGCAATATCTTATAAGCCTCTCGCGCCATGGTATGCCAGGTGGTCTCCATTACGCCGAACAGACCGTGCTTCGCCACTGTATCGATGTGGGCCTTGCCGTTGTCCACATCAAGCCAGGGGGCTCCCATGATATCAAAGCCCTTGTCCTTCAGATAAAGCGAGGTGGGGATGGGAGCCTCCTTATCGTGATACTGCCAATCCACCAGGACCGTATCGGGGGAAAGGCGGGAGAGCACCGACATACAGTCCGCGGGACATCTTTTGGCGCAGGCGTGGGGCTTGCGGTCACCGTAAGCCCGGGGAGGCAGAAACATATCCATCCAGATCATGGGGCGGCGCCCCTCACGGCTGATCTCTGCCGTCAGCGCACTGAGAAAATCGGGGAGCTTTGCATACCGTTTGAGGTCATTTGCGTACATATAGGATTCATCCAGGCCTGCATGGAAATAGGATCCTTGCCCAAACAGGTCATACAGCTCCCCACGTACTTGCCGCAACAATTCCGGCACCTTGGGGTTGTCGGTGTCAAAGGACCATCCGTCTGGTGTGAACAGAGGGTAAAGTGAAGGATCCTGATCCAGTACCACGTGCTTACCGGATAGCACGCGGCTTGCGGTGGCGTGCCCCAGGTGGTTGAACATGGGGATGGGCTCCATGCCGAAATTCCGTATCTCACCCAATACCTCGGCGATCTGTGCCTTGGTGAAGGCGTTCGGCCACGACAGAGCAGAGCAGCAGTCATAGCGGAGCATGCCCCAGAATTCCAATACCACATGGGTGTATTGCAGAATGCCCGCCAATCGGATATAACGCTTTAAGGCGAGAAGAGTGGTCTCGGGAAAAACACAAAAATGTATCATACGGTTGTGAATTTTAAAGGCGCTGCACTCCTCTACAGGCGCGATCAGCAGCTGCCCGTTTTCGCTTGCCCACTCGATCTTTTGCAGCAGTGCGCAATACCCCCGCATCAGCGAGCTGTGATCCCGTGCTGCTACGGCAAGTCCCTTTTCGTCGGCATGAATGATATATTCGGCATCGTTGGGCAGAGTCGGCATGGCAGGTGCGCCGATTACAAGGAGATTGTCCGCTCCCGGTGTTATGATCATTTCGGAGCGATGGAAGGAAAATCCGCGGAACAGATCGCGCACGGTATCGTTGTTCACTCTTGCGTCGGCGCGGGCCGTGACCCGGTCGGGCAGATAAAAGCAATTTGGCATGTCAGGTACTCCTTTTAGTTTTTTGTAGTATAACACGGATGTGCCACTTGCTTCAACCCGAAAAAAAGAAGAAAAGGTTTGAAAAAAAGAACTTTACAAAGCATCCTCTCTTCGGATATAATGAAGGGGAAGGGGGGATGACCGTGTTTGTGAAGGAGTCGAGTCATATACGCATCCTTTCGGTTTTGGACCTTTCCTGGGGGAGGACCGATAAGAGAGTGGAGGGGCGACCGTTTGCCGCGCTGACACTGCGCATTTGCGGTGACGGTGCCTTGGTTGAGGATGGAAAAAACGAACTGCTGAAAAGCGGAGATGTGGTCTATATGCCCAAGGGCGTCGGATACGATCTGCACTGCGGCGAAGAACGTGTTTTGGTCATTCACTTCGATGTCCAAGGGGAGGGCGGCCCGCATATGGAGGTCTTTCATCCCGAGAATACCGCCAATCTGCACCGCTTGTTTGCGGCATTGCTTGACGTGTGGCGCGAGAAGCGCCCCGGCTATGCATTCCGTTCCCTGTCGTTGTTTTATGAGATCGTGTACGAGCTGGAGAAAAATCGGGTGCGGGAGCGTACTGTCGATTACGAAAGGATCGAACGGGCGCTGGAATATCTGCATGCTGCATATATGGATCCCGACCTGACCGTGCGGGAGCTTTGTCGCAAGGTTGCCATGAGCGACACTTATTTTCGTCGCTTGTTTTACAGCTGCTACGGGAAAACGCCCTTGCGCTATCTCAATGATCTGCGCATCGATTATGCCAAGGCACTGCTGCGGGAGGGGGACTGTCCGGTGACTGAGGCGGCGTACAGATCGGGCTTCGCGGATCCCAAGTATTTCAGCACTGCCTTCCGACATGCTGTGGGGTGCTCCCCTTCGGCATATCGTAAGGGTGAGAAATAAGAGGAGCTCTGCCGATATCGGCAGAGCTCCTCTTTTGGCAAATTTCACCCCGTTGTGGGTCATTTTTGCCGCGGAACATGAAAGATGCGCCGCAGGAGGGGGGCAAGAAAGCCCGGGGATCTCATCAATACGATTTTCATACAATCAGCACTCCTTATGATGTTCGATCTTGGAAAGAGAGCAACCGGCTACCAATAAAAGAGACGCGCCGAGGATGCAGAAAAAGGCCTTTGGCAGAATCAGCGCGCAAAGCGCACCTGCACCGAAGGCGGCGAGTAAGCGCTTACTGCCGGAGACATGAGGGATCGGGTACACAGGACACACCTCCTTTTGATAGCAGGATATGCACCACAGGGCAAATGTGCTCATAGGCTGAGAGTGAGGTGAGGAAATATGTGTTCGATCAATGGATGCGTCAATTTTGCACATCCCGAAAGGGTCAGCGGCGCGGCGGTGGCCGCCGCAGGTGCCCGCTTGGCACGGCGGGGACCTGATGCCAACGGAGCGTTTTTTACCCCCGGGGTGGGATTTTATCACAACCGTTTGGCGGTTATGGATCCCGAGGGGGGCGCGCAGCCCATGCGTGCTTACTATGGCGGGCAATGGTATACCATCGTGTATAACGGTGAGATCTACAATTCCGACGAGCTCCGCCGCGATCTTGTTCTGAAGGGGGCCGCCTTCCGCACGACCTGCGATACCGAGACCGTGCTGTGGAGCTATATCCTGTACGGCGAGGCGTGCCCGAGGTATCTCAACGGCATTTTTGCCTTTGCCGTGCATGATCCTGTAAGGGAGCAGGTCTTTTTTGCCAGGGACAGACTGGGAGTGAAGCCCTTTTTTTACGCCCGTTCCGAGGGTAATTTCTACTTTTCCTCCGAGGTCAAGGGCCTGTTTGCCCATCCGGAGATCAGACCGGAGATCGATCTGGAGGGCTTGTGGCAGCTCTTTTATCTTACGCCCGTGACCTTGCCGGGAAGCGGTGTTTTCCGTCGGGTGGAGGAGCTTTTGCCCGCACATGCGGCCAGAGTGACCAGGGAGGGATTCACCGATTGGTGCTATTGGCAGCTGGAGGCCAAGGAGTGCCGTGACGATGCCCCCACCGCGGCGGCTACCGTGCGTCATCTCTTTTGCGATGCGGTCAAGCGTCAGCTTTCCAGCGATGTGCCCTTGGCGGTTCTGCTCTCGGGCGGCCTGGATTCCTCGGCCATCACCGCCGTGGCGGCGCAACATCTGCACGGGCAGGGAAAAGAGCTCTCTACCTATTCATTTGAATATGAGGGGAACAAGGAGAATTTCAAGTCCAGCCTGTTTCAGCCGCAACGGGATGATGAATTTGCCGCCGCACTGGCCGCCGAGCTGGGGACGGATCACACGGTGTTGACCGCCCCTACGGAGGAGGTGGCAGGTTATCTGGAGGCGGCCGCTCTCGCCCGGGATCTGCCGGGGCAGGCCGATATCGATTCCTCCTTGCTTTATTTCTGCCAACGTATCAAAAAAAGGCATACGGTATTGCTTTCCGGCGAATGCTCGGATGAGATCTTTGGGGGATATCCGTGGTTTTATCGCTCTGAAATGCTGCATCGGGATTTCTTTCCCTGGTTGCACGATCCGCATACCCGTATCGGGCTGTTTGATGACAGCACGGTTCACGCGGCACAGGGGCTTGCCTACCTGCGTGAGGTCTGCCGCAAGAGCACCGAGGCTTGCCCTGTGCTTGACGGGGAATGCGAGGCCGACCGCACTGCGCGGATCGCCACTTTCCTTTCCACACGCTATTTTATGGCCAATCTTCTGGCGCGCAAGGATCGTATGAGCATGTATAGCGCCGTGGAGGTGCGTGTGCCCTTTGCCGACCATCGGATACTGGAGTATGTTTTCAATGTGCCCTGGGCCATTAAGTTTGGTAACGGGGTGGAAAAAGCCCTGTTGCGGCATGCCATGGAGGGATATTTGCCCGATCGGGTGCTCTGGCGTAAAAAGAGTCCCTATCCCAAGACCCACAATCCCGCCTATGAGACCCGTGTGCGGGAGATGCTGGCCGCCCGCCTTTCGCGCAAGGGAGGATTCCTTTCCGAATATCTGGATCGCCGCCGACTGAACGAGCTGCTGGAGGGAGAGAGCGGCACCTGGTTCGGTCAACTCATGGCCCGCCCGCAGCTTATCGCCTGGTTGTGTCAGCTGGATGCCTGGTTTGAGGCCTATGACGTGCAGCTTGTATAAATAAAGCTGTTTTTGCATTTTCTGTCTTGACTTTTGCCGTGGGAGGGGGTATACTGAACTTACTCACCGCCCTTTGTGCAGAAGGACGGAAAGAAACACGGAGGAAAATCAGAATGGAAAACAAAGTTACACTGGCCGCTCACAGAGGTTGGCGCGCAAAATATCCCGAGAACACCATGCGTGGGTTCCGCGAGGCGCTTATGCTGGATATCGATGCCGTCGAAATGGATGTACACATGACCAAGGATTACCACATTGTGATCTGTCATGATGCCAACCTGGCACGCACCACCGATAAGAGCGGCAGTATCTACCGCATGACGCTGGCAGAGGTCAAAGAGGCCGATGCCGGTATCAAATTCGGCGAGGAGTTCAAGGGCGAGCGCGTGCCTACCCTGGAGGAGTTTTTGGAGCTGATGGCCACCCGCCCCGACATCAAGGTTCTGCTGGAGCTGAAGGATTACCCCGAGGATCTGGGTGATTTTGCCTATGCTTCTGCCGGGCTGACCCTGTCCCTTTGCAAGAAGTACGGCGTGTTCGGCAAGGAGAGACTCACTGTCATCACCTTCTCCGCAGGCCTTTGCGCTTGGCTCCGTACCAGATACACCACGGAGGATTTTCCCATCCACGGCTTTTATCCCAAGAGCGTGATGAAGGGCTACGCTAAGGACGATCCCTACAAATATTATGATGAGGTGTGCCTGTTCAACCACGGCGACAAGACCCCTGAGGGATTCCCCATCAAGCATGATACTCCCGTGGCTGACAAGGCCAGATTCACCGAATTTGCCCTGATGGGGATCAAGCCCTGTGTATATTACGGCATGAACACCGATGAAGCGGTCTACCGTGCCGCTTATGAGAACGGTGCCATTGGCTTTACCTGCGATCATCCCGATATCTGCGGCGAGATCTTGGATAAAATCGGTGCCAGAAAATTGAAAAAATAAATTTGATTGCATTGGCAAAAAGCGTGCGTTCTGGAACGCACGCTTTTTTTGCGACTGCCGGAATTTGCAATCGGGTGTCGACAAGCTAATATCCCCCTCCGATATTTAAAAGGAGAGCAATTATAAAATATACCGATTTCGCCTGTGACATTTTCCTCGTGAAGCTGGCCGAGTGGCACGTCCTCCGGAGATAAGATAGTAGGTGCAAGTGTGAAGTAAAGACTCCTATATCGGCGTTCTATCGGCCAGGGAGCTCTTGCTGTTTACTTTGTTTGTAAAGAAATAGAATAAAAATTGGAAAACATCCACACGATTTTGGAAAATCGTGTGGATGTTTTTGTATTTATTGCCATTTGGTGTGGAATTACCGTAACAAGGTACCGGATACAGCACTTGCGCCTTCCCGCTTTCTCCCGCTTCTTTTCTGCACGTTTTTTGCATAGGATAAAAGGACAAGAAAGAAAGGGAGGCTGTGAAAATGACAGAAATCGGAATGTCACCGCGGCGGGGACTGACGGCAAAGGAGGTGGAGGCGGCACGGCGGGCGCACGGTAAAAATGTTTTCAGCCGTGCGGCCAAAAAGAGCTTTTGGCGGGTGTTTTTCTCCAATCTGGGAGATCCTGTGATCAAGGTCCTTTTGGTTGCACTTGCCATCCATTTATTGTTGCTGTTCCGCAATGCCGATTGGTTTGAAACGGTGGGGATCGCCGTTTCGGTCCTGTTGGCGACGCTGATCTCCACGCTTTCCGAGTATGGGAGTGAGGCGGCCTTCTCTCGTCTTTGCGAAAGCTGCGGAGCGGCACTCTGTCGGGTACGGCGGGAGCGGATCGAGGAAATTCCCACCTCCGATGTGGTGGTGGGGGATATTTGCCTGATCGGTGCGGGAGAGAAGATCCCCGCTGACGGCATTCTGCTGTCGGGGCACCTCACCGTGGATCAATCCCCCTTGACAGGGGAGAGTAGGGAGGCGGAAAAGCGCTCCTTTGTGCGGGGGGAGAAGTGCGAACCGAGTGCTGCCGGCGCCCTGTTTGCGGGATGCACCGTGCTCTCGGGCGAAGGAGAGATGCGGATCACCGCCGTGGGCGACAGGACCTTTCTCGGAGGGATCTCGGGGGAATTACAGACCGAGACAAGAGAGAGCCCCCTGAAGCTGCGCCTGGCCAAGCTGGCGCATCAGATCAGCCTGGTGGGTTATGTAGCGGCCCTTATTTGCGCGCTTGCCTTTCTTTTTCATCAGCTGGTCATCGACGCCGGCTTTGACGGCGGGGTGATGCTCGCCCGTGTCAAGGATCTGCCCTATATGGCCGAGCAGCTGCTCCACGCCCTTACCCTGGGATTGACCGTGGTGGTGGTGGCGGTGCCCGAGGGACTGCCCATGATGATCGCCGTGGTCCTTTCCTCCAATATCCGCCGTATGGTGCGGGATCATGTGCTGGTGCGCAAGCCTGTGGGGATCGAGGCGGCGGGGAGCATGAATATCCTGTTCACCGATAAGACCGGGACACTGACTGCAGGAAAATTGGGCCTGTCGGCTATCCTGACGGCTACAGGGGAGTGCCGCGATACGGTGGTGCTCTCCCGCCGCGCCCCGGCGCTTTTTGAAAGACTGTGCCTTTCAGCCCATGCCAATTCGGGCGCCATGCGGGGCGAAAGTGAGGGGCGCCCCGCGGCCCTTGGAGGGAATGTGACCGATCGGGCACTGCTCTCATCCTTTTTGGCCTTCGACGCGCCCGATTATACGGTTTGCGAGCGCTTGGCCTTTGACAGCGGGCGCAAGTTTGCCGCCGCAAGGCTGTTCGAAGGGTGTGTGTTTGTGACGGGAGCCCCCGATCGCCTGATCACGTATGTAAAGGGAGCTGTGGGCGAGAACGGCGAGCGGATCCCGTTGGCCCGCACGGCCTTTCTTTCTCGCATGAATGCCCGTATGGCGGCGGGGGAACGGGTGATCCTGCTTTGCCAATCCGATCGGATGCCTGCATCTGCTCCTTGCGGCGATCTTTTACTGCTTGCCGCCTTTTGCTTTACCGATCCGTTGCGGCCCGAGGCCAAGCACGCTGTGCGTACCTTGCAGGGGGCGGGGGTTCAGGTGGTGATGATGACCGGGGACGGCAAGGCGACCGCCACTCATATTGCCGCCGCCTGCGGGATCCTGGGGCGAAACGGAGTGGTGCTGTCGGGGGAGGAGCTCTCCCGGCTTTCCGATGAGGAAGTGAAGGAGCTGTTGCCGCGGCTGGCCGTGATCTCACGGGCACTGCCTGCCGACAAGAGCCGCCTGGTGCGCCTTTCGGAGGAGATGGGCCTGGTGGTTGGTATGACGGGTGACGGGATCAACGATGCCCCGGCCCTGAAGCTGGCCGATGTGGGCTTTGCCATGGGGAGCGGTACCCAGGTGGCCAAGGAGGCAGGGGATGTGGTCATTCTGGATGATAATCTGGCCTCGGTCTGCCGTGCCGTCCTGTACGGTCGGACAATTTTCAAAAGCATTCGCAAATTCATCGCCTTACAGCTGGTGATGAACTTTTGTGCCGTGGGCATCTCGATCATCGGGCCCTTTATCGGATTTGAGTCGCCGGTTACGGTGGTGCAGATGCTCTGGATCAATATCATCATGGATACTCTGGGCGGCTTGGCCTTTGCGGGGGAGGCGCCGTTGGATTATTACATGAAGGAGGCGCCGAAACAGCGGGAAGAACCGATCCTCACCCGCGCTCTGGTGGGAAGGATCGCTTTCCTTACGGTGTTTACCGTGTCTTTGTCGGTCTTTTTTCTCAAATCCCCTTGGGTACGCTCCTTTTATCGGGAAAGTGAAGGGGATATCTGCCTGCTGACCGCCTTTTTCGCTCTGTTTATTTTTGCGGGCGTGTTCAATTGCTTCAATGCCCGCACCGATCGGGTGCGGATGCTGGAGGGGCTGGGACGCAATAAGGCCTTTTTGACCATTATGGCAATGGTAGCGGTGATACAGATCCTGTTTGTGTATCTGGGAGGCGCGGTGCTGCGTACCGTTCCTCTGACTCTGCGGGAGCTGGCCGTGACCTTGGGCTTTGCCGCCCTGGTGATCCCCGTGGGCTTTTTGCACCTGGTCTGCCGCCGCCTGTGGGGCAAAAAGGGATTGTACTGAAAAAAGCGCTTCGGGACGAGAGAGTCGGCTAAACTCGCTCTCCTTCCCGAAGCGCTTTTCCTGTCAGAAGGTAGGGATTTTTTATAAACGGTCGGTGATTTTACGTCAAATCGCAGCTGCCGACCTCGCCTGTGTTCACAAGCTTCTCGTCCTTGTCGCAATCCACATGCCTCATGGAAAGATAGCCGATCTTACCGTGATTGACAAGGAGCGGCATGGGCAGACCCGTGGTGTTGGTGGTGGTCACATCGTCTATGATTAAACGGTTCACCGCGGCATTCTTGCCTATATGGATGGTGTCGCGGGGGAGGGTGCTCTCTCTGCGGTGCAGGCGGGAGACAGACAGGCTTTTCACCACCGTGTCACCCTGTATCCAGATCAGCGGATAGGAGCTTTCGGTGTGTTTGGGGTGCTGAAAATCACCCTTGCGGGCGGGCATGGCCTTGGCGGCATAGATATGGTCAAGGGAGATGCCGTCGTAATAGCCCGTGGTCTCGCCGGGGTAGAATTTGGAGAGGCCCACGCAGTATTGATAATAGGTGCCAAAGACATTGGAAATGTGGATATTCTCCACCCGTTCCCACACTAAAAGCAGACGAACTGCACTGTGGCACTCCTTTGCGTAGATCCCGTTGATCTCCATATTGGTGATGTCACCTCGCGAGCCCTCGTGGGCGTTCAGGGCGACCAGATCGTCATAGCAGGTGCCCTTCAGGTTACGAAGCACGCCGTAATGGCAGTTACCGTCCAGATGCACACCGTCCATGTTCACGGGATAAGGATTGCCCTTGTTATAATCAAAGGTGATATCCTCTACGGTAAAATAGGAGACTGTTGCCATGGTGATGCCGTATCGGGTGGGATTCTTGATGGTCAGATTGCTGAGCTTCAAATTTCTGACGTTATAAAACAGCATACCGTACCCGTAAAATTCGCGCACGGAGAAATCCTTCGAAAAGGTGTGATTGGGGATCTGGTTCATGTTGTTGCAGTTCCAGATGCCGCCGCAAACCTCAATGTCGCAACAGGGGTGATCCGGCGAAAAATCGTCTACGTATCCCCACAAATGCGCAGTCAGCGGATCCCGATAAACGTCCTCGTCCAGGCGGCGGGCGTGGTCGTATACCACCTTGTTGCGAAGCATGACACAGTTGGCTTGGTCAGCCAGACGAACCTCGGCAAAGCGGGGGAGAACCAATCGAAAGCCCGAAGGGAGCTCCAGGGGTTTGGAGATCAGATAAAAGGCCTTGGGAGCGGGGAGAGTGACCTCGCAGGCCCCACTGTCGATCCTTTCCTGAATGGCAAGCGTGTCGTCGTGGATACCGTCACCGTATAATGTATGCATATCATTTTCCTCCTTAGAGCTCGATTTCTACCGTACCCTCAAAGGATTTATAAACCGTATCGGCGTTTTCCTCCGCCCACAGATTCCAGCCGCGCTTTTGGTGATTTGCGTACTGCTCGGAGTGCATCGAGCGGTCGCCCGCCACGCAGGTGGGAACCAGCAGCGTTTTGGCATCCACCTCTTTATAAAAATCCAAATGGCCCGTGTCGCACAGAGCGTGATGGGGCATTTGCAGAATATCGCATTTCAGCTTTTTGCGATAGAGCCATACCACCACCTGCAGGTTGCGGGTGGTGGCGTCGCCCGTGAACATGATCTTTTTGTTTTTGGCCTGCACGGTGAAAACCAAGGAACAGGCGTTACAGTTGTAGGTGTTGTTGATGATGCGGCAGTCGTAGGTGTAGTAAAGGAAGTGAAATTCCATACCGTCAACGGTCATTTTCTCGTCCAGGGCGGGGTGATGTCTCTCGGCGCCTGTCAGAGCAAGGATGCTTTCCATATCCTTGTTGGCGCCGATGTTGGTGTGCACACCCTTGGCGTCGGTGAACTCCTCGGGGTAATAGTAGACGAATTTTTTGATCTCCAGCCGCGAGAGCAGCTCGGGCGTTTTACAGATGGTCTGCAATGCGCCCAGGTGATCGCCGTGGGGATGGGTGATGATCCAGAGATCCACCACGGGCTTGCCGTCGGCGTTCTGCTCCAACAGAGAGAGAAAATCCTCGGCGTCATTGGGGCAGCCCCCGTCGATGACGACGAGGTGGCCGTGCTCGGTGACCAGAATATAGCCCATGCCTGCGGCGTGCCAGGGGGAGCCGTCCCCAAAGGGGCCGTCAAACAGAGATTCGCGGGTGCGGTATTGGATCAGCTTTTCCATGATGATCCTCCTTATGTTCTTTTGATAAAATATATCATTCCCGCCGATAAAAGTCAATAGAAATTTGTTTTTTAAGGTAAAAGGCACGCCCGATTTTTTGAAAAATCCATGAAAAGATCCCTTCCGAGCCCGAAAAAAGGACATGAGTCTGCTTTAATTGTCAAAATCGGTTCGCCGCCATCCGCCGTTGACGTTGGTTACCCGTTTTGATTCTTGACAATTTTGCTTACGGGATGCTATACTATAATCACAACGTTAACGTGATATGCCGGTGGCGGCCAATGCCGTTTTTTTGCCGGGAAAGGAGGTTTTATCATGCTATACGTGTGGATAGCGGTGCTGGTGCTTGCGGTCATTACGGAGGCCGCGACCAGTGATTTTGTGGCCATTTGGTTTTTCCCTGCGGCACTGATCTCGCTGATCGTTTCTTTTTTCAATGCTCCGTGGTGGGTGCAGGTGCTGCTGTTTGTGGTGGTGGGCCTGATTTTGGTGATGGCCACCAGACCCCTGTGTCGCAAGCTGCTTAAGGTCAAGAAGGAGCCCACCAATGCCGAGTCACTGATCGGTAAGGTCTGTATCGTCACCGAGGAGATTCGCAACATCGATGAGGTGGGCGAGGTCAAGGTGGGCGGTCTTTGCTGGTCGGCCCGTGCAGAGGACCCGGAGCGGGTGATCGCCGTGGGCGAGCACGTCACCATCATGGAGATCAAGGGCGTTAAGCTCATCGTCAAGTAATTTTATGATAAAAAGGAGAATTTAAAATGGTAGGTGCAGTTATTGCTGTTATTGCGGTCCTTGCGGTGCTGGTCATCGTTTTGATCGCCAACATTCACATCGTCCCCCAAGCGCATGCCTACGTGGTGGAGCGTCTGGGCTCATACCACGCCACCTGGAGCAACGGTCTCCATGTGAAGATCCCCTTCATCGACAAGATCAGTAAAAAGATCAACCTGATGGAGCAGGTTGTGGATTTTCCGCCCCAATCGGTCATTACCAAGGATAACGTCCGCATGCAGATCGACACCGTGGTCTATTATCAGATCACCGACTGCAAGCTCTATGCCTACGGTGTGACCAATCCCATTTTCGCCATTGAAAACCTGACCGCCACCACCCTTCGTAACATGATCGGCGAGCTGGATCTGGATGGGACGCTGACCTCCCGTGATACCATCAATACCAAAATGCGTTCGATCCTGGATAACGCCACCGATGCCTGGGGCATCAAGGTCAACCGCGTGGAGCTGAAGAACATCATCCCGCCCCGTGAGATCCAGGACGCCATGGAAAAGCAGATGAAGGCAGAGCGTGAGCGCCGTGAGGCGATCCTGCGCGCCGAGGGCGAGAAGAACTCCGCCATTCTGGTGGCGGAAGGCCGCAAGCAGTCTGCCATCCTGGATGCCGAGGCCGAAAAGCAGGCCGCCATCCTGCGTGCCGAGGCACAGCGAGAGGCACGCATCCGTGAGGCCGAGGGCGAGGCAGAGGCAATCCTGAAGGTGCAGCAGGCCACCGCAGAAGGCTTGAAAATGCTCAACGAGGTGCCCCCTGTCAAGGAGGTGCTGGCCCTCAAGAGCTTTGAAGCCCTTGCCAAGGTTGCCGACGGCCAGGCGACCAAGATCATCATCCCCTCCGAGCTCCAGAATCTTGCGGGGACGATGGCGGCGCTCACTGAGACCGTCAAAGAGCAAAAATAAGCGGCGTGATCCGTCGTTGCTCCTCGCAGGCGAACTCGACGAACCCAAGTTCGCCATCGTCCGCCTGCTCCGGTGCGCCTGGGCTCACTTGCTTCTTTTCGCTCTTGCAGAGCCTGCGCTTGGCGGCGTGATCTATCGTTGCTCCTCGCAGGCGAACTCGACGAACCCAAGTTCGCCATCGTCCGCCCACTTTGATACGTCCGGCCGAGCCACATAGCTTGACGCTCGGCCGGCTCTACAGAGCCTGTATCAGATGGCACAACGGTTAACTTTGCAGAATGTATGAGAGATGCCCCAAACGGTTGAGATATAGAAGTTTTTTGTAAAGTTTTTGGTAGGTGTAGGTGAATTCCTTTTTCGCGGATGCGAAAAAGGAAGAGGCAGGGATGCCTTCCATAAAGCAGGTTTTACCTACCGCAAAATAAAAGAAGTACGGACAGTTTTGTTCGTACTCCTTTTCACACGCCTTACCCCGCAAGGTATAGAGTGTTACACTTTTTAGATGTACTGTCGGGCGGTAAATAGCCTTCTCCTGTGGGAGAAGGGGGACCGCGATAGCGGTGGATGAGGAGTAACTTTGCGTTTAGAACACCTCATCCGTCAGCCTACGGCTGCCACCTTCCCCCACTGGGGAAGGCTTTCTCTGCGCACCCGCAAGTCTGTCATTTTTTCTGACAAGCACTGTTTTTGTAGACACAAAAATTTCTATTCGTTTAGCAAATTTGCTTTATCGCAGATACCGGAAGAGGCCCCCTTTTTTCAAAAAGGGGGCCTCTTCCTTATATTATTCTCTGATCTCCGAGGGCAGGACCCCTCGCAGGCGATAAAAGACCTTGGAAAAGTAGGAATGACTGATAAAGCCGCAGGCCTCTGCCACCTCTGCCACCGATCGTCCGCCCTCTCGCAACAGCCGTTCGGCATGTTCTACACGGACGGTGTTGATGTAAGAGATCACCGTCTGCCCGGTGGCCTCCTTGAATTTGCGGATGAAATGGTATTTGCTTACCTTCACCTCGGAGGCCAGGCGGTCCAGATCCAAGGGCTCGGCGTAGTGAGAACGAATGTAACCGATGGCGGCGCGGATCGGGGAGTTGGAATCCTTTTCCGCGATGTTGGCGGGATGGCTGAACCCACGCATGAGAGCGACCATCAGCGAGAGAGCCGACGCCCGCACCTCCGCTGTGCGAAAGGGATCCTCCGATTCGAAGGCCGCCGCAACTTTGTTGTATTGATCGGTTAGCTCGGCTGAGCGGATGCGGCGAGTAAAGGAAGCGGTATTCGGATAAAGTCCGTTCTTTTGACAAAAGGTCTCGTCTACAATAAGGCAATCGTAAAAGACGATGTCCTCGCTTTCCACACGGTGCAGCAGATTCGAGTCGATGACACAGATATCTCCTGCCGTTACATCGGTGCGGCAATCCTCGCAGACCACAGCTCCCTCACCCTTGGTAAACAGCAGGATCTCTACATTCTCATGCCAGTTGGCCCGCCGTGAGCGGCAAGCCAGATCGTGATGAAAGATCACGGGCACATCGGTCAGAGTGTGGACCTCATATACATTGCTTTGCTTTTTGTTCATTTTCGTCAAACAGCAATATCGTTTTATAAAATCGCAAGATTTTGTATTGACTGTTCCTTGCGTCTATTATAAAATGAACTTGCAGAAAAATCAAGCAAAAATTACAAAAAAGAACATAGAGGAGGTCGATTATGTATCAATTTCCCATTGGTGTAATGGTGAACTCTTTCAAGCAAGAGACGCACGATGCGATCCGTACTGCCGCCAAAATCGGTGCAAAGGGATTGCAGATCACTTGTACAAAGGGGGAGCGTGCCCCCGAAAACTTTACCAAGGAAGCCAGACGCGAGCTACTGGATTTTGTAAGATCCCAGGGGCTTTGCTTCTCGGCTGTTTGCGGTGACCTGGGGCACGGCTTCGGAGATCCCGAGCTGAATCCCGAGCTCATTGAAAAATCCAAGCGCATCATGGATGTGGCAAAGGATCTGGGTACCGATATCGTGACCACCCACATCGGTGTGGTGCCCGAGGATCCGGACCATCCCCGCTACCGGATCATGCAGGAGGCCTGCTATGAGCTGGCGCAGTATGCCGACTCTATCGGCTCCCGCTTTGCGGTGGAGACGGGACCCGAGACTGCCGTTGTGCTGAAGAATTTTCTCGATTCTCTGGGCTCCAAGGGCGTTTCGGTCAATCTTGACCCTGCCAACCTTTGCATGGTGACCGGGGATGACCCCGTTGCCGCCGTTTATACCCTGAAGGATTACATCGTGCACACCCATGCCAAGGACGGTAATCTGCTGGTAAAGGGCAATCCCGAATACATTTACCGTGTGGTTCATCCCGTGCCCGAGACGGCAAAGGGAATCCGCTATTTCGAAGAGGTACCTTTGGGCACCGGCTCGGTGCCGTTCCCGGCCTATCTGAAGGCGTTGGAGGATATCGGCTATCGGGGCTACCTGACCATCGAGCGGGAGGTAGGCGCGAACCCTGTGGCAGACATCAAAACGGCTTACGACCACCTAACCAAGGTCATGGCGGAAAACTGATCAAAAGGAAAGGATATTCATAAAAATGAAAAAGCTGAAGATCGGTATGATCGGTACCGGGCACATTGCCCGCACACATCTGAAGGCCTATGAGCAGATCCCCAATGTGGAGATCGTGGCCGCTTGCGATATTGATCCCGTGGCGCTGAAGGAGACCTGTGACCGTTTCGGCATTTCCGAGGAGCACCGTTATAGCAGCGTGGAGGCAATGCTGGCCGCCGAAAAGGAGCTGGAGGCCGCCGATGTCTGCGTGTGGAATATCAACCACGCCCCCTGCACCATTGCCGCTTTGCGGGCGGGGCTGCATGTGATCTGTGAGAAGCCCATGGCCTATAATACCGCCGAGGCCGAGGAGATGAAGAGGGAAGCCGAGAAGGCGGGCAAGCTGCTGATGATCGGCTTTGTGCTCCGTTTCTCCGCCGAAAACGCCATGGTGAAGGAGTTTATCGACAACGGAGATATCGGCGAGATCTATTATACCAAGGCCACCTATCTGCGCCGCCACGGTAACCCCGGCGGCTGGTTTTCCAATAAAAATCTGTCGGGTGGCGGCCCTGTGATCGACCTGGGTGTGCATGTCATCGATCAAACCCGCTACCTCATGGGATCCCCAAAGCCGGTTTCGGTCTATGCCATGACCGCGGACAAGCTGGGGCCCCGCCGCGAGCTGAAAAAGAAGTCTGAGTGTCGTCCCATCACCTGCGGTGTGACCCGCACTTGCGATGTGGAGGATTTCGGCGTGGCCCTGATTCGTTACGATAACGGCGCCACCACATTGCTGGAAACCTCCTATGATCTGAACTGCCCGGACTGCGGCAAAAAGGAGCTGTACGGCACCAAGGCCGGTGTGGTTCTGGGTGACGGCCCCACCAAAATCTATTCGGATATGAACGGTTATCTGGTGGATATCGCGCCTCAGCTGCCCAATACCGAGTTCATTCAGATGTTTGTGAATGAGCTTTCCCATTTTGTCGATTGCGTGCTGAACGGCACCCCCTGCATTGCGGTGGCAGAGGACGGAATTACCGTGATGAAGATCCTGGATGCCATCTATGAATCCGCTCGCACAGGACATGAGGTCATCATTCGGTAAAAAAGAAAGTGCAAGGGGAGACCGCGGTCTCCCCTTGCTTGCCGTATTGATATGCAAAAGCATGGCTTGTTTGCACAAAACGACGGTATAAAAATACAATTTTCGCAGAGCTTTCACAAAATTTTCAAATTCTCTTGACATTTTTCATGGAATGTGATAGAATTAGCCCGTATTACCGCAGAGGTTGTCGGGATCGCAAGAGACCGATGACGGAGGTCGCTCTGGAGAATCTCCCATGGAGTGCCGAAGGTGCAAGGTGACGGGTGCCCGCCGCCGAATCTCTCAGGCCAAAGGACAGAGCAGAAAAGCACTGTTATTTTTCTGTTTTTTCACCATGTGATATTTTTCGAGGCTGCCGTGCGGGCAGTTTATTTTTTTACCCGGAGGAAAAGACACAAATGGACACTTTGCTCAAAATCGTGCAAACGGTCAACTCTTATCTGACCGACTACGTGCTGATCTTTTTGTTGGTCGGCGTAGGTCTGTACTTCACCATCCGTACCAAGTTCGTACAGGTGCGTTGCTTCGGTCAGGGTATGAAGCTGGTATTCGGTAAGATCTCGTTCAAGGGCGGCAAGCACAAGGGGGGACTCAGCTCCTTCCAGGCACTTGCAACCGCCATTGCCGCACAGGTGGGTACCGGTAACATTGTCGGTGCCTGTGGAGCCATTCTGATCGGCGGTCCCGGTGCCATTTTCTGGATGTGGATCATCGCCTTCTTCGGCATGGCCACCATTTATGCCGAGGCGGTGCTGGCCCAAAAGACCCGCGTGGTGGACGAGAACGGTGAGGTCCACGGTGGTCCCGTATATTATATCAAGACCGCATTCAAGGGCAAGTTCGGCAAGTTCTTAGCCGGCTTCTTTGCCGTGGCTACCATTCTGGCTCTTGGCTTTATGGGCTCCATGGTTCAGTCCAACTCCATTGCCAACACTATCGGTACCGCGGTTTCCACCGCTTCGGGCAACGAATTTACCCTTTATTGGGTCATCGGTCTTGTGGTTGCCGCTCTTGCCGCCTTCATCTTCATCGGCGGCGTCAACCGCATCGCATCCGTGACCGAAAAGATGGTCCCCGCCATGGCAGTGCTTTATTTGCTGGGTGGCCTGGTGGTTCTTTGCATCCGTATCCGCTACATCCCCGAGACCTTCGGGATGATCTTCAAATACGCCTTTAATGCCAAGGCCCTGATCGGCGGCAGTGTCGGCATGGCACTGAAAACTGCTATCAGCCAGGGTGCAAAGCGCGGCCTGTTCTCCAACGAGGCCGGTATGGGCTCGACACCTCACGCACACGCACAGGCCAATGTCAAGACGCCGCACGAGCAGGGATGTACCGCCATGATCGGTGTGTTCATCGACACCTTTTTGGTGCTGACCATGACGGCGCTGGTGGTGATCTCCACTCTGTATGCCGGAAACGGTATTCTGCACAATCCCAACCTTGCCCTTGGTGACGGAACCGCTGCCAATGCGGGCTTGCTGGGTATCAACAATGCCAACATGGCGCAGATGGGCTTTGGTCTGGCATTCAACAATGCCAATGTGGGTAACATCTTTGTTGCCATCTGCCTGTTCTTCTTCGCTTTCTCCACCATCATCGGTTGGAACTTCTTCGGTAAGGTCAACGCCAATTACCTCTTTGGTAAAAAAGGCGTTCTGGTCTATGCCATCCTTTCCATCGGCTTTATCTTCCTTGGCTCTATGCTCAAGGTGTCCTTGGTCTGGGAGCTTGCCGATTTCTTCAACTACCTGATGGTCATCCCCAACGTGATTGCCCTGGTGGCTCTTGGATCTCTTGTGTTCAAGTCTGCCAAGACCCGCGGCGCCTGCGATCTGCCCCCCATTGAGGGCGATGCCACCGCCGAAGCAGAGGAAGAGCCTGCAAAGGCAGAATGATCGATCATATAACGGGCGGCCTCTTTATGAGGCCGCCCTCTCTCACATGAAAGGGGAAGGGCATGAAGATTTACCGATCGGACCGTTTGATCGAAAAGGGTAGCTCGCTCCATATTTTTTCGTATACAGCTGACGAGCCCATGGCCGAGCATACCCACGATTTTATTGAGATCGTTTACGTGCGGGCAGGCTCGGCCACCGAGCAGGTGAACGATGCCACCTATGAGGTCTCCCGCGGGGATTTTACCTTTATCAATTACGGCAGTATCCATAAATTCACCCCACACGGCAGCTTTTCCTATACCAATCTTTGCTTTGATCCCGAGACGCTGGGCGAGGGGATCATCACCCCCGAAAACGCCTTTGCACTGCTGCAGCTGACCGCCTTTGAAGAGATTCGACGGGAGGGGGACAGCGGTGTGGTCAGCTTTGGGGTGGGAGAACGGGATGAGATCGAGGCACTGCTTGCCTCCATGCAAAAGGAATACGAGAAAAAAGAGTCCTCCTGGCAGACCGTGCTGAAAAGCTATATGAATATTCTCCTTGTGCGGATGCTGCGCAAGATCACCGCAGGTCAAACCGAGAGCGGTGTGGACGGTAAGATGTGGCGGGAGCTCTCCGATTATATCGACAAGAACCCGGGCGGAGAGCTGAGCCTTTCGGCTCTGGCGGGAAAGTGCTTTTACAATCCCTCCTATTTCAGCCGTGCCTTTAAGGAAAAATTCGGCATGACTCTGACCGAGTATGTGAACAAGCGTAAGGTGGAGCATGCCCTGGAGCTGGCCGCCAAGGGGGACCTTTCGGTGGAGGATGTGGCCGCGCAGGCGGGCTTTTCTTCCAAAAGCTCCTTTTACCGCACCTTTCAAAAGGTCAAGGGGGTCTCCTTTGGGGAGTATCGCCGCGGAAAGTAAAAATTCGCACTGAAAAAGTAAAATCGGGCTCTTGCCCGATTTTTCTTTTTGTGGCACAATAAAAAGGGAAAAAACGAAAGGAGCGGTTTTTATGAAACTGAATTTCAATACCTATAAGGATAAGGTCTATGCCTGCTGGGTAGGCAAAAATATTGGCGGAACCATCGGCTTTCCCTTCGAGGGCAAGCGTCAGGTGCTGGATGTAACGGGATTTACCACCAAGCCCGGTGAGCCCTTGCCCAATGATGACCTGGATCTCCAGCTCATCTGGCTCCACGCCATGGAGACCACAGGCCCCTATGAGTTGGATTGCAAAAAGCTGGGCGAGTACTGGATGAGCTTTATCTCTCCCTTCTGGAACGAGTACGGGATCGGTAAGGCCAATATGAAGCACGGCCTCCTGCCTCCGCTTTCGGGAGATTACGAGAACTCCTGGAAGAACTCCAACGGTGCCTGGATCCGCACCGAGGTCTGGGCCTCCATGGCTCCCGGATGCCCCGAGATCGCGGCCAAGTATGCCATTGAGGACGCCGTGGTGGATCACGGTGCGGGGGAGGGCACCTTTGCCGCCGCCTTTGTGGCCGCCATGCAGGCCGCGGCCTTTGTGGAGACCGACATCCGCCGCATCATCGAGATCGGACTTTCCAAGCTCCCTGCAGACTGCCGCGTGGCCACCACCGTCGCCAGGATTCTGGAGTGCTACGACAAGGGTGTTTCCTGGCTGGATTGCCGCAATACCGTACAGCAGATGAATGCCGATATCGGAAACGGTTGGTTTGAGGCCCCCTCCAACGTGGGCTATGCCGTGATCGGTCTTGTTTACGGTGAAGGGGACTTTAAAAAGACCATGCTGGCCGCCGTCAATTGCGGTGACGATACCGACTGCACCGGCGCCACCGTGGGCGCCACGTTGGGCATTCTCTACGGCTCTGCGGCTATTCCGAAGGATTGGCAGGCCTATATCGGTGACCGTATCATCACCATGTCCCACGGAGAGGGCATTCTCTACAACACCCCTAAGACCTGCACCGAGCTGACCGAGCGGGTGGTGAAGATGGCCCCCGTGGTCCTGCAGGCCAATCACGGTGAGGTGGAGCTGGTTGCAGGGGAGAGTGAGATCCCCGAGCATCCCGTGCCCGATCTTGGCGAGAGCAGTCTCACGCTTCAGCGTCTGAAGGCCCTGAAGCCCTATCAGTTTGAGATCGACGCCGATCTGTTCCGTGTCCGTGTGACCTACGATCGCGCCCCCGATATTGCCACCGGGGAGGAGCTGGGTGTAACGCTGACATTCCTGCACCCGGTACAGGATAAAGCGCGGCGCTATATAAGCGCCCTTGGCAATATGCCTCGCTGCCTCAATCTGCGCTGGTGGTTGCCCGAGGGCTTTACGGTGGAGGGCAAGCAGAGCGTGCTCCTGCCCCATAATACCGCTCATGACCGCACGCCCTGCAGAGACATTCATTGCGTGATCCGCGCAGGCGAGCATGTGGAGGCCGTGAACCGCTTGGTGCTGGAGGTCATTGCCGACGGCAGACCCACCGCGGCGTATGTACCCATGACTCTTTTGGGATAAATCCTGATACGTATACGCATTTTTTGCATCTTTTGAAAAGAGAAATCGGATATGAAGCTGAATTTTGACACATATAAGGACAAGGTCCGCGCCTGCTGGGTGGGCAAAAACATCGGCGGCACCATGGGTGCCCCCTATGAGGGTAAGCGCCAGGTGCTGGATGTCAAGGGCTTTGTCACAAAGCCCGGTGAGGTGCTGCCCAACGACGATCTCGACCTTCAGCTGGTTTGGTTGTTCGCCGTGGAAAAGATCGGTCCCTGGGCCATCAACGCCAACACTTTGGGTGAATTCTGGCTCAGCTACATCACCCCCTTTCTGGAATGAATACGGCATTGGCAAGCTGAATATGCAGCGGGGGCTGCTCCCCTCCATGTCGGGGGATTATGATAATAGCTGGAAGCACTCTAACGGTGCATGGATTCGTACTGAGATCTGGGCATCTCTTTGTCCCGGTACACCCGAGGCGGCGGCAAAATATGCTATCGAGGACGCCCGAGTGGATCACGGCGCGGGCGAGGGAACCTACGCCGCAGCCTTTGTTGCCGCACGGCAAAGAGCATCCGCTTGGTCATCGACTCCTATGACGGAGGAAAATCCTGGTTGGATACCCGCAATGCGGTGCTGAAACTGAATCAGGATATCGGCAACGGCTGGTTTGAGGCCCCCTCCAACGTATCTTATACGATCCTCGGACTTCTGTATGGCGAGGGAGATTTCAAAAAGTCGATGATCATCGCCATCAACTGCGGTGACGACACCGATTGCACCGCCGCCACCGTGGGTGCGACTCTTGGCATTCTCTATGGCTCTGAGGGTATTCCCGCCGATTGGCAGGAATACATCGGAGATGAGATCGTGACGATTTCGGTAGCCAAGGGTGATTGCTGTCGCCACGTACCCGCCACCTGCACTGAGCTCACCGAGCGCGTGGTGCGTCTGACCGCTGCCACACTTCTGGCGAATCAATCCGCCATCGAGCTGACTGCAGCAGAAAGCCTCATCCCGGAGACTGTGGTCGAGCAGCTTCTGATCGGCATGAAAAAGCCGATGGAGCTGATCTATCGCTACCACGCGCCCTATACCTTTCACATGGAATTCACCTTTTTGCAGGCACATGTAACCGTGGAGGAGGGACCCGATATCGCTCCCGGGCAAAGCAAAAAAATCTGCCTGCGGCTGCGCAACAACTGTCCTGTTTATGACGGCATGCCCCACAATCTCTCTCTACGCTGGATGTTGCCGGAGGGCTTTACGGTCAGCGGAAAAACCACCCTCCAGTTGCCTGCTATGAACCCCCATACCAACGGCACTACCACGCTGGAGGCTATCGTCACTGCCGGTGAGCATGTGGAGCCCGAAAATCGCATCGTGCTGGAGATCGTCAACAAAAATCGCTTTACACCCATTTATATTCCCGTTTTTCTGCTCGGTTGAATTGCCGGAGCGAGGATAGGAAAAATAAAAAAACGCCCCGCTATGGGGCGTTTTTTTACTGATGTGTATGTCACACGACTCCGGCAAATCGGAGAACGCACAACACGATCCCGATCAGTGTGTACAGACCCATCAGGGAACCGACGATCGAGAAGATGATGCCGATGATCGGAATGCCGGAAAGGACGCCGATCAGCACGCCGACTACTGCGGTGATGATAATGAAAATGATCAATTGGATCAGGAAAGATGCCACATTGCCCTTTTCGATCTTA
The DNA here is from genome assembly GCA_017451735.1 of Clostridia bacterium. Taxonomy (GTDB): domain Bacteria; phylum Bacillota; class Clostridia; order Oscillospirales; family CAG-272; genus Firm-07. The sequence goes on from JAFTNU010000030.1 coordinate 97,089, forward strand.
AAAGGGGTAGGCCACAATTTCTTAAGAAAATCCATGACATAAAACCTCCGTACTGTATTTAGTAACATTATAGCACATCAAAACGGGGAATGCAACAGTTTGCCAAAATAAATTTGCGGCGATCTTTCTGCGGGGAACCCGCACAGGAAAATTGCTGCGTCGGGGGCTTTTATTGTCTTGTGCCAAAGGCCAAGCTGGCAAAAGCAAGCAACATTTGTCCTATAAAATACTATTCTTGACTTGCTATGGGACACTTTCTGTCTTATAATGAAACTACCGATATTAATGTTTGGAGGTATTGCTATGGCTTTGTCTGTTGCAGTGCAGGTCTACTCCGTGCGCGATGATGCAAAAGCGGATCTTCGCGGCACCTTGGAAAAAATCAAGAAAATGGGCTATGACGGTGTGGAATTTGCCGGTCTTTACGGTAACTCTCCCGCCGAGATCAAGGCCATGTGCGCCGAGATCGGCCTGGTTCCGATTTCCGCTCATGTTCCTTACCTGGATATGCTGGCCGACCCCAAGGGCGTGCTTTCTCAGTATGCCGAGATCGGCGTGAAATACGTTGCCGTTCCGTATCTGACCCCCGAGTACCGCCCCGGTACCGAGAATTTCCCCGAGGTGGTCAAGAATGTGGCAATGCTTGGCAAGGTGGCCAAGGATCTGGGCATTCAACTTCTCTACCATAATCATGACTTCGAATTTGTAAAGCTGGACGGCAAATACGCCCTGGACATCCTTTACGAAGAGGTTTCCGCAGATCTGCTCCAGACCGAGCTTGATGTTTGCTGGGTCAATGTGGGCGGCGAGGTTCCCGCCGATTATATCCGCAAATACAGCGGCCGTTGCCCTGTGGTCCATCTCAAGGACTTCTACGGTGAGAAATCCGAGGATATGTACGAGCTCATCGGTATTCAGAGCGCCGCGCCCAAGCGCCCCGGCAACTTTGAGTTCCGCCCCGTGGGCTCCGGCCTCAACGATTTTCCCGCCATCCTCAAGGCCTCTGCCGAGAGCGGTGCCGAGTGGGTCATCGTAGAGCAGGATAAGCCCTCGATGGGTCTGAGCCCCATGGAGTGCATCGAAAAGAGCATCAAGTACCTGAAAACCATTATGTAATTCATCGGTTGTGAAAAACCGATCAAATAAAGGAGGAATTTTCCCATGGCAGAAGATAAGGATCTGAATGCGTTTAAAGAATCGCAGGAAGAAGTAACGGTTGACGCGAGCAAGAAGCTGAGAATCGGCTTCATCGGCTGCGGCTGGATTGCCGGCAGCCACATCAAGTCTCTCAAGAAGCAGCCCGACGTTGAGATCGTGGCAGGCTGTGATCTGATCCCCGGCAAGGCTAAGGCTTTCTTTGAAAAGCACGGCGTCGAGGGGGTCAAGACCGATTATGCCTCTCACAAGGAGATGCTGGCCGACAAGTCCCTGAAGCTGGACGCCGTCACCATCTGCACCTACAACCGTCAGCACGCAGGCCCCGCCATTGACTCGCTGAATGCAGGCCTCAACGTTCTGTTGGAGAAGCCCTTTACCGTAACCACCGAGGAGGCTGTTGAGGTCATGCGCGCCGAGAAGAAGAGCGGCAAGATCCTCTCCATCGGCTTCCAGCCCAGACTTGACGATAACATGATCATGGTCAAGGATATCGTTCAGTCCGGTGTGCTTGGTCAGATCTACTACATCCAGACCGGCGGCGGCCGTCGTCGCGGTATTCCCACGCCCTTCGGCACCACCTTTATCGAGAACGAGACCGCAGGTCTCGGCGCACTTGCCGACATCGGCTGCTATTCTCTGGATATGGTGCTCAACGCCATCGGCTATCCCAAGCCTCTGACCGTTTCCGGTTATAAGTCTGCCTTCTTTGGCACCGATCCCGACTATATTGGTTACAAGAAGTGCGGTCATCCCGAGTACTACAAAAAATTCGGTGTTGACGACTTTGCCGCAGCCTTCATCCGTTTGGAGGGTGGCATCGTTGTTTCCTTCCGTATTGCTTGGGCTATGAACCTGGATACCTCCGGTGATACCATCATCTACGGTACCAAGGGTAGCCTCCGCATCCCCTCCACCGAGTGCTGGAACGGCACCATCGGCGGCGACCTGACCATCTACCACGAGGTTGCAGGCAAGCAGGTCGAGACCAAGATTCCTCAGATCATTCCTAAGGATGGTGCACCCTCTAACTTCGATAAGAAGATCCGCTCCTTCTGTGATGCGGTCAAGAACGGTGGCACCGCTCCCGTGCCTACCTCCCAGATCCTCTACAACCAGGCAATTCTTGACGGCATTGCAAAGTCGGCAGAGCTTGGTCACGAGATCGAGATCAATATTCCCGAGATCTGAGTCTCAAAAGAGGCGAAAACCGCTAAAAAGCGGTTTTCGCCTCTTTTTTGTAGCTTTAGCGCAAATAAACCGCCACCCGAGGTGGCGGAATGGGCGTGCGGGGAAGGGGGTAGTCGCGGAATGAAGTGCTGCAAAAAGGCCGGGGCACCGGAAAGCTTTTGCAAAAGCTTTCCCGTGCCCCGGCTATCCATCTGATCAGAACTCGATCTGATTCAATACGTTTTTCAGGCAGGATGCGCTGTGACGCAGCTTTTCCTCTTCCTCTGCGGTCAACTCGGCGGGGAGATGGGCCTTGATGCCGTTCCGACCAACCAGCGCTACGGTGGAAAGGCAGACATCGTCAACACCGTACTCGCCGTGCATCATGGAGGAAACGGTCAATGCAGTCTCGTTTCCGCTGAAGATGCATTTGCAGATGTGTACGGCGGCAATGGCCACGGCGTAGAAGGTGGCACCCTTACGGGAGATGATCTCGGAGCCGGAGGTGCGCACATAGCGCTCGACCTCGGCGCGGTCGACCGGTGCGATCTCGGCGTGCTGCTCCTGGGCAAAACGGCGGTAATTCTCGATGTTCACGCAGGAGATATTGGCCTGAGACCACGGAATAAAGGAGGAATCGCCGTGCTCGCCAAAGACAAAGGCATGCACATTCTGCTTGCTGATGTCAAAGTGAGAGGCGAGGTAGGAGCGCAGCCGGGCGGTATCCAGAATGGTGCCGCTGCCAAGAATGTGATTCTCGGGAATATTGGTCACCTTGTGGAAAACATATGTCATGATGTCCACAGGGTTGCTGACCATCAGATAAATGGCATTGGGGGCATACTGGGTGATCTGCTCGGCAATGCTCTTGAGGATGTTCACGTTGATCTGTGCCAGATCCAGACGGGTCTGACCGGGCTTGCGCGCCACACCCGAGGTGATGATCACGATATCCGAGTCCACGGCATCGGCGTAATCGCCCGCCACGACCTGGGTACCCGAGAAGAAGGGAGCACCCTGGCTGATATCCATGGCTTCGCCTTCGGCCTTATCCTTTTTGATATCGATGATGACGATCTCATTTGCCACACCTTCAACGGCAAGAGTATAGGCGATGGTGGCACCGACATTGCCGGCACCGATAACAGTTACTTTTCTCATATCAGGCTTTTTCATCTTTTGTTCCTTACTTACTGGTTTCTTCTACCATCTTGTAAATGGCGAGCATTTCTTCGTGGCGCTGGGCGGCAAGAGCCTTCATGGCGGCCACTTCCTCTGCGGAGAATTTCTCCAGGTCTCCGGGCTTCAGCTTGTTTTTGTAGTTGCGGTCGGCGATCAGCGCATAGTTGATGTCCAGCTCACGGATCTTGCCGTCAATCTCGCAGACCACCAGATTGCTCTTGGCCTCCAGCAGCAGCTCCACGGCACGTACACCCATCTGGGTGGCAGTGAAGCGGTCGCGCAGGGTGGGCTGGCCACCGCGCACCACGTGTGCAAAGCGGGCAAATTTGGTCTCGACACCGGTCTCTGCGTCGATCTTCTTGGCCAGAACCTCGCCGTATTTCTTTCCGTCGGCGGTCAGCACACCCTCGCTGACGATCACCAGGAAGCCGCGCTTGCCGGAAGCGACCAGCTCCTTAATGCGGGAGATGGCTTCCTCCTCGTCAAAGGGAATTTCGGGGATCACAGCGGCAACTGCGCCCGAGGCCAGAGCCGTAAAGAGGGCGATCTGACCGCAGTCGCGGCCCATGACCTCCACCACATTGCAGCGGGCGTGAGATTCGCAGGTGTCGCGCAGGCAGTCGATCATCTTCATGGCAGTATTCATGGCCGAGTCAAAGCCGATGGTGTAATCGGTTGCGGTGATATCGTTGTCGATGGTGCAGGGCACACCGATGGTGGGAATGCCGCGGTTGGTCAGATCGGTGGCACCGCGGAAGGTACCGTCACCGCCGCAGGCCACGATGGCCTCGATGCCGTGCTTTTTGCAGGTGGCGATGGCCTTCTGCATGCCTTCCTCGGTCTTGAACTCGTCACAGCGGTCGGAGTAGAGCATGGTGCCGCCGCGGGAAACGATATTGGAAACAGCGCGGGGGGTGAGGGGAATGATGTTGTCTTTGATCAGGCCGGAATAGCCGCCGATGATACCGACGACCTCGATGCCTTCGTCAAGAGCCTTGCGCGCGATGGCACGAATGGTCGCGTTCATACCGGGGGCATCGCCGCCGGAGGTCAAAACACCGATCTTGCGAAATTTTGCCATAATTTCTTTCCTTCCTTCCGAGTGCCCGCTCAGCGGGCGAAATGGGTCGGTCATGGGGGCAGACCGAGCCTGAAAAAATAAGATTGACATTATTTTAACACAACCTGCTATCACTGTCAAGCACTCTGTAGCATTTTTTTACAATATTTGTGGAATTTTGAACAAAGGTGCGGGCATGCGCTCTATTTTTTCAAAAACCGTTGACAATCCCTGCGGGATGTGGTAAAATAAGAGTACAACAAAAAAGGCGGGCGGCCATGTTGACGCATGACAGCCCTGCACAGAAGTGATAAGAGCACTCCTATACAACCGGATAACCGGCGCCCGAAGGGTATTATAACATACTTTTCGTTTTTTCGCAAGGGGGATTTTCGGTGATAGGCTTTATTTTAGCGGATTTTTGGCTCCGAGGTGCTGATTCTGTGCACTGACGGGGCATTTTTTGTTATTCAATTTGCAGTTCTCTGATCGGAACGGAAAACCGCGGGAGCCTTCGGTGTTGACGCATCGAGGCTTTCATAGGGTAATAAGAGTACCCTGCACCACCGAGCGACAGGCACCGATAAGGCAGATGCCCGCCCGCCTCGGGGATACGGATTGCAACAACAGCAACGCCGCCGCAGGGTTCGGGAGTCTTTGGCTCCTCTCCTTGTGTGCGGCTTTTCTATTTCGGGGGGACTCATTGTCTGCCACCCCGCGGACTCGCCAAC
>JAFTNU010000006.1 GCA_017451735.1 Clostridia bacterium
CTTGATTGCTCATTTACTATTTTTCAGAGTTGTATTCTCTTTCAGAATTGCGAGATGTTCTTCACACAATCTATCACACGTTCGTGTAATTTTGCTTCATACTTCATCTCTTACTGTTCAATTTTCAAGGACCGTTTCGCCTCCGCTCTCGCGGCGACTTGCTTATTATATCACATACCGTTGCCTCTTGTCAAGGGTTTTTTCAAACTTTTTTGAAGTTTTTTTGCAGAATTTTTCGGTATTCGGCAGGATATCCCGCGCTTTTTGCGCAGTGGTGTTATTGTATCATGTTTTCGGTGGCTTGTCAAGAGGTTTTTTGAGATTTTTTTAAAGAATTTTCAGGGATCCTGTAGCAGGCTCGATCCATAGCCGTCAAAAAGCCGCAAAGCGTTAAATATATGGCCACCGCCCGTTCTGTGCAGTGGCCATATCGAAGAAGAGAGTGCGGAAAGAAGAGCCCGGAGTCAGGACACGGCTCTCTCCCCTTCACCACATATTATGAATGGAAGATTTCGCTCTCAGTTTTTCTCTGCCCATTTGTCCATGAGCACACGCATCCAAAGGCCGCCCTGAACGGTACGATGCTGGAAGCCGACAATACGGCCGCTGATGGTGTCGTACCAGTCGGTCATGGGAACACGGGAGGGTGACTCGTTATAAGCCTTCCACAGGGGCGCGATATAACTCATAAAGTTTTTCTTGGAGGTAGCCATGGAGGCGGTCCATACCATCCAGTCGGACTTGGTGTAATCGGTGCGGCTATCCAGGGGCATACCGTACTCGTTGAAATGGGCACGGTTGGAGGCGATCTCCCCATCCATGAATTTGCGGGAGAAGATCTTGGTTCCCCAAACCTTATCCCAGACCATGTTATACTTCATGGAGTAGGTGTTGGAGCGATCGAAGGCCAGATTGGAGGTGCCGTCGGCATTGAGAGCGGTCTTCATCCAGACGCTTGCCATCTTCTTGGCCTCCTTATGATACTTGGCGGCCTCGGCCTTGTTGCCCAGCATATCCATCAGAATTGCCATGCCCTCGATACCCATAATGGCCTTGAGCGACAGGTTGCAGTTATGCGCCAGATGGCCTGCAAAGTCATCGGTACAAAGCTGATTTTCGGGATCGGTACCGTATTTGAGCAAATACTCGCACCAGGAGCGGAGCACATCGAGATGAGCGGCGGCAAAATCGGCGGAGCCTGTGACAAGCGCCACATTGGCCTCCATCACCAGCATATTGCCGCACTCCTCCACGGGCATCTGCTTTTCATAAGCGGGAAAGCCCACAAATTCGTGATTTTCATGCTTCTTGCCGTAGACCTGACCGTTCAGAATGGGATAGCGGCCCACATCGTGAGGAGCAAAGTCGTACTTCATCTGCACCTTCCACTCATCGCTGTCGGCATAGCGATAAACGGGACGCATCATGCCCTTGACCAGCTCGGGATTGTAGATCAGGAACAAAGGGATGGAGGGATAGCTCACATCCACCGTGGCAGCACAGCCGTTGGAGAAGCATTCCTTGGAGATGTACAAGATCTCACCGTTCTCATCCAAAACAAGCTTATGAGCGGCCATGACCTGACGGTATGCAAGCGTCAGCATTTCGGCATATTTGTCACCGCCTGCCTGCTCGGCATCGGCATAGAGCTGATCGGAAAATGCCTTACAGCGGGGCATCAGGGCGTCATACTCCTTGGCGGCCTCGCAGATGGCCTCGGTGATGGTCTGCCCATCCTTGTTCCAATAGGATTTCAGATGACGGCCGAAGTACTCGATGCTCTCCACATCGTCGTAGGCAAAGAGGTACAGGCGCTCCTCACCTGCAGTGAGCGGTGCGGTAACGATGACCCGAGTCTGCTTTTTGTATTCATCGGAGGCAGTCGCTACGCCGTCGCCCTTGGCCATGAGGTAAAAATAGCCCCAATCGATGCGAATGTCGTCTCCGCTGCGGTTCAAAGGATTCTGCACGGTATTGCCCATACGCATGCCCTTCACACAGGCACAGGCCTCACAGGGCTCGGTCATCACGGGGCTGTCGCCGGGCTTGTTGAGACAAAGCTCCTCACAGGCAGTGACCTTGGCGCTGACGGTGTGCTCTGCCCCGTCGACGGATTCATAGGAAAGGGCCATATAGGACACAGGGCGGGTCAGCAGGCGGTAGTCGTCGGGCAGGATGGGGGTCGTCAAGGTGACGGTCAGGCGGATCTTATCGGTTTCAAACACCGCCTTGGTGGAAAGGGCGTCGATATCAAGAGACACCTGCTTCATCTTGTAAAGATCGCGGTGATAGCCAAGGAAGGAATACTCGGTACCGTCCACCAGCACGGTACCGATGATGGAATTGCTCTTGCCGGTCCAGTGCATGGTCCTGGCCACATTCAGGGTGGTATCGGGGGACCAGATGGAAAAATAGGGGTCGACCGTGATCAACGGTACAGCGGGTGCTCTCAGTTTCATAATGTGCTCTCTCTTTCTGTTTTGATAGGAAAAGCCTTCCTTTCATTCTATTATAACGGAAATTGCGAAAAAAGCAAGAGAAAAAACAGAAAAAGCAGAGTATACTCTGCTTTTTCTGTTTTTTCACATTTCAAAGGCATTCCGCCAGGTGCTCGCAATTGAGTACCTTTTCTGCCAGCATGGCCTTGTTGAAATAGTAATGATTGGCGGCCTCATAGCCAAAGAGTGGACTTTTTTGCATCAGATCATACATGAGCAGGGCCATTTCTTTTTCTTCGGCAAGAATGGCGCGAAGCTCCTCTTTGTTTCCGCTCTCGCGGAGGCGGATAAATCTTGTTTGCAAATAAGAGGAGCGGAAAAGCGCATACCCGCCCCACGCCGCTTGCCTGAACGGGCAATCCGGCATATCGGAAAGCGCGTCAAGGCCCTGCTTCCAGCCCTCACTGAGCAGACGCAGCTGTTCCTCAAACACGTCGGCGGGATAGATGGAGCGCCAACGCTCCAGATCGTCATGCGCATAGCAGGTCATGGTGGAATCCAGACCGGTTGGGGTCAGATAGAGCAAATTGGAGGGGCCTGCGTTCTGCGGGCCGTGATAGAGCGTTTTGATATGGAAAGGAAATTGACGGAAGGCGTCGGAAAACAGTCGGGCGGCACGGGCCACGGCGGGAGCATGCTCTCCAAACTCTTCTGCAAGCAAGGCATGATAGCGCTCCTCCGAGGGGTCGCACAGGCAATCGGAGGCCACCTTCAGGTTTATGGCAGGATAGCCCCCCAGAGTCCAGCTGAGCATCAGGTGCTCCACGCCGGTCTCACGCAAGCCCATCATGTGCTCGCGGATCAGATCAAACACCGGCAAAAACGGCACGGTACTGCACTCCCAGGTGACGTTGACCTGTACCTTGGCAGAGACCTCATGGCCGCGGGCGCGAGCATGATCCCAAATGCATTTGGCCAGCTCGGCGGGACCGGGGATCGACATACTGTAATCCGACACCTTGCCGCTGACGCCACCTATGGTAAAGGGCTTGTGGGCCTCACTGTTGCATTGCACGATGACCTCGGGGGGCAGACGGTCGATGCAGTCGGCGATCTCCTCCTTGGTCATATAATCGTCCCATGCCCAGGTCCAGGCAATGGTGCGGATGGCAGGGTCGACGGCTCTGGATTCCTCGGAGATGGCGGTGATCACATCTGCAACCAGCTTGGCAATGGGGATCTTCTCGCAACGGGGACAGGGCTCCCCACCCTTGTGGGATTTGCAGTGCGTCAGATTCTCCGAGCAGGTAATGGTAAAGAAGCCGCCCAGCCCCGGCGAGGCCTTGCAAAGCTCGCGCACCGCGTAACGCAGATACTCCGCGGTGCGGGGATCGCTTGAACACAGAGCGGAGCCGGATTTTCCCGACTTTCCCTTCAGATCGGGGTGCTTGTCAAAAAAGTCGGGGGGCATGCAACGGGGCTCGTTGAGATACAGATAGACCTTGATGCCGTATTTCCCCGCTCTCGCGATCAGCTCGCGCAGGCGGGCCTGTCTGTCCTGCCAACCGACGGAATAGCTCCGGTCAAAATAAAACGGCACCATCTGATAAAGCACCACGGGGAGCCACACGGCGTTGACGCCTGCCTCCCGATACATGGCAAGCAGCTCGTCGGGGTAGGAGAGCGAGATATCCCGCTCCAGCACGCTTGCGTAAAGGCCGCAGTAGGAATAGATCATGCGCAGACCATTGGCAGAGGGCGCGGCGGTGATCCGCTCCCCTGCCCCGTCAAAAAAGACAAAGGGCTCGGCGCCCTCAAACAGGCCGCCGAAGTGGGTCTGCACCGTCTCCTTGATACGGGCCAATCGAGCCTGTCCGTCGGCATCCGGCACCTCCGGCACCACGGGCTCGCAATAGGGTTTATAACGCCCCAGCTTGACGTCAAGGAAGTCGTCCTCCTTCAGCGCCGTAGCCAGCTGCTCCTCGGTCCACCCCAGCAGGGGTAGCAGCTGCTCGTAGGGGAGCAGAAACCAGGCATTACGGATAGTGGTAATATAGCCCCGCTCGCTCCATTTCTCGGTATATCGCTGTGGGGGCAATCCCATATCCGACGCCGTTTTTAAGATCAGCTCGGTGGGAACGGACAGTGCGGAAGCAATGCGCTCTGCCCCGACGGTCTCCCATAGGCGGAATACCGCCGCATGGAAGCGGCTGGGAAAGTGAGAGAACTCCAGCGTTTTTTCTTTGTCGACGGGAGGTAGCTTGGAATAAATCATGACTTGGCTCCTTTCGGGTCTTGCGTAGCCGGGCGAAAATAATGTGAACTCACCCGGCTACCAATCGATACCGCTTTTATTATAACATAAATAGAAAGAATGTAAATAGAAATTCGAACATAAAACATTCGTTTTTGGGCATTCCCCCCGTTGCGGAGTAGACGGACGCCCCCTCACGCCAAAACACCCGCTGCGCGGGTGAGCGAACCTTGCCTTGCGGGAATGTTCGATTAACATAGATGCTTATTGTTTGTATGCACGAACAAAATCCGCAAGGCAGGTTCGCTCAAATGGCCCACCAAAAGGACAAGGCATCCCCCACC
>JAFTNU010000031.1 GCA_017451735.1 Clostridia bacterium
ACATTTATTATAAGTCCTTCGGCAGATTTTGTCAATACAAAAACAAAGCGTGAATTGGCTTACGCCATGAATTGAGCTTCGTAAGAAAAAATGTCTAAAGCAACAAAAAAGCACTTATGACAAACGATTGGCTCGTTATCATAAGTGCTTTTGTTAAAACTTCGTTACGGGGCTTTCTCATTTATTTTCGCGCACAAGGCGTTTATTTGCAAAGAAGCTCTATGTAAATGATAAATGAGGTGTTTTTTAATGCCATGCTAAAAACGAGCAACGCAGAAATACGAAGCTTTTTACTTGGCGTAATCTACGGCACGGCTTTCGCGGATCAGGTTGACCTTGATCTGTCCGGGGTATTTGACCTCGTCCTGGATCTTCTTGGCCATTTCACGGGCGATCAGCTTCATGCCCTCGTCGGTCACATCCTCGGGCTTGACCATCACGCGGAGCTCACGGCCTGCCTGAATGGCGTATGCCTTCTCCACACCGTCAAAGCCGGTGGCGATCTCCTCCAGCTTCTGGAGACGCTTGATGTAGTTCTCCAAGTCCTCACGACGGGCACCGGGGCGGGAGGCCGAGATGGCGTCGGCGGCCTGGACCAGAATGGCGATCACGGTCTGGGGCTCCACATCATTGTGGTGCGCCTCGATGGCGTGGATCACGTCCTTGTTTTCCTTGTACTTACGGGCAACATTCACGCCAAGCTCCACATGAGTACCCTCCACATCGTGGGGGAATGCCTTGCCGATGTCGTGCAGGAGACCTGCGCGCTTGGCGGTGGCGGCGTCTACGCCCAGCTCCTCGGCCATAATGCCGGCCAGGAAGGCGACTTCAATGGAGTGCTTGAGTACGTTCTGGCCGTAGCTGGTGCGGTAACGAAGTCTGCCCAGCAGCTTGACCAGCTCGGGATGCAGATTGGGAATGCCCACCTCATAGGTGGCGCGCTCGCCTGCCTGCTTGACCACCGCCTCGACCTCGCGGCGGCATTTCTCCACCGTTTCCTCGATGCGGGCGGGGTGGATACGACCGTCGGCGATCAGCTTTTCCAGCGTGAGTCTGGCCACCTCGCGGCGGACGGGATCAAAGCCCGAAAGGGTAATGGCCTCGGGTGTGTCGTCGATGATGAGCTCTACGCCGGTGAGCGTCTCCAGCTTCTGGATGTTACGACCCTCACGGCCGATGATGCGTCCCTTCATTTCCTCGCTGGGAATCTGCACCACCGAGATGGTGGATTCCGCCACGTGGTCGGTGGCACAGCGCTGAATGGCAAGAGACAGAATGTTGCGTGCCTTGGTGTCGGCCTCGTCCTTAAACTGGGCGTCCAGCTCGTCCAGACGCTGTGCCAGCTCATGCTTGACTTCGCCCTCCACCCGCTCGATCAGCTCCTCCTTTGCTTCCTCGGCGGTCAGACCCGCCAGGGTCTCAAGAATTTTCTGCTGTTCGGCAAGAGATGCGTTGATCTCCTCACGCAGTTGATCGTTTTCGCGGATCTTCTGCTCGAGTGTTTCGTTCTTACGGTCCAGTGTTTCCGACTTGTGATCCAGATTTTCTTCCTTCTGGGTCAGTCGGCGCTCCATGCTTTTGACTTCGGCACGGCGCTCTTTCAGTTCGGCCTCGGTCTCGTTGCGCAGACGCAAAGCTTCTTCTTTTGCTTCGACCAAACGCTCTTTTTTCAGCGCTTCGGCCTGTTGTGCGCAATCACCGAGAATGCGGGTCGCCTCTGCTTCTGCCGAGCCGATCTTCTTTTCCGCAATGATCTTGCGAACGAAGAATCCGACCAGGGCACCCAGCAAGAGAGCCGCCGCAATCAAGCCGATTGCAAGTCCCGGATTCATTGATTTACCTCCTTGTTAAAAATTCAATATATACAAAAGAGCAATTCCTCACCATTGTATACATTACATTATTATACACCTTCCGACGGGTAATGTCAAGAGTGTTCCCTTGGTTTATGGGCGAATTTTTCGCGCTTTTTTAATCCCCATGCAAGGGGCGCCGTGGGGCGGGGAGCGCAAATGCCCGCAGTTCGGGCGTCTCGGCGTCTGTGGGGAAAGGGACCGATTTTCACCCATGTCCGACTTTTCAAAAAAGCGAAAAAAGGCGACAAAAATTGCCCCTTATTTTTGTGCAATATTTTTGAGCGATTTGCCTTTACTTTTTGTCGGATCCGTGGTATACTGTTAATCGACTCGCCACAAGATGTTGTGGGAACGAAAAATCTCCGCAACTAAATATGGTAAATGATAGAAATCCGCAGAAAACGAAAGATAGGAGGAAGAACGTGAAAATCATTAAAAGAAACGGCTCGGAAATGACCTTTGACCGATTGAAGATCTGCCGTGCCATCCAGAAAGCAAACGAGAGTGGTGACGGACATCCCGAGCTGACTCAACGCCAGATAGACTACATTTCTTTCGTCATCGAGGACTATTGCAACGACATCGGTCGCGCCCTTTCGGTGGAGGAGATCCAGGAACTGGTCGAGACCCTGATCATTCAGCAGAATGCTCCCGAGACGGCCAAGCGCTATATCCGCTACCGCTTTACCCGTAACCTGGCCCGTCAGTCCAATACCACTGACGGCAATATCCTTTCTTTGATTGAGTGTAACAATGAGGAAGCAAAGCAGGAGAACGCCAATAAGAACCCCACCGTCAACAGTGTGCAGCGTGACTATATGGCAGGTGAGGTCTCCAAGGATATTACCCGCCGCATCCTGCTCCCTCCGGAGATCGTTAAGGCCCATGAGGAGGGGATCATCCATTTTCACGACGCCGACTATTTCGCACAGCATATGCACAACTGCGATCTGGTCAACCTGGAGGATATGCTGCAGAACGGTACCGTGATCAGCGGTACCATGATCGAGAAGCCCCATAGCTTCTCCACCGCCTGCAACATCGCCACCCAGATCATTGCCCAGGTAGCCTCCAACCAGTATGGAGGACAGAGCATTTCGCTGACGCACCTGGCACCCTTTGTGCAGATCTCCCGCGAGAAGATCGCCCGTCAGGTTCGTGCCGAGGTGGAAAGCCTTGGTGTCTCTCCCTCCGAGGAGAAGATCGCCGAGATCGTGGAGCAAAGATTGCTTGACGAGATCCGCCGCGGTGTCCAGACCATCCAGTATCAGGTGGTCACCCTGCTCACCACCAACGGACAAGCCCCCTTTGTTACTGTTTTTATGTATCTGAACGAGGCCAAGGATCCCCAGCTCAAAAAGGATCTGGCGCTCATCATCCGCGAGGTGCTGGAGCAGCGTTGCCAAGGCGTGAAGAACGAGGCCGGTGTTTATGTGACTCCTGCCTTCCCCAAGCTCATTTATGTGCTGGAGGAGGATAACATCCGCGAGGGTACCCCTTACTGGGAGCTGACCAAGCTGGCGGCAAAGTGTACCGCAAAGCGCATGGTGCCCGACTATATTTCCGAGAAAATGATGCTCAAGCTGAAGGTGGACGAGAACGGCGACGGTCAATGCTACACCTGCATGGGCTGCCGCTCCTTCCTGACCCCTTGGGTGGATGAAAACGGTAAGGCAAAATACTACGGCCGCTTCAATCAGGGTGTTGTCACCATCAATCTGGTGGACGCCGCCTGCACCGCCGTGAAGGACGGTCGGGACGAGGAGAAGTTCTGGAAGGTGCTTGACGACCGCCTGGAGCTCTGCCATCGGGCATTGCAGTGCCGTCACGAGCGCTTGGAGGGAACACTCTCCGATGCTGCTCCCATTCTTTGGCAGTACGGTGCGCTGGCGCGCCTGAAAAAGGGTGAGCCCATCACCAAGCTGTTGCACGGCGGTTATTCTACCATTTCTCTTGGCTATGCAGGTCTTTGGGAGTGCGTCTATGCCGTGACCGGCAAAAAGCTGACCGACCCCGAGGGCGAGAAGTTCGGCCTTGCGGTCATGCAACGGCTCAACGATGCCTGCAACCGGTGGAAAAAGGCAGAAAACATTCATTATTCGCTTTACGGTACTCCGCTGGAGTCCACCACCTACAAGTTTGCCAAGTGCTTGCAGAAGCGCTTTGGTAAGATCCCCGGTGTGACCGATAGGAATTATATCACCAACTCCTACCATGTCCATGTGACCGAGGAGATCGACGCCTTCGAAAAGCTGGCCTTTGAGGCCAAGTTCCAGGAGCTGTCTCCCGGCGGTGCCATCAGCTATGTGGAGGTGCCCAATATGCAGGATAACCTGGACGCGGTGCTGGATGTGATGAAGTTCATCTATGACAATATCATGTATGCCGAGCTGAACACCAAGAGCGACTATTGCCAGGTCTGTGGCTACGACGGGGAAATTCAGATCGTAGAGGATGACGGTAAGCTGGTCTGGGAGTGCCCCAACTGCCACAACCGTGATCAGAACACCATGAACGTGGCGCGTCGTACCTGCGGTTACATTGGTTCTCAGTATTGGAATCAGGGCCGAACCCAGGAGATCAAAGAGCGCGTGCTCCATCTGTAATTCCGAAATATGAATTACGCAATCATCAAAAAGCGGGATATTGCCAATGGTCCCGGGGTGCGGGTGTCCCTCTTTGTTTCGGGGTGCACCCACCATTGCCCCGGCTGCTTCAACGAGGTCGCATGGGATTTTGAATACGGCGATCCCTTTGACGAGCGAGTGGAGCAAGAGATCTTAGAGGCCATGGCACCCGATTACATGAAGGGCCTCAGCCTCCTTGGCGGAGAGCCCTTCGAGCCGCAAAATCAGCGCACGTTGGTTGAATTTTTGCACAAGGTGCGGGAAATCTACCCCACAAAGACCGTTTGGTGCTACTCGGGATACACGCTGGAGCAGTTGAACGGCACGGTGGAAAGCCGCGCCCGTTGCGAGGTCACCGACCGGATGCTGTCGCTCATCGATGTGCTGGTGGACGGCAGATTTGTTCTGGAGAAAAAGAATATCCGATTGCGCTTTCGCGGGTCGGAGAATCAGCGCCTGATTGATTTGAACAAGACCCGCGAGAGCGGGGAGATCGTCCTGTGGGACGAGAAGCAATAAACCACAAGAGGGGCGGGAACCGAGCATCGGTTCCCGCCCCGTGTAGTTTTGTATTTGCCTCGTACCGCGCCCCCTTTCCCCACCCACACCCCTTGTCATGCCGCGACTTCGTCGCCATGACATCCCCCTCGCATCCCCGAGGGGGATGGTATGCTTGAAGGAACAACGTATAACCCTTGTAGGGGTACATCACGATGCATCCGCATCCGCGACCAACAATCGGGCAACGCGCAAACCCCGTAGGGTGCGACGTCCCCGACGCACCGCTTGCAAAACCGCTTGAGGTTTTGTTGGTCTCCCCTCATGCCATTTCCAATCTACCGTAATGCACTTTGTTCGGTTCTATGTGTCATTCCTTATTCTTTTGAACGGTGTATGGCTTGCCGTCTAAGGTTTTGGGTGTGTCTACAAGACCTGCGATGTAATCAAGAGAGACATTATAGTATTGGGCAATTACTACGGCGATGCAAAGCGGTATTTCTTGCTCTCCGCGCTCATATCGAGCATAGGTGGTTGTGTATAGTCCCAAATCTGCGGCCACATGATTTTGTGTTTTATCGGCATCCTCACGTAAATCTTTTAATCTGTTGTATTTCATTCATTTTCACCTCTTGATTTGATTTTACATTAAAACACAATTTTGTGTTGACAAAAACACAAGTTTGTGTTATGATAATGAAAAACACGGATTTGTGTTGAAGGGGGATTGAATGAAATCTACAATCATGCAATTATGGAACGGCGAGTTAGCCCCATGGAGTGAAAGGGAACTGAAGCACAAGGAGGTGTCACAGCTGGCGCAGTACATAGAAGGTCATTGTGACAGTCTTGCATCGGGCTTGGACAAGACAGGCAAGGAAACCTTGGAAAAGCTGAGAAATGACTATGATGAGCTGGCGCGGGTTGAAAGTGAGGATGCTTTTTTGAAGGGCTTTTCGCTGGGTGTCAGACTTATGACCGAGGCCTTGGGCGATGAATGATGCATACTAAGAAAGCGACCTGCTACGGCAGGTCGCTTTCTTAGTGATTTATTTGTGCCAGAGAGCTTCGGGAATCTCTTGCCGTGTCAGGCAGAGGTTTTCGCTTGTCCTGCTGTAAATATCCAACAGAACATCTCTGCATTTGGCGGCGTCCACCATGCGGACGGTGGCATTGCCCAGCTTTCCCACAGTCATGGCGCCACGCGCGGTCAGCGGACGTTCAAAATTGTCGAAATTGGCGCTCCCCGTTCTCCCGTGATTGCGGAAGGGATGGGTAAAGCGCTGTCCGTTTTCTGCTACGACGGTTACGTTCCAAGGATCGCGCGCCAATCGGTCATCCAGCCCCGCGATCTCGTCGATGGCGTGGATATAGGTGTTACTGCTGAGTCCCACACCGATCAGCAACAGCTTGGCGTGCACCTCGCCCAGTCGCCACCAAGCGCCGCCCACGGGGCAGGGTGTTTCGGCAGCTTCTTCTCCTGCCACAAAGGCCGCCGCTTCCTTTCCGCAGGCCCAGACCGAATGGGTCGGATGCAGGGAACGTATGCCGTCCTTGCGGCAGGCGGCTGTGCGGGGCACCAGACCGATGCAGGGAACCGTCTCTGCCGCACGGTACACGGGCTGATCCCGATTCACATTCGCCCATGTGTGGGTGGGAACGAGGAAAAGTCCATCCCGGAGGTATTCGGTAAAGGCATCGATCAGCGTATCGGCGCCTCCCTCTATGTCACCGATGGACTTGAAGGAGGTATGGATCAGAACGGTATCGTTGGGGGCGATCCCAAGGGCGGCGATCTCTTGCTTCAATTGCGTTTTGGTGATCATAAATGCTTTTCCTTTCAAAAGTGCTTGATCTCAAAATGCTCCGCACCGTTGATGGGGAACACCTGCTCGCCCCAGGGCTTGTGCCAGGTGACACTGCCGTGCAGACGGTTTTCGGGGTCGCTGACGCCGTAGCGCAGAGCCGAGACCGCAGGGCGGAGCCCGGTGCCGCATTCAAAATTCAGCGTGCCGACTTGGACGTTGCAGGGGCCCTTGGGCATGCCGAACAGATCGGCGGTGGTGGCGGAGAGGATCACGGTGTTGTGCTGTGCCACAATGTGGTTGATCACCGAGAGGTGGGAGCAATCGTGAAAGGTCAGCCCCTCCTCACAGTTGTGGATGTAAAGGTAATCGGCCACCACGTGCTCGCCGCAGACAAGGCCGTAGCGAAAGCCCTGGACGGCCACATTTCGCAGTACATTGTTGTCGTTCTGATCCCCGGAGGTGATCAGCCCTGCCGTATGGCAGGGATTGGGCATCAGCTCCTTACCGAGATTGGTGTCTCCCACCTGCTCCCCGAGGCAGAACTGGGAATCGGTCACGCTTACGCGGCTGACGTTTTGCAGATTGACCGCCGTTTGTGTGGGGTACATTTTTTTATGATCGACGGGCGCGCGGAATTCCAGATTGGTAATAGAAAACTGTAACGTGCTGAATTTTCCCTTACAGGAGGTCCCCTCGGGGGCGGCTAAGATCGCCCAGGGACGTGCTGTGGGGTCGTGTTCCTCGGGGGCGTGCCAATCCGAGAAAATGGTGGTGTTATCGATGCGCATACCAAAGGTGGTGGGCGTGTAATTCTTCTTTGCCGAGCTTAAGGGGCGCACCTGATAGGTGTTGAGCAGGCGGCAGGGCATCTCACCCTCCAGTTGGATGTTGGCGTGTCCCGCGGGGATCACCAGCTGAGCCCGTACCGGCTTGCCGTTCACTTCCTCGATCGCAGGGGAGGCAATGCGATAGCCTTTTGGTGTATAGGGGAAAAGGATCTTTCCGCCACCTCGTGCGGCGGCGTGGTCGATAGCGGCTTGAATGGCGGCGGTATCGTCGGTGATCCCGTCACCCTTTGCACCAAAATCCAGTACGTTCCATCCGAAAGCAGACATGTGGTTTCTCCTTTAATATTTGATGTGTTCTACGTTCATCAGCGCCCGCTTGATATGGAGTCCGCAGGCAAATCCGCCGATGCCGTTTGCCGCCACCACGCGGTGGCAGGGGATCACAATCAGCAGTTGATTGGCTCCCACCGCATTGCCCACGGCCCGTGCGGCCCGGGGGCTCCCGATACGGGCGGCCAGAGCACCGTAGGTGACGGTTTGGCCGAAGGGGACCTGCTGCAGCTCCTCCCAGACGCGGCGCTGAAAGGGGGAGCCCACAGGGGAGAGTGGGAGGTCAAAGCTTTGACGCTTGCCGGCGAAGTACTCGTCCAGCTGTGCGGCGGTCCGGGTTAGCAGGGGATGGGTATCGCGCCTTGACGTATCACCAAGGGTCAGCGCACACAGGGCGTCACCGTCGCAGGTCAGCACCAGTCGCCCGAAGGGGGCATCGTACACGGTTTGAAGCATGATCATGCCTCCTTTCTGCCTTTATTATAACGCAACCGCGCCGCAGTTTCAAGTAGTCATTGCGATTATTCGATAAGCGGAAAAATAAAAGTATAACATCGTTTTTTGAAAACTGGCTAATAAAAATATTTTTCCGATTTCGGAATTTTTTGTTCAAAAACCCCTTGACAAACCGCCGCAGATGCCGTATAATGGGCTCAACGACGAAAAAGACCTTTGAAAGGATGAAACGATCATGGCAAAAGCAGGACCCAGCAAGAAACCCGCTGTATCCCTTGTCGGCGCAGACGCCGCCGAGCGCAAGAAAGCATTGGAGACCGCCATCAAGCAGTTGGAGCGCGACTACGGTGCAGGCACCGTCATGAAATTGGGTGAGAACACGCATATGGAGGTGCAGGCGGTGCATACCGGCTCCATCGCTCTTGACCGTGCCCTCGGGATCGGCGGCGTACCCCGCGGCCGTATCATCGAAATTTTCGGCCCGGAATCCTCCGGTAAGACCACCGTGGCGCTCCATATCGTGGCCGAGGTCCAAAAGACCGGCGGCCAGGCGGCGTTCATTGACGCCGAGCACGCGCTGGATCCTGTTTATGCCAAGGCGCTTGGTGTAGACATCAATAATCTGTTGGTTTCTCAGCCCGACTGCGGCGAGGATGCGCTGGATATCACCGAGGCATTGGTGCGTTCGGGCGCCGTGGACGTGGTGGTCATCGACTCGGTGGCGGCTCTGGTTCCCCGTCAAGAGATCGAGGGCGATATGGGGCAGTCTCAGGTGGGTGTCCAGGCGCGTCTTATGTCCCAGGCCATGCGTAAGCTGTCGGCGGTGATCTCCAAGAGCAACGCCGTGGTCATCTTTATCAACCAGCTCCGCGAGAAGGTGGGCGTCATGTACGGCAACCCCGAGACCACCACGGGCGGTCGCGCACTCAAGTTCTACGCATCGGTGCGTATCGATGTGCGCAAGACCGAGCAGCTGAAGAACGGTAACGATATCTACGGTAATCACGTCAAGTGCAAGATCGTGAAAAATAAGGTGGCGCCCCCCTTCCGCGTGGCTGAGTTTGATATTCTCTACGGAAAGGGCATTTCCCGTGCGGGCGAGCTGGTGGATATCGGTCTTACGCTGGATGTCATTCAGAAGAGCGGCTCCTGGTTCTCCTACAACGGCGAGCGCCTCGGGCAGGGCAAGGATAACATCCGCAAGATGCTGGAGAGCGACGAAGCCCTCTTTGCCGAGATCGAGGCCAAGGTGCGCGCTCTTTCGGATAAGATCGAGGCCACCGAGGAGACCTTTGATGTGGACGATGAGGACGAGGATGATTTCGATCTGCGCACCTTAAAGCTGGGTGACGATGGGGAATGATTTGATTGCCCGCATTTGCGGGATGCGCGCCGCCGATGGCGGCGCGCACCTTTTGATCGAGATAGAGGTTACAGAGAAGGGCGAAACGACAAGAGAGACACTGGCTCTTCTCTCGGCCCGTCTTTCCCGCTTGCCCCGTGTGGGGGAGATCGACGCCGGCACCCTGGAGCATCTGCGCCGCGAGGCGGCAGTTTCCGAGGCTATCGGGGCGGGCTTGCGCTCCCTTGGGGCCAACGGATGCTCTGCCAAGCACCTGGTGCAGAAGCTGCGAGTGCGGGGAGTCGACGCCGACATTGCCGCCGAGGCGGTGGCAGAGCTTTCCGAGAAGGGCTATCTCAAAGAGGAGGAGGGCGCTGTGCGGGAGGCAGAGAAGGGAATCTCCAAGCTTTGGGGAGACCGCCGTATTCTGGCCGATCTTTCAGCCAAGGGCTATACGGGAGGCGCTTTGAAATATGCCGCGGCCCGATTGCGCACCGAGGACGGTGCCGCCCGCTGTGCCATGCTGATGCGCAAGCGGCGCATGGCGATTCCTGCCGATGATACCGCGGCCCGCAAGCTGTTTGCGGCCCTTGCCCGCTACGGCTATTCACCCGATGAGATCAAGCGTGCTATGCGGATGAGAAATATACAGTAACAGGAAAACCTCCTGCGGCAGCAACGTGAATGCACTCCGTTAAGAGTATCACGTTACTGCCCCGGGAGGTTTTTTGCATAACCGCTTTACAAATTTCCAATTTTCGGATATACTATAAGGGAAACTGACAAAATCCGGAGGTACTTATGCGATTGGAAGAAAAAACCACGTCCTCAAAGCTTATTTATGACGGAAAAGTGGTGAAACTTTTTGAAGATGAAGTCGAGCTGCCCAACGGAAATCCGGCCCGCCGCGAATATGTCAAGCATGTGGGCGCGGTGTGCATCCTGCCTCTGACCGACGACGGAAGAGTCGTATTGGAACGGCAATTCCGCTACCCGTTCGGGGAGATTCTGACCGAGATCCCCGCAGGCAAGCTGGATAGCCCCGATGAGGATCCCACCGCGGCGGCTCTGCGCGAGCTGCAGGAGGAGACCGGTATCGTCCCGCGGGAGATCGTCTATTTGGGAGATTATCTCGGCTCACCCGCTATTTTCGGCGAGCGGATCCGCATGTTTTTGGCCCGCGGGCTCACATATCGCGAGCAGCATCTGGATGAGGATGAATTCCTGGAGGTCTTCACCATGCCCCTTGACGAGGCAGTGGAAAAGGTCCTTTCGGGCGAGATCCCCGACGGCAAGACTCAGGCCGCAGTCCTGAAGGTCTATACGATACTGCAAAAGGAAGGAAAAAAGACATGAAGCTCAACTATAAGCGTGTCATATTTGTGGGATT
Source organism: Clostridia bacterium (assembly GCA_017451735.1). Taxonomy (GTDB): domain Bacteria; phylum Bacillota; class Clostridia; order Oscillospirales; family CAG-272; genus Firm-07. The sequence continues at coordinate 11,096 of JAFTNU010000031.1, forward strand.
TGCATTTTTTCTGATTTCCGCATTCTGGCAGGCCTACGATACCATCGTGCCCAAGATTCTGACCGACAAGTTCGGTCTGGCACAGACCTGGTCGGGTGCCATTATGGCGCTGGATAACATTTTTGCGCTGGTTCTGCTCCCCGTGTTTGGTGCGATCTCCGATAAGGTCAGCAGTCGCTTTGGGCGGCGCACACCGTTTATCGTCATCGGTGCTGTTTGTGCCGCCGTGCTTTTGGTTGGTCTGTCGATCCCCGACCGTGCACAGCTGAAGAATATCGAGGCGGCCGCCGCCACCGAGGGTGACGGATATACCGAGGCTTTGGGCGCCATCTGGGACGAGAACCCCACCGTGGCCAACTGGCAGTCGAAGGATATCATTTCCGAAAAGAAGCCCTTGCAGGAGCTGATCTCCCGTGATGCATTCACCTCCATTCCCATGACGGTCACCGACGAGGCGGGTGCAAGTACGACCAATCCCGATTATTCTAATATTGTGGTGCCCGCCAGACAGGCCTTTGCGGCAAGAGCCACAGCAAAAGACCCTGTACCGTTGATCATCTTTATGGTGCTGCTGTTCTTCACCCTCATTGCCATGGGCACCTTCCGTTCCCCCGCCGTGGCGCTGATGCCCGATGTGACCGTCAAGCCCCTGCGCTCCAAGGCCAATGCGGTGATCAATCTGATGGGAACGGCGGGCGGCATTCTGGTGTTGCTGCTGGGCACCGTTATGGGGACGGGCAAAACCGTCAACGCGTTGATGAGCTACACCACCTTTTTCTCCATTGTGGCGGGAATCATGCTGGTGGGCCTTGCGATCTTTTTGTGGAAGGTTCGTGAGCCCCAATGGGCGGCGGAGATGCAGGAGGAAAGCAAGCGCCTGGGTCTTGACAAATCCGAAGAGGATCAGTCAGACAGCACCGAAATGCGCAAGCTCAGCCGTGGGGAAAGGATTTCACTTGGCCTGATCCTTTCCTCGGTGGTGTTCTGGTTCATGGGCTATAATGCCGTTACCAGCAAGTATTCGGTTTATGCCAGCACAGTGCTGAATGTGGACTATAATACCACACTGCTCATCGCCCAGGCGGCGGCTATTATCTCCTATTTGCCCGTGGGCATTCTTTCTTCCAAGCTGGGCAGAAAGAAGATGATCCTCGGGGGCGTGGTGATTCTCGGCGCTTCCTTCTTCTTTGCCTCCTTCCTGAGCGCCGAGAGCCCCGAGGTCGTCAAGCAGATCCTGATGCCCTTGCTGTTTGCTCTGGCAGGCATCGGTTGGGCCACCATCAATGTCAATTCCTACCCTATGGTGGTGGAGCTCTCACGCGGCAGTAATGTGGGCAAATACACCGGCTTTTATTACACGGCCAGCATGGCGGCGCAGGTGGTGACTCCCATCCTGTCGGGCCTGTTTCTGGATCATATCAGCTGGCGCACTTTGTTCCCCTATGCCGCCTTCTTCGTGGCCTTGGCCTTTGTTACCATGCTCTTTGTCCGTCACGGTGATGCCAAGCCGGAGGCCAAGCAGGTGGTGCTTGACGCCGCCGGAGGAGGGGACGACTGATGGAACCTTGGTTGATTGCGATTCTTGCCGTTTCTGCTACCGTTTTGGCACTTTTTCTTCTTTGGCTCTTTCTGATCGCGCCTCGGGCGCGTCAAAAAGCGGTGGCGCCCTTCTGCCGTCCTTATGCCCATCGCGGGCTGTGGGGCGGGGAAATCCCCGAAAATTCGCTGACAGCCTTCCGCCGCGCGGCGGAGGAGGGCTTTGGCATCGAGCTGGATGTACAGCTCTCTGCGGACGGCGAGGTTATGGTGTTTCACGATTATACTCTTGACCGCGTGTGTGGCGTGAGGGGGAAGGTGGCCGAGCATACTGCCGAAGAACTGACGCATATCCCCCTGAACGGGGTTGAAAACGAGTGTATTCCCACTTTTAAACAGGTGCTGGAGACCGTGGGCGGTCGCGTACCCTTGCTCATTGAACTCAAGGGCGAGAGCGGTAATACCGCCTTGGTGCCGAAGGTGTTGGAGATTTTGAAGAGCTATGGGGGAGAATGGTGCATGGAATCCTTTAACCCCTTACTCCTGCGCGCCGTAAAAAAGCAAGCGCCCCGGGCGGTGATCGGCCTTTTGTCCACCGATCTCATCAAGGAAAAGCGCAAGGGCAACAAGGTGCTCAATTTCGCTCTTTCCGCACTTTGGCTCACCTTTTTATGCCGTCCCGCATTCCATGCGTGGGACGGCCATCATCCCGATCGCTTGGCACTCAAGGTCGGGATCAAATGGTTCGGTGCGGCGTCCTTCGTGTATACCGTCCGTGACAGGGTCGAATACGAGCGCTATATTGCCGCAGGTACGTATCCCATCTTTGAAGGATTTCTTCCCCCAAAAAAGTAAACGGTATTGCTTTTTGCTGCAAACGACTTTGCTCAGATAGAACAAAATCCCCCGAAGCGTGTCACGCTTCGGGGGATTTCTTATGATGTGCATGAATTGTGCTTTTGCACTGTGGGTGCATCAAAGAGAGTTCACCACATCGTCCATGTTGTACATGCCTGCGGGCTTGCCTGCCATGAATCGGGCGGCGCGGAGAGCACCCGTGGCAAAGACCTCACGGGAGGCGGCGCTGTGGGAAAGGGTGATGACCTCGTCCTTGCCGCAGAACATCACCTCATGCTCGCCCACGATGGTACCGCCGCGGACGGCGTGCAGGCCGATCTCTCCCCGCGCTCTCTGACGGCGCTCGGCGTGGCGGTCATAGACATAGGGGTGCTCGTTGCCGTCGTCGGCCAGGGCATCGGCGATCATCAGTGCCGTGCCGCTGGGGGCATCCAGCTTTTTATTGTGATGCTTTTCGATGATCTCAATATCAAAATCTGCACCCAGGGTGGCCGCGGCACGGCGGCACAGGGAGATCAGCAGATTGATGCCAAGGGACATGTTGCGGGAGAAGAAGATCGGCACCATGGCGGAGGCGGCCTTCATGGCGGCCAGCTCCTCCTCGGTGTGGCCTGTGGTGGAGATCACCAGCGGGGTACCGGTTCTGGCGGCGTAGGCCAGGAGCCCGGGCAGGGCACTGTGATGAGAAAAGTCGATGATCACATCGGCCTTGCCCCTGAATTCGTCGGGAGAGGCGAAGATGGGGAAGGGGCTGTCGGCGGCGGGGTTGATATCAACGCCTGCCACAATATAGTCGCCTGCTTCCTTTGCCGCGGCGATGACCGCCGCACCCATTCTGCCGCCGCAACCGCAGAGCATGATGTTGAGCATAATTTTAACTTCCTTTCGGATAGAAAATCAAAAAATTGTTCTGTGTTTTGAGGAAAGTGGCAAAAAGCTTATATTTATTTCAAAAGCCCGTACTGCGCCATGGCGGCCTTCAGCTTGGCGAGGTTGCCTTCCTCCATGTGGGACAGGGGCAGACGGATCTCGTCGCCGCAGAGCCCGAGGAGCGTGGAGGCGGTCTTGACGGGAATGGGGTTGACCTCGCAGAACAGGGCGTTCATCAGCTTGAGATACTTGAGCTGCATTTCGGCACCGGTCTTGAAATCACCCGCAAGGCAAGCGGTGCAGAGCTCGTGGCACTCACGGGGCATGATGCCGGAGAACACCGAAATAACACCCTTGCCGCCAAGGGACATGATGGGCACGATCTGGTCATCATTGCCCGAGTAGATATCCAGCGCGTCGCCGCACTCGGCGATCAGCTCCGCGATGGAGGAAAGATTGCCGGATGCCTCCTTCACTGCCACGATCCGCTCATGCTTTGCCAGCTCCTTGTAAACGGGCAGGGTGATATTCACGCCCGTGCGGGAGGGCACGTTGTAAAGGATGATCGGCTTATCGGTGGCGTCCGCCGTGGCGCGGAAGCTTTCGATCAGGCCCTTGGGGGTGGCCTTGTTGTAATAAGGCGTGACCAGCAGGAGGGCATCACAGCCCACCTCGCAGGCGTACTTGGAAAGCTCGATGCCGTAAGCGGTATCGTTGGAGCCGGTGCCTGCAATCACGGGGACGCGTCCGGCTACATATTCCACCGACCTCTTCAGGAGCTCGCAGTGCTCCTCATGGTCAAGGGTGGCGGCCTCGCCTGTGGTGCCTGCGATGACCAGGGCGTCAATGCCGCCCGTGATCTGAGTCTCGATCAGAGCCTTCAGGCAGTCGTAGTCGATTTTGCCGTCACGAAAAGGGGTGATGAGGGCGGTTGCTGCTCCTGTAAAAATGCTGTTTTTCAATTTGCTCATGGGTGTACTTCCTTTCTCCGGCTTTGCCGGTAGTGTGCAAAAAAGCACAAGAAAATAAAAAAACCGGTTGAAAACCAGCCGTAGTTGTACTATAATAAGAACAGACGCGCGCGTGCTGTTCGGCAACATACAGATAGCTCTCCATCAATACTGACGACAGTTCCACAGCTCTGCACCGTGTGAACCAGCAAAGCCCCCGCCGCAGGAGCTCCACTTCGGCACTCTGTGCTCCCATAGGGGCTCGGACGGTCACGGCGACCTTGCCCCGATGAGGTCGCAGGGTGCGCCTCTATCATTATATTATGTTTTTCCGACTTTTTTGTCACCACTATCTTAACACACAAAAGGGCGCTTGTCAACTGTTTTTCAAAGGTTTTTCAAAAAGCGCCGGATGAAAGGATACCTATGGCACAACCGATTCGAAACGAAAAAATTCAAACCGACCTGCAAACCTCCGATTTCTACTACGATCTGCCCGAAGAGCGTATTGCGCAGCACCCGGCAGAGCCCCGTGATGCCTCGCGATTGATGGTCATCGATCGGAAAAGCGGAGAGATCGCGCACAAGCATTTTCGTGACATCCTTGATTATTTGCACGAGGGGGATGTATTGGTCATCAACGATTCCAAGGTCATTCCGGCCAGGCTTTACGGTCATGTGGAGGGGCGCCCCGAGGCGACCATCGAGCTGTTACTGCTTCGCCAACGGGAGCTGGATCTGTGGGAGACTCTGGTCAAGCCCGGCAAGCGCGCCCGCGTGGGGATGAAGCTGGTGTTTGGCGACGGCATTCTGACCGCCACGGTTACGGACATTGTGGAGGAAGGGAATCGCTATGTCAAATTTGACTATGATCGGCATACGTATGCCAATATTTATGACATTCTGCATCGCATCGGTATGATGCCGCTCCCCCCCTACATCACGGCCCAGTTGGAGGATAACGACCGTTATCAGACCGTTTATGCCCGCGAGGAGGGCTCTGCCGCCGCACCCACGGCGGGATTGCATTTCACCCCCGAGCTTTTGGAAAGGGTTCGTGCCAAGGGCATTGCCATTGCCCCTGTGATGCTCCACGTGGGTCTTGGCACCTTCCGCCCCGTGAAGGCCGATCGGGTGGACGAGCATGTGATGCATACCGAGTTTATTTCAGTCTCTGAGGAAAGTGCCGAGCTCATCAACCGTCGCCGTGCCGCGGGTGGACGCATCGTAGCGGTGGGAACGACCTCCTGCCGCACCCTGGAGAGCGCGGCGGACGAGCAGGGGATCATTCACCCCGTTACGGGGGATACAGGCATCTTTATTTACCCCGGATACCGCTTTAAAGCGGTGGATGCACTGATCACCAATTTCCATCTGCCCGAAAGCACCTTGCTGATGCTTGTCTCGGCGTTTTATAACAGAGACGCCATGCTGGCGGCGTATAAGACGGCGGTGGAGGAGAAGTATCGCTTTTTCTCCTTCGGTGATGCCATGCTCATCGAATAATTTTTCGCCATGCGTCGTTGCGCCTGCGATACTCGGCTCGACATAGGAAACTATGCCTTTGCCTGTGTTTCTCGGTGCGCCTAGCCTGGCAAAAAATTCTTTCGATGAGTGCGCTAACTTTTTGCGTCGTTGCGCCTCGCAGACGAACTGGATGTAGGTCAACTGCGCCATCGTTCGTCTGCTCTGGTGCGCCTTGCACTGCTTGCTTTTTGAATGAGCATAAGTGCGTCGGTGCAAGGCTCTGATAATTCACCCCGTTTTGGGGGATACTTGGTAAAAAGCCTGTTTTACGGAAGGGAGGATCACATTGCCTGTAGAATTGTTTACGGATATTGCATACGCGGCCCTGGCATTGCTGGTTGCCGTGCTTGCCATTTATCTTGCCATACGGTTGCTTGGAAAGCTGGCAAAATTCATTATTTTTGTGGTGGTCGTGGTACTGGTGCTGTGGTTCATCTTTTCGGATAACAGCATCCTGCAAACCGTTTCCACTTGGACCGACGGTTTAAAAAACGTGGGGACGGTATGGGATTTTTTGCACTTTGGTGCTTGATGCAAGCGCCCGCCTGCGGCGGGCGCAGTGCGTATTTTGGGAGAAAGGAGCAAGACGGTGAATGCGAGCGAAAAGCCACGGATTCTGGCGATCGTGGGCCCTACGGCAAGCGGTAAAAGTGCGCTTGCACTGGAGCTGGCCAAGCGCCTTGGGGGCGAGGTCGTTTCCTGCGATTCCATGCAGATCTATCGTGGGATGGATATCGGTACGGCCAAGCCCACGGCGGCCGAGCAGCGGGAGGTACCGCATCATCTGATCGACATTGCCGAGCCCGAAGCCGACTTTTCGGCCATGGATTACGTGTCCGCCGCCGAGGCGGCGGTGCAAGATATTTTATGCCGCGGAAGGCTCCCTGTGTTTTGCGGTGGAACGGGGCTTTATCTTGACGCTTTTTTGCGGGGCGGCGTGGCCGAGACACCCGGTGCCGATCCGGCATTGCGGGCCGAGCTGAACACGCTTGCCGCGGCACGGGGGGCGGAATATCTGCATACACAGCTGCGGCAGGTGGATCCTGCCAGTGCCGATGCCGTGCATCCGAACAACGTACGCCGCGTGATCCGCGCTCTGGAGATCTACCGTGCCACGGGAATTCCGAAGTCCGAGTGGGATCGCCGCTCCCTTGAGAGCCCCACCCGTTACCGAGCTACCGTTCTGGGGCTTTCCTATACGGACAGGGAGGTGCTTTACAGGCGCATCGAGCGCCGCGTGGATCTGATGATCGAGGAGGGGCTGGTGGAGGAGACCCGCAGATTGATGGAGCGGGGCGTGTTTGAAGCTTCCCGTACGGCCTCCGCCGCCATCGGCTATAAGGAATTGTTGCCATATTGCCGCGGGGAATGTGAGCTTTCCCATGCGGTTGCCGAGCTGAAAACCGCCACCCGCCGTTATGCCAAGCGGCAGATGACCTGGTTTTCGGCCAAGCCTTATGTACATTGGATCGAGGCGAATGACGGAAAAGAGACACGAAAAAGTGAAGAAATTGTAAATATGTCTCTGGAATTGCTCGCAAGCCTGCGGAATATGATATAATAATCTATCATTAGATAAAACGCGCGTGCCTTGCCGCGCATACGTACAGAGGGGGGAGAGGCATGAGAAGGGTTGCCGGGAAAGCTTCCGGTGGGCACGTCATTCGTGCAATGTGCATTCTGTTGCTTCTTGCCCTGCTGATCGGTATTTTGATCACCGAGGCGGCGCGCAGTGCGGGCACCTACAGCTATGAGGCGGCCAAGGTTGCGACCTATACGGTCACCGATTCCTTTTCGGCCTATGTTTTCCGCGATGAAACCGCCTTCCGCAGCAGCAATAACGGCCCTGTGGAATACCTGGTGGAGGACGGTGCCGCCGTTGGAGCTGGAGAGTCTCTTGCCAATGTGTACGGCGGGAGTGCAGGGGAATTCGTGCAACGGGAAGAGGCCGCTGCCCTGTACGAGGAGATCGGACGCTTGGAAAATGCCTTGGAACGGGATGTGATCCCCTGGCAGGCCGCCTATACCGAATCCTATGCCGCTCTGATGAACGCTATGGGAGCAGGAGATTTGCAGGCGGGACTGCGTGCCGGTGAAGCACTGGCGGCCACATTGGAGCGGCGCAGTGCCTTTGGTGACAGCGAGTCGGCGGTGCGGGTGCAGATCGCTACCCTGCGTGCCAGGGTGGATGAGCTGGTGCGGTATGAGGATGCCCCTCATACGCTCACTGCCAAGGAGAACGGCTATTTTACCTATGAGACCGACGGATACGAGGCGTTGTTCGGTGTTTCGGCCATTGAAAGCCTGACGCCGGAAAGCCTGAATCGCCTGCTTGCCACGCCCCAGACCGATGCGCTGAGTGTGGGCAAGCTGGTGAGCGGAGGCACCTTCTGCCTTGCCGTAACGGTGGCACCCGAGGTGGCCCAAGGGTATACGTCCAATGTATCCTATCGCGTTCGTATGGCGCGGGGAGGCGAGACCGATATGCAGCTGGTGCGCATGTCGCCCTCCGATGACGGCAGTGCGATCCTGCTTGTTTTCCGTGCCGATCAACGTCCTGCGGATATGGATTTTTCCCGCCGGCAGCCCATTGAGGTGGATCGGGAGCGCGTGACGGGAATTCGTATTCCCGCCATGGCTCTTTACAGTGAGAATGGGGAAAATGCGGTATACATTGCAAGCGACGGTATTGCAGGTCGGCGTCGGGTCGAGATCTTATGCCGGGACGGCGGGTGCTGCATCGCGGCGATCCGCAGCGATACGGGCTATCTGAGAGAGGGCGAGAACATTCTGATCACCTCCCGCAGCGTTTATGAAGGGAAGGTGTTGAACCGATGAGCAAGCTTTCTTATATTGACAGCAATCTTTCTGCCGTTCGCGCCGAGATCGCGGCGGCTGAAGCTGCCACAGGGTGTGAGGGAAGGACCCGATTGCTGGCGGCCATCAAATACGGTACCGATGAAGAGGTGCGTGCCCTGCTGGAGCAGGGAGTCACCGAGGTGGGGGAGAATCGCGTCCAACAGCTGCTGGATCGATGGGACTTGCTCTCGGCGCATGGCGCCAAGGTGCACTTCATCGGTTCATTGCAAACCAATAAGGTCAAATACATCATCGATAAAGTGTCTATGATCCACTCGGTGGACTCGGCAAGGCTTGCCGCCGAGATCGACCGACGGGCAGGGGCGAAGGGCATCGTCATGGATGTTCTTCTGGAGATCAACGGCGCCCGTGAGGAGGCCAAAAGCGGAGTCTTGCCCGAGGAGGCCGAGGATCTTTGCCGCGAAATACTGACATTGCCCCATCTGCGTCTTTGCGGCTTTATGACCATGGGCCCCCGCTTCGAGAACGATGCCGCATACCGGGCTTACTTTGCATCCGTCCGGGAGATCGGTGATCGCATTTGGCAGGCGTTGGAGCTTGCGGGAGAGCCCCTTTACTCCATGGGTATGTCCGAAAGCTTTGTCCCCGCCATCGGGGCCGGCGCCCATATGGTGCGTGTGGGCAGACGCCTTTTTTACAATCACGACAACGATCACATTTCATGATAATCAAAAGACGAAAGGATGGAAAAATCAATGAAAAATCCCTTTTTCAAGAAACCCAGAAACGACTATGATTCTTACGACGACGCCTATGACAGCGGCTTTTACCGCGGCGAGGATGAAGAGGAGGACGGCGTTGTCGGTGATTTTGAGGACGAGGCGGCGCCTCTGCCCCCCAAGAAAAACACCTCCGGCGGCACGGCCAATAAGCTGAAGGTGGTCAAGCCCCGCGGCTACCAGGACGGTCCTCTGGTCGTCGATTACCTGATGGACGGTCTGACCGTCGTGATGAACATTGAGGAGCTGGAGCGCCCCGCAGCCCTGCGCCTGATCGACTTTTTGTTGGGCGCGCTGCAGGTGTTGGGCGGTGAGCTCAAGCGCGTGACCAAAACCACTCTGGTGCTTTCTCCCCGCTCGGGCGAGCTGACCGATGAGGAGGAGGGGGACGAGGACGATCGCGTCTGATCGCCCCGTTTGCTGATCGATTACATTTCGGAAAGGAGAGAAGGGCATGGCCTTGTTCGTCAAACTGTTTGTGGGGACGGCGCAAGCGTTGCTGTTTGCGTTGGAGCTCTGTATGCTGGTCCGTGCCATTCTTTCGTGGTTCCCTTTGCAGGAGGATAATCCCATTCTGCTGTTTGTGGCCATGGTGACCGAGCCCATTGTGGCACCCATCCGTGCGCTTTTCGAGCGTATGGGATGGTTTCGGAATATCCCGATCGATGTTTCCTTTTTTGTAGCCTATATTCTCTTGTCCGTGGTCAGTACCGTCATCGGTATCTTTGCGTGATATGGCAGAACTTGATGCGTTGCTTCTGCCGCGGGCAGAGGAATTGCTTGCCCGCGCAAGGGGCGGCGAGATCACCTATACCCGATTTCTCACCCCCGGCGAGCAGCTGCGCCTTTCCCGCCACCTGGCGGGATGCGCCGAGGAGTGGTGCTTATGGGGCGGCTATGCCGAGGCCGAGCGTCGGCGGATGTTCTTTCTGCCCGGCTATCTGACTGCTCTGGAGGAGCCCTACCGCACCGAGTGCCTGGAGGATACTTATACCGACTGCCTTATGGCACTGGAGGTACGGGGGAGTGGCTACCGTGACCTGACCCATCGGGATTTTCTGGGTGCTTTGTTACACCTGGGGGTAGAGCGGGACTGCATCGGGGATATCTGTGTGATGGCGCCCGACCGCGCAGTGCTGTTCTGTGACCGCGTGATGGTCAACTTCTTTGTGGAGCATCTGGACCGTGTGGCGAATGACGCCGTACGGCTTTCCACCGTCAGACTGCCCGCCGATTTTGACGGCGGCAGACGTTTTGCCCCTGTCAGCGACACGGTGGCGTCCCCCCGCGCCGATGCCGTGGTGGCGGCGCTGGCCAATCTGCCCCGCGAGAAGGCCCAGGCGCTTTTTCGGGAGGGAAAGATCGAGATCGACTACGAGCCCGAGGAGCGGGTGGACCGCACCGTGGGAGAAGGAGCGGTCATCGTGATTCGCGGCAAGGGAAAATTTATCGTCCGTTCGCTTTCGGACAAGACCAAAAAAGGGCGCTACCGTTTATGCGCCGACCAATATTTGTAAACAATTCACCGACATTTCGGTTTTACAGGAGTAAGAACAATGGCAAAAGATTACAGTGCATCTCTGAACCTTCCCAGCACCGCCTTTGCGATGCGTGCCGAGCTGCCCAAGCGTGAGCCCCAGATGCTCGACTATTGGAACAGCATTGACCTTTACGGCAGTATGCAAAGCCGTGCGGCGGGCAAGCCCACCTTCGTGCTTCATGACGGTCCTCCCTTCTCCAACGGTAACATCCACATGGGTACCGCCCTTAATAAGATCCTGAAGGATTTTATCAACAAATCCCATGCCATGATGGGTTATCGTGTGCCGTATATTCCCGGCTGGGACAACCACGGCATGCCCATTGAGAGCGCCATCATCAAGAAGAACAAGATCGACCGCAAGAAGATGTCGATCTCTGAGTTCCGCTCTGCCTGCCATGCCTTTGCACAGAACTTTGTGGACGTGCAGATGGGGCAGTTCAAGCGTCTGGGTGTGACCGCCGACTGGGAGCATCCTTATCTCACCATGTCTCCCGATTTCGAGGCGCGCGAGGTGCGCGTGTTCGGTGAGATGTATCGCAAGGGTTACATCTATAAAGGACTCAAGCCCGTTTACTGGTGCCCCAAGGATGAGACGGCCCTGGCCGAGGCGGAGATCGAGTATCAGACCGATGCCTGTACTTCCATCTATGTCAAGTTTGCCGTGAAGGATGATAAGGGCAAGCTGACAGGGATCTGCGATCTCTCCAAGACCTACTTTGTGATCTGGACCACCACCACCTGGACTCTGCCCGGTAACCTGGCCATTGCCCTCAATCCCGTGGAGGATTACGTGGTCGCCAAGGCGGGGGATGCGTGCTACATCGTGGCAAGCGCCCTGCTGGAAAAGACCATGCAGGCAGGCGGCGTTGCCGACTATACGGTGCTGGCCACCCTGAAGGGCAGCGAGTTTGAATACATGACGGCACAGCATCCCTTCCTTGACCGTGAATCGCTGATCGTCAATGCCGATTACGTGACCATGGAGAGTGGCACGGGCTGTGTGCACACCGCGCCCGGCTTTGGTGCCGACGACTATCAGACCTGCCGCCGTTACAATATGGATATCATTGTTCCCGTGGATGACCGGGGCTATCAGACAAAGGATGCGGGCAAATTTGCCGGTATGTACTATGCCGAGTCCAATGCCGCGATCCTTGCGGATATGACCGAGAGCGGCGCCCTCTTTGCCAGCGAGGAGATCTCCCACGAGTATCCTCACTGCTGGCGCTGTAAGCAGCCCATCATCTTCCGTGCCACCCCCCAGTGGTTCTGCTCGGTGGATGCCTTCAAGGACGAGGCGGCCGCCGCCTGCGACAAGGTGCAGTGGCTGCCCGAGTGGGGCGGCGAGCGCATCAAATCCATGGTGCGGGAGCGTGCCGACTGGTGTATCTCCCGTCAGCGTCATTGGGGCCTGCCTATCCCGGTGTTCTACTGTGAGGATTGCGGTAAGCCGATCTGTGACGAGACCACCATTGATGCCGTGGCCAAGCTCTTTGGCGAAAAGGGCTCCAACGCCTGGTTTGATACCGATGCGGCAGACATCCTGCCCGCTACCTATGCTTGCCCCCATTGCGGCGGTAAGCGGTTTACCAAGGAGACCAACACCCTTGACGGTTGGTTCGACTCGGGCTCCAGTCATTTCTATGTGTTGGAGCAAAGAGAAGGGCATAAGTTCCCCGCAGACGTGTACCTGGAGGGTGCCGATCAGTACCGCGGCTGGTTCCAGTCCTCTCTGCTGACTGCCGTCGGCGCAAAGGGCGAGGGTGCCCCCTTCAAGACTGTTCTGACCCACGGCTGGGTGGTGGACGGCGAGGGTAAGGCCATGCACAAGTCGCTGGGTAACTCCATCGCACCCGAGGAGATGATCGTCAAGTACGGTGCCGACCTGGTGCGTCTGTGGGTAGCCTCCAGCGATTATCACGTGGACGTGCGCGCCTCCGATGCGATCTTCAAGCAGCTGTCCGACGCCTACCGTAAGATCCGTAATACGGCGCGCTTCCTGCTTGCCGATCTGTACGATTTCAATCCCGATACCGATGCGCTTTCCATGGAGGAGCTGTACGATATCGATAAGTGGATCGTTGCGGGCATGAACGAGCTGGTCAAGAACGCCCGCCGCGCTTACAATGATTATGAGTTCCACGTGATCTATCACGATCTGAACAACTTCTGCACCATCGACCTATCCAAACTCTATATCGATATCACCAAGGATCGCGTTTATGCCGAGGGTGCCGATTCCAAGGCGCGCCGCTCCGCACAGACTGCCATGTATTACATCATCAGCGCGATGACCCGCCTGATGGCACCTCTGCTGGCCTTCACCGCCGAGGAGATCTGGCAGGCCATGCCCCACAAGACAGGGGACGTGAAGGAAAGCGTGTTCCTCAACGATATGCCCGAGTATGATGAGAAGCTGGCGTTCCCCGAGCTGACCGCCCGTTGGAACGAGCTGTTCACTTTGCGTGAGCCTGTGATGAAGGCCCTGGAGCTGGCCCGTGCCGAAAAGCGCATCGGTAAATCTCTGGATGCCAAGGTCACGGTTTATGCTCCCGATGCCACGGCTTACGATCTGCTTGCCGCTTTTGAGAGCGAGCTGCCCACCGTGTTTATCGTATCGCAGGTGGCCCTTTGCCGTGCCGCCGCACCCGCAGGCACCGTGATCGAAGAGGGCTCTCCCATCGGTGTGGTCGTTGCGGCCGCCGAGGGTGAAAAATGCGACCGTTGCTGGAACTACACCAAGGAAGGGACGCACGATGATGAGGGCGGATGCCTCTGCCCCCGTTGCAAGACTGTGCTTGGTCTGATCAAAAAGTAAGATCCTTGCCGCAAACGCCGTCGGCGGCGTTTGCGGCATTTTTCAATTTGTTACGGAAAGGAGCACATCATGTGGATGATACTTGTGGGTGCGCTGATCCTTGGGGTCATCGCACTGGATCAGGTCAGTAAATTACTGGTGCTGAATTTTTTATATGAAGAGCAGATCACCGTGATCCCCGGTGTCCTCAATTTTACCTACGTGGAAAATCGCGGTATGGCCTTCGGACTTCTGTCCGAGCACCGTTGGGTCTTTATGGTGCTGTCGGTGATAGGTATCCTGTTGGTTGGATTCTACCTGTACCGCTACGTCAAGTCTACGTTGGGGCGGGTCTCCCTGGCGCTTATCATCGGTGGCGGTATCGGTAACATGATCGACCGCATCTCCCTTGGCTTTGTGGTGGATTTTATTGATTTTTGCCTGTTTGATTTCTGGGTCTGGGTGTTCAATATTGCCGACGCCGCTGTTTGTGTGGGCGCGGTGCTTTTTGCGGTCGATCTGATCCTGGAGGCGGTGCGGGAATATAAAAAGTCCCGTAACGGTAGCGAAAAGTCCGAAAAAAAGGACGGGGAAAAGCACGATGGCACAGCGCTTTGAGACCGTCGTGCCCCCCGAGCGGCGGAGTGAGCGGCTGGACCGCTTTCTGGCCGAGGCAATGGATGTGACCCGTTCCGCGATCGAACGGTTGCTGGAGGAGGGCGCGGTAACCGTCACAGGCGGGCAGGCGGTAAAGAACTATCGTCTGCGGGGGGGCGAAATTGTTACCGTGGAGGTTGCCGATCCCGTGCCTGCCGAGGCGCAGCCCGAAAACATCCCGCTGGACATCGGTTATGAGGATGATGACATCATCGTGATCAATAAGCCCCAGGGTATGGTGGTGCATCCCGCCGCAGGCAATACCGACGGCACCTTGGTCAACGCACTGCTGTATCACTGCGGAGCTTCGCTCTCCGGCGTGGGGGGCGTGGTGCGTCCCGGCATCGTCCACCGCATCGATAAGGATACCTCCGGGCTTTTGGTGGTGGCGAAAAACGATTTTTCTCACAACGCCTTGGCCGAACAGTTAAAAACGCATACCGTCAGCCGCCTTTATCAGGCCATCGCGATCGGAAATCTCAGGGAGGATGAGGGGACAGTCAACAAGCCCATCAACCGCCATCCCGTAGACCGCAAGCGCATGGCGGTGTGCCGTCCGGGCGAGGGGAAGGAAGCGATCACCCACTATGAGGTGCTGGAGCGCTTCGGCACCTTTACCCACGTACAATGTCGCTTGGAAACGGGACGCACCCATCAGATCCGCGTGCACCTGGCGTCCTTGGGGCATCCGCTGCTGGGCGACCCCGTCTACGGCGGGGATGGGACTCGCTTTCAGGCACAACATAAGGCGCTTTTCGGGGGGCAATGCCTCCATGCGGCAGAATTGCGGCTGATCCATCCCCGCACCGAACGGGAGATGGTGTTTTCGGCTCCGTTGCCGCAAAATTTCAATACCGTGCTTGAAATTTTGAGAAAGGAATACACCTATGACTGACTTTTCCCGTTATATCATCGCTACCGATCTGGACGGTACGTTCTTCGGCCCCGGTGGGGTCAGAGTAGAGCGGAACATGGAGGCGGTGGAGCGCTTTAAGGCGGGCGGAGGACTCTTTACGTATGCTACGGGTCGCCTGCATCTGAATATCCGCAATGTCATCGGCGATTCCGCCGCCTTGGTCAATGCGCCTGCGGTGATGTGTAACGGTGCTTATCTTTACGATTTCGCCGCGCAACGGGCCCGGGAGGAGGAATGGATGGATCCCGCCGATGTGCGTGAGATCCTGGATTTTTCACAACGGCGCTTTCCCGATGTTCCATACCGTGTGTCTACCGCTACCGAGCTGCGGATTCGGGAGGCCAGCGGGTTTCTTGCGCAGGATATAAAAGATTTTGACCCCGATGCGGTGCGGGTCGCACCGGTTGAGACCTGGCCCGTGAACGATTGGTACAAAATTGTCTATCGGGAGCTGCCCGAGCGGCTTTCCGCCGTGCGCGCCGCCCTGATGGAGCACTTTGGAGAACGCTTGGGGCTCACCTCCTCGGGGACGAATATTCTCGAGGTGCAGAATCCCGGCTGTAACAAGGCCAAGGGGCTGGAAAAGCTCCGTCGCTTCTGCGGCGGGGACCGCATTCTCATCGCCTGCGGCGATTTTGAAAACGATATCGAGATGCTGCAGGCGGCGGATATTGCCGTTTGCCCCGAGAATGCCATGCCCGGCGTCAAAAAAATTGCCGATCATATCCTGTGTCATTGCAAGGAGGGTCTGATCGCAGATGTCATTCATCGACTGGAAAAAGGAGAATGGGAAACATGAGATACAAGCTCGCAATGTTCGATATGGACGGCACGATACTGGATACCCTGCAGGATCTGGCCGACGCTACCAATGCGGTGATGGCCATGCATGGCTTTCCCACCCATTCGGTGGAGGCAGTGCGCTCTT
The DNA here is from genome assembly GCA_017451735.1 of Clostridia bacterium. Classification (GTDB taxonomy): domain Bacteria; phylum Bacillota; class Clostridia; order Oscillospirales; family CAG-272; genus Firm-07. The sequence continues at coordinate 27,277 of JAFTNU010000031.1, forward strand.
TTGTGGGAAACGGTGCACTGAAATTGATACAATGTGCGGTACCCGCGGGCACCGACTCCGCCATGATCGATACCGTTCTGGGGGATTTTAAGATTTATTACGGCAAGCACAGCGCCGATGCCACCAAGCCTTATGCAGGGGTTCCCGAAATGCTCCGTGCCTTGCGGGCGGCAGGAATCCGCACCGCCGTGGTCTCCAACAAACCGGATTTTGCTGTCAAGGATCTGGCCGATCGGTATTTTTCGGGATTGTTTGATTTTGCCATCGGTGATCGGGAAGGCATCAGAAAAAAGCCTGCCCCCGACAGTGTGCTGGAGGTCATGAAGGCTCTTGGATGCACTGCCGCCGAGTCGGTCTATATCGGGGATTCGGATGTGGATGTGGAGACCGCAAAAAACGCCGACGTAGACGGTATTTTCGTCAATTGGGGGTTCCGTTCGGTCGAAACCCTGCGTACCCACGGCGCCGAGGTGATCGTCGGTGAGCCCGAGGAGATCACCCGGCTGATTATGGGCTGAGTCCCGGCCCCGGGCAAACAAAAAGAGAATGCGACGGCTTTGAGGTGCACCTCAAAGCCGTCGCAT